>JAEZEZ010000056.1 GCA_023432855.1 Pseudomonadota bacterium | reverse complement strand
CAGGTAAACCGGGAAATTGCGCTGCAGGCCGAACGAGAAGCTGGCGCGGGCGAACTCGGTGATCGAGTCGTCGAGGTTGTACATCCCCATGGCGACGCCCGACGAGGGGAAGTCGAACACCTCGTGCTCGATGACCTGGCCGTCCTCCCCCTGGAATTTGATGGTCAGCTTGCCCGGGCCGGGGACCAGGAAGTCGGTGGCCTTGTACTGGTCGCCGAAGGCGTGACGACCGACGACGATCGGCTGGGTCCATCCCGGGACCAGGCGCGGCACGTTGGAACAGATGATCGGCTCGCGGAAGACCACGCCCCCGAGGATGTTGCGGATGGTGCCGTTGGGCGACTTCCACATCTTCTTCAGGCCGAACTCTTCCACGCGCCCCTCGTCGGGGGTGATGGTGGCGCACTTCACGCCGACGCCGTGACGCTTGATCGCCTCGGCCGCGTCGACCGTCACCTTGTCCTCGGTGGCGTCGCGGTTCTCGATCGACAGGTCGTAGTAGTCCAGCTCGAGGTCGAGGTAGGGGAAGATCAGCTTGTCCTTGATCATCTTCCAGATGATGCGGGTCATCTCGTCGCCGTCGATGTCGACGACCGGGTTGGCGACTTTGATCTTGGACATGCAGCAAGGACTCCGGCGCAAGGGGGAGGGATAAACGCCCGGCGCTGCCGGGCTCTGGTCGGCGCGGGGTATAGCCCTGCGCGCCCGCTTCGCAAAGCCCGGGGCGGCGAGCGCCAAGCGTCACAAAAGCCTTCCCCCTTTCGTCGAACGCGTTCTAAGACCGGGGCATGCAAGCCCCGACTGTCGCCGGCCAGCTGAAGACGCCGCTAGGCCGCACCGTCCTTGTCCTGCTGGCGATCGCCTTCCTGGCGCTGCTCGCCACCAATGTGACCACCTTTCTCATGATCCGCCGCACGGCGGACCTGAACGACCAGATCGAGCGAACCCACGAGATCCGGGACGTGGTGGGCCAGCTGCAGGCGGCGGCGCTGGACGCCGAGGCCGGACAGCGTGGCTTCCTATTGACCGGGCGCGTCGCCTACCTCAGCACCCATGACAAGGCGGTGGCGGCCACCGGGCCGCTGCTCGACCAGCTGGAGCGGCTCGCGACCGGAGACGCTCAGACACGACGCGTGGCGGAACTGCGCAGCCTGTTCCGGGAACGGCACGCGGCCATCCGCGAGGCGATCGATCTCTATCGCGAGGGGCGCGCCGGGGCGGCCGTCGCCTTCCTGGGCGAGGCCGACGCCCGCGGCCTGACCATCCGCATCCGTCGCGTGCTAAAGGACCTCGAGGAGGTCGAGCGGGCCGGCCTCGACACGCGGACCGACCTTGCGGCCGCCGAGGTGAACCGCACGGTCGTGGTCACCCTGGCCGGCGGCGCCCTCATCCTGCTGGCGGCGGCCATCAGCCTGTTGCTGTTCTCCCGCTACATCGCCTTCCTCCAGGCCGCCCGGCGAAGCCTCGACGAGGCCAACCGGGGACTGGAGGAGACCGTGCTCGAGCGCACCGAGGAACTGGTGCGGGCCAACGACGAGATCGGCGTCGCGCGCGACCGCGCCGAGGCCCTGTTGCGCGAGGTCAACCACCGGGTCGGCAACAGCCTGCAGCTCGTCTCCAGCATGATCTCGCTGCAGGCCAAGTCGCTGCGCGACACCCGGGCCAGCCAGGCCCTGGCCGACGCCCAGGCGCGCATCGAGGCGGTCGCCCAAGTCCACCGGCGGCTCTACACCTCCGGGCAGGTCGATGTGGTGGCGCTGGACGACTACCTCTCAGGCCTGATCGACGAACTGCGCCAGACGTTCGCGGCCGAGGGCGCCGGCGCGGATATCGACCTGACCGCCGAGCCGGTGTTCGTCCCGACCGACAAGGCCGTGGCCTTGGGGGTCATCACCGCGGAGCTGGTCACCAACGCCGTGAAGTATGCGTATGGGCCGGAGGCCTCGGGTCCGATCCGGGTGGAGCTGCGCGCGCTCGGCGAGGACTCGGCCGTCCTGTCGGTCGAGGATGACGGGCAGGGGATGGTCGATGCGGCGCCTCGGGGGACCGGCGTCGGCGGTCGAATCCTCCAGAGCATGGCCGCCAGCTTGAACAGCCGCG
This sequence comes from Pseudomonadota bacterium, assembly GCA_023432855.1. GTDB lineage: Bacteria > Pseudomonadota > Alphaproteobacteria > Caulobacterales > Caulobacteraceae > JAEZEZ01. Next base: position 3,391 of record JAEZEZ010000056.1, on the reverse strand, counting down.
TCGAGTACGACCCGGCCCACCGCGGGGTGCGCGCGCGGCTGGCGTTCGACCGCGCCTGAAAGCCGCCCCGGCGCCTTCCGGCCCCGATTGAGAAACCCGTGGTAGCGCAGGCGGTGGAAATTCATTGGAAGAAACCCCGCCGTTACAAGCTGAAGTTGCGAAGTGATGGCTGAATAATGGCGAACATTGTGCATTGAACACCGGTGGTATGCAAAAAGCAGATGCTCGCTAATGTTTGTTATTGTTGCACTTTGATTACACTAGCCAATCAGCGCACCGAATAACGGCGGTTTCGCTGGATAGGTTACCGACGCTCATCTACCGCCCCTCGCATCCAAGTGTGTTCAGCTCCGAGGGGAGACATAGTGCGTAACGGATCCAAGTTGAGTCTGGCCTGCGGGTCGGCTCTGGGCCTCGTGATGGCCCTTTCCGCCGCGGCCACGCCGGCCCTGGCCCAGGACACGGCGGCCGAAGAAGAAGCCGTCGTCACCCAGGACGAGGAATCTGTTTCCGAAGTCCAGGAAGTCATCGTCGTCGGTTCGCGCATCCGCGGCACCTATGACTCGCCTTCGCCGATCCAGGTGATCACCCGCGAGGAGACCACCCTCCAGGGCTACAACTCCACGACCCAGGCGCTGCAGGGCACCGCGATCACCGGCGGCTCGGCCCAGATCAACAACGCCTACGGCGGCTTCGTCACCAACGGCGGCCCCGGCGCGAACACCGTCGGCCTGCGGGGCCTTGGCCCGGGCCGTACGCTCGTGCTGATGAACGGCCGCCGCGTTTCGCCGGCCGGTTCGCGCGGCTCGGTCGGTTCCGCCGACCTGAACGTTCTGCCGACGGCCATGATCGACCGCATCGAAGTGCTGCGTGACGGCGCCTCGTCGATCTACGGCTCGGACGCCATCGCCGGCGTCATCAACATCCAGACCCGCAAGGCCTTCGACGGCCTGTACATGGAAGGCCAGTACAACGGCACCGAGGACGGCGGCGGCGAGCAGTCGCGCATCTCCGTCGTCGGCGGCAAGTCCTGGGACCGTCTCAGCATCTCCGGCTCGGCCGAATGGTACCAGCGTGAAGAGCTGACCCTGGGTGACCGCGACTGGACCCGCTGCAACCAGGACTACCGCTTCAACCCGGACGGCAGCCGCCGTGACTACGTCGATCCGATCACCGGCGACTACAAGTGCTACCCGATCACCGGGACCGGCTCGAACGGCGTCACCATCAACACCATCGGCACCCCGACCCGCGCGGGCGTGGCGGCCCCCGGCGCCATCGGCGGCTCCTTCAACCGCTGGCGTCCGAACTCCGCCGTCACCACCGGCGTGGTGGGCTTCGAGGGCGTGGGCGGCGGCCTGACCACCAACCTCAACGTGCGCGACACCTTCGACCCGCGCATGCTGAACCGCTCGCTGATCTCGCCCGTCGAGATCGCCACCGTCTTCGTCCAGGGTTCGTACGACCTGATGGCGCTGGGCGACGCCGAGCTCTACGCCGAGGTCCTGGGCAACCGCCGCGAAAGCGAGATCACCGGCTACCGCCAGCTGTCGCTCGACTACGCCTACGGCAGCCCGCTGATCCCCGCCAACCTGCAGTTCCCGACCGCCTTCTCCGGCCCGTCGGCGATCACCAACGGCCAGAACGTCGGCATCCGCGCCTTCATCGGCTTCGGCAACGACCTGACCCAGGTGGAGCAGGACTTCTTCCGCGGCACCGTCGGCCTGCGCGGCGACTTCGTGCTGCCGGAATGGCGCTACGACTTCTACGTCTCGACGGCGCGTTCGGACTCGACCCTGACCCAGCAGAGCTGGCTCACGGACCGTCTGGCCCAGTCGCTCGACGTGGTCGCCGACGGCTCCGGCGGCTTCGTCTGCCGTGACCAGTCGAACGGCTGTATCGCGGCTCCGGCCCTGTCGACCGGCGTCGTGGGCGGCATCCTGCCCCAGGACTGGGTCGACTGGACCTTCGTCGACGTCGAAGGCAGCACGATCTACGAGGAAACCGTCGCCAGCTTCATCATCGACGGTCCGCTGTTCGAACTGCCGGCCGGCGACATCCAGGGCGCCTTCGGCCTGGAGTACCGCACGGCCGAGATCGACGACACGCCGTCGATCCACAGCCAGAACGGCAACCTCTACAACCTGACCAGCTCGACCCCCACCCGCGGCACCGACGACGTGTGGGAAGTCTACGGCGAAGTCCAGGTGCCGATCCTGCGCGACATGGCGTTCGCCGACGAACTGTCGATCAACGCTTCGGCCCGCTACACCGAGTACGACTCCTACGGCGGCGACACGACCTACAAGCTGGGCGTGGTCTACTCGCCGACCGACTGGCTGACGTTCCGTTCGTCCTACGGCACCTCGTTCCGCGCGCCTGCGCTGTTCGAGCAGTTCCTCGGCGCCACCTCGGGCTTCCTGTCGGCTGCGGGCGACCCCTGCAACGACTACGGCTCTGACCCGGGCTCCATCCGGGCCATCAACTGCGCCTCGGAAGGCCTCGCGCCTGACTTCAACGCCACCAGCTCCATCCGCGTGCTTACGGCGGGCGGCGCGGCCCAGGGCCTCGAAGCCGAGACCTCGGACAACTTCGGCTTCGGCGTGGTCTTCCAGCCCCGCTTCCTGCCGGAGTGGGCCGGGAACTTCGCGCTCGCGATCGACTACTACGACATCGAGATCAACAACGGCGTCTCGCGCGTCGGCGCCAGCTCGATCCTGCAGCTCTGCTACGACGATCCGGAGTTCCGGGCCGGCGGCAGCTGGTGCAACTTCATCGATCCGCGCGACCCCAGCAGCAACCAGCTGACGGTCCACGACGCCTACACCAACATCGCGTCGCAGATCGTGGAGGGCATCGACTACAACCTCCGCTGGACCCGCCCGGTCGGCCCCGGCGACATCCGCGTGAACGTGTCGGTCACCCAGTACCTCGACCAGCGCAACCGCCTGTTCTCGACGGATCCGTGGGACGAGTACAACGGCACGATCAACAACCCGGAGTACACCGCGACCGCCGACGTCACCTACTCGATGGCCAACTGGAAGTTCCGGTACGGCATGGAGTGGATCGACAGCATGGACAGCCACGCCTACTTCGGCATCCCGGCCGGCCGCGCCTCGACCTACGACTTCGCGGTGCCGAGCTACACCCTGCACAACGCTTCGGTGCAGTTCACCAGCGACAGCGACTGGTCGGCCATCGTCGGCGTGCGCAACCTGACCGACGAGACCCCGCCGTGGATTTCGCAGGGCGCCTACAACCGGGTTGGCAACAGCCCGCTGTACAGCGGCTACGACTACGTCGGACGGCAGTTCTTCGTGAACATCTCGAAGAAGTTCTGATCCCTGCTCCTCCCAGGGGGAAGATAGGGCGGCGGCGGACCTCGGTC
>JAEZEZ010000028.1 GCA_023432855.1 Pseudomonadota bacterium | reverse complement strand
GCGGTGGCATGGGCGGGGCCGGCGGCGGCGCCGGCGTCGGGCTCGGCGCGGGCATCCTCGCCGGCGGGGGCGACGACCGGTCCCAGCCCTAGCGGCGCTTCACCCCGCCCAGAATGCCGCGCAGCAGTTCGCGGCCGAGCGAACTCCCCACCGAGCGGATCACGGACTTGGCGAAGGCCTCGCCCATGGACTGGCGGTTGGAGGACCGCCGAGGCGCGGGAGCTCGGTAACCGTCGTCGCGGCTCCGGTCGGGGCCGGGCGCGCGCGCCGGAGCCTGAGCGGCTTCCCGCTCGGCCTCGGCCTCGGCGGCCGCGGCCTTCGCGCGCGCCTCGAGCATCTCGTGGGCCGAGTCCCGGTCCCGCACCTCGTCGTACAGTCCGCGAACCGGGCTTCGCGCCATCACATCCGCCCGCTCCGCCGGCAGGGCAGGGCCGAGCCGCGAGGCCGGCGGCCGGATCAGGGTCCGGGCCACCATGCTGGGCACGCCCTTCTCGTCGAGGGTGGACACCACCGCCTCGCCGACGCCCAGCTGCTGGATGGTCTCGGCCGTGTCGAAGGCCGGATTGGTGCGGAAGCTGTCGGCGGCGGCGCGCAGGCCCTTCTGTTCCGACGGCGTATAGGCGCGCAGCGCGTGCTGCACCCGGGTGCCGAGCTGGGCCAGCACCGTGTCGGGCACGTCTGCGGGATTCTGGGTCACGAAGAAGACGCCCACGCCCTTGGAGCGGATCAGACGCACGACCTGTTCGATCTTTTCGACCAGCGGACGCGGCGCATCGCGGAACAGCAGGTGGGCCTCGTCGAAGAAGAAGACCAGGCGCGGCTTGTCGAGGTCGCCGACCTCGGGAAGCTCCTCGAACAGCTCGGACAGCAGCCACAGCAGGAAGGTGGCGTAGACCCTGGGGCTCTGGATCAGGCGGTCGGCCGCCAGGATGCTGACGTAGCCGCGGCCGTCCGGCGCCGTGCGCATCAGGTCCTCCAGCCGCAGCGCCGGTTCGCCGAAGAACCCGCCGCCGCCCTGGTCCTCTAGCGTCAGAAGCTCACGCTGCAATGCCCCGATGGTGGCCGGGGCCACGTTGCCGTACTTGAGGCCGATCTCTTTGGCGTTCTGGCCCACATAGGCCAGCACCGCGCGCAGATCCTCCAGGTCGAGAAGCAGCAGGCCCTGTTCGTCCGCCACCCGGAAGGCGATCGTCATCACGCCCTCCTGCACCTCGTTGAGGTCGAACAGGCGCGACAGCAGGGTCGGGCCCATTTCCGAAACGGTCGCCCGGATCGGATGGCCCTTCTCTCCGAACAGATCCCAGAAGATCGTGGGGGCGCCCTGGGCCGGCAGCTCCAGATCCATGGAGGCGGCGCGGGCGAGCAGCTTCTCGTTCGGCGAGCCGGGGACGGCGATGCCGGACAGGTCGCCCTTCACGTCGGCGGCGAACACGGGCACGCCGGCATCGGAGAAGCCCTGGGCCATGATCTGCAGGGTTACCGTCTTGCCGGTGCCCGTGGCGCCGGCGACGATGCCATGGCGATTGGCGCGGTCGAGCCTGAGGATCTCGGGCGCTTCGGACTTGCCCAGGAAGATGCCGGGGCCTTCGATCGATCGCATCTCGTCTCTCCGTTGCCGGCGACAGACTAGAATAGCGCCGCCGTTACGCGCCAGCGGATTGACGCCGTCCCGCGCCGCCGCGACAAACGCCATGGGGATCTGAGGACAACCGATGGACGCGACCGCCCGCACTTCGCTGGTCCTGCTGGCTGCGGTGGCCGTCGGCGCGGCCCTCTACTGGCTGCAGGACATCATGACGCCGCTGGTGCTGGCGATCTTCCTGATGTTCATGATCGACGGCCTGGCGCGCTGGCTCGTGCGCTACGCTCCGCTCAACGAACGGGCGGCCCTGCCGACCGCGCTCATCCTGATCATCGTCGCCTTCCTCGCCTCGGTCTGGCTGATCGTGGACGGCTTCCAGGGCTTCGCCGCGCAGATCCGCAACTTCAGCGAACGGCTGGACGTGCTCATCCGGGACATTGCCGGCCTGGCGAACCTCGAGGTGGCGCCGACGGCGGAAGAACTGATCCGTCGGCTTGAGCCCCAGCGCTGGCTCGCGCCGGCGGCGCGTGTGGTCCAGGGCGTCGCCTTCGACGCCTTCCTCGTGCTGGTCTACCTCGGCTTCCTGATCGCCTCCCGCGACAATGTCCGACGCAAGATCGTCGCCCTCTTCCCGGAGCGCGACGAGCGCCGGGATGCGGTCCACGTCTTCGACCGGGTGCGCCAGGGGGTCGAGGGCTACATCTGGGTGCAGACGGTCACGGGCCTGATCATCGCCGTGCTGTGCTTCGCCGTCATGTATGCCGTGGGTCTCGAGAACGCGCTGTTTTGGGCCTTCGTGATCTTTCTGCTCAGCTACATTCCGATCATCGGCGGGGCCGTGGCGGGCCTGGCGCCCCCGCTCTTCGCCCTGGTGCAGTTCGAGACCTACTGGCAGGCGGCCGTGCTCTTCGGCGTCATCCAGGTGGTGCTCTTCATCGTCGGCAACATCGTCCAGCCGCGCATGCAGGCCGAGGACCAGAATATCGATCCGGTTGTGGTGCTTCTGTCCCTGGCCTTCTGGGGCGCGTTGTGGGGCGCCGCGGGCGCCTTCCTGTCCACGCCCCTGACGGTCATGGCGATCGCCATCATGTCGGAGTTCAGGGGCTCGCGCTGGATCGCCATCCTGCTGTCCAGCGACGGCGAGCCCTATCCCGAGGACGAGGAAGAGGAGCCGCCTGCTCCGGCCCCGCCCCGAAAGCGGGCGCCGAAGTCCGCCCCTGCGATCACCAAAGCGTGATTTGGGGCACTTTAAATCCAGAACGGCGTTCCTATCTAGCAATCGTCCGGGACACTCCTCCCCCCTCAGAGTTCCGGACGCGACGCCCGCCCCCGTCCCCCCAGCACGCGGGCGTCAGATCAAGGTCCCGCCCTCCTCCCCCCGGCGGGACGCGAGCCGCCGGATGCGCAAGCATCCGGCGGTTTTCGTTTCGGAATTTACCCGGGCTTCCGTTTCCCTGCGCTTTGGCCTATCGCCTGAGTAATCATCGGCGCCGCCCGCCAAAGGCTCGCGCCCGGGTCACTGCGGGATATTCGCTGCCATGGACGGCTCCGTCGCTCCAAACGTCACGATCGAAACGCTCACCAAGGCGTTCGCCAAGGCGATGGGGAGGAAGGGACCCGACGAACTGGATGCGCTGGAGCGCTCCTTCCTGGAGCAGGCGCTCGAAGACTACTCCGCGGACGAGACTCCGGAACTGAGCCCGGAGGACTTCGCCGAGGTGCTGGCCGAGTTCTGGCGCTTCGGCGATGCGCGCGCGTCCGACGCCGAGCCGATGATCCGCCTTCGGGCCGGAAAGGGCGTCGGCGGCCACGAGCTGCAGTACGACATCCTGGAGATCGTTCAGAGCGACGCGCCCTTCCTGGTCGACAGCGTCATGGGGGAACTCAGCGACAAGGGCGTGTCCGTGCGCGCCATGTTCCACCCGCTGCTCACCCTCGAGCGCGCCGCGGACGGTTCACGGCGCAGCGACGGGACGGCTCATCGCGAGAGCACCATCCTGGTGGTCATCGACCCGGTGGGCGACCGCCGCGAGCTCGTCGTAGAAGGCCTGCGCGAGACCCTGTCCGACGTCCGCATGGCCGTGAGTGACTTCGAGGCCATGGCGGCCGCCATGCGCGATGCGATCGCGGGCCTGGAGAAGGGCGCGCCCGGCGTGGATCCGGGGCTGCTGGCCGAGAGCATCGAGTTCCTGCGCTGGCTGCAATCGGGCCAGTTCGTCTTCCTCGGGGCCCGCGACTACGACTATCCGCGCACCGCCGACGGCGGCTACGAGGCCGAGGCGCCTCTGTGCCAGTCGGGCGTCGCCCTGGGCGTCCTGAACGACCCCGATCGTCCGGTGCTGCGCCGCGCCAGCGAGCCGGCGGTCCTGACCCGCCAGATGCGGCGACAGCTGGACCTGGCCGAACCCGTCACGGTGGCCAAGGCGAACCTGCGCTCGCGCGTGCATCGCCGGGCCTACATGGACTACGTCGGGGTCAAGCGCTTCGGCGAGGATGGTCGCCCGACCGGCGAGGTGCGCTTCGTCGGCCTGTTCACCGCCGAGGCCTACGACCAGCCGGCCTCCGCCGTGCCGCTGATCCGCCGCAAGGCCGAGATGGTGCTGAAGCGCGCCGGCAAGATGCCCGGCAGCCACAACGAAAAGCGGCTGCGCAACATCGTCGAGAACTACCCGCGCGACGAACTCTTCCAGATGACCGAGGATGACCTCCTGCGCATCGCGCTGGGCATCCTGCACCTGTTCGACCGCCCGCGGGTGAAGCTGTTCACCCGCCGCGACCCGTTCGACCGCTTCATCTCCGTCCTGATGTACGTGCCGCGCGAGCGGTACGACGCGGGCGTGCGCGAGCGGGCGGGCCGTATCCTGGCCGAAGCGTGGGGCGGGCGGGTCTCGGCCTGGTACCCGCAATTGACCGACGCGCCGCTGGTGCGCATCCACTACATCATCGGCGTCAGCCCGGGCGAACACCGGGAGCCCGACGAGGCCGAGCTCGAGCGGCTGGTCACGGAAACCAGCCGCACCTGGCCCGAGCGGTTCGTGCTGAACGCGCGCGAGTCGGGCCTCGTCGACGCCCAGCTCGCGGCCCTCTCGGCCACCTGGGCCGAGGCCTTCCCGATCGCCTACCGCGAACGTTATCCGGTCCAGGAATCCCTGGTCGACCTCGGCGAGGTCGACGGCCTAGGCGAGGGTACGGTGAAGGTGCGGGCCTACCGCACGCCCTCCGACAACGACCTCCAGTTCCGCTTCAAGCTCTACCATCGGGGCAGCGCGGTCGCGCTCGCCGACGTGGTGCCGATCCTGGAGAACATGGGGCTGAAGACGCTGGGCGAGTACAGCTACCCCATCACCCCGCGCAATTCGCAGGACGCCCTGTGGATCCACGAGTTCCTGCTGGAGGACCCGCGGGGCGCGGACCTCAGCTTCAGCACCGTCAAGGCGCCGTTCGAGGACGCCTTCGAAGCGGTGTGGAAAGGCGTCACCGAGAGCGACGGCTTCAACCGCCTGGTGCTCGAACTCGGGGTCGGCTGGCGCGAGGCGGCGCTCATCCGGGCGCTGTGCCGCTACCGGCAGCAGTCCGGCATGGACCCCTCCCAGGCGGTGCAGGAAGAAGCCCTGCGCGACCATCCCGACCTGGCCCGGCTGATCCTGGAGCTGTTCACCGCCAAGTTCGATCCGGCGTCGGGCAAGACCCCGGCCGAACGGGAAGACCAGGTCGAGGAAATCTTCGGCCGCATCACCGCCGGCCTCGCGGCCGTGGCGAGCCTGGACCAGGATCGCGCCCTTCGCCGGCTGGCCCTGCTGATCCGCGCCATCAAGCGCACCAACTTCTACCAGCCGCAGCCCGACGGCGGGCCCAAGCCGTACATCTCCTTCAAGATCGCCAGCCAGGAGCTGGCCGACCTGCCGCTGCCCAAGCCCTACCGCGAGATCTTCGTCTGGGCGCCCCACGTCGAGGGCGTACACCTGCGCTTCGGCCCGGTCGCCCGCGGCGGCCTGCGCTGGTCGGACCGGCGCGACGACTTCCGCACCGAGGTGCTCGGCCTGGTGAAGGCCCAGCAGGTCAAGAACGCGGTGATCGTGCCCGTGGGCTCAAAGGGCGGCTTCTTCCCCAAGAGCCTGCCGCGCGGCGGCGACCGCGACGCCATCCAGAACGAGGGCCAGCGCGCCTACCGCACCTTCCTCAGCGGCATGCTGGACATCACCGACAATCTCGACGCCGAGGGCGGCGTCATCGCGCCCGCACAGGTGGTGCGCTGGGAAGGGGACGACCCCTACCTGGTCGTCGCGGCCGACAAGGGCACGGCCCGGTTCTCCGACCTCGCCAACGGCATTTCGGCTGAATACGGATTCTGGCTCGGCGACGCCTTCGCGTCGGGCGGCTCCCAGGGCTATGACCACAAGGAGATGGGCATCACCGCCCGCGGGGCCTGGGAAGCGGTGAAGCGCCACTTCCGCGAGATCGGCAAGGACATCCAGTCGGAGCCCTTCACGGCGGTCGGGGTCGGCGACATGTCGGGTGACGTGTTCGGCAACGGCATGCTGCTGTCCAAGGCGACCAAGCTGATCGCGGCCTTTGATCACCGGGACATCTTCCTCGACCCGGATCCGCACCCGGCGGTGTCCTGGGCCGAGCGCAAGCGGCTGTACGAGCTGCCGCGGTCGAGCTGGCAGGACTACGACAAGCGCCTGATCTCCGCCGGCGGCGGGGTGTTCTCGCGCTCGGCGAAGGAGATCCCGCTCTCCGCGGAGGTCCAGCAGATGCTCGGGGTCGCCGAACAGGTGATGACGCCGAACGAGCTGATGCGGTCCATCCTCAAGGCGCCGGCCGAGCTGCTCTACTTCGGCGGCATCGGCACCTATGTGAAGGCGCCCAACGAGACGGACGCCCAGGCCGGCGACAAGGCCAACGACGGCATCCGCGTCGACGGCACGGAGCTGCGCTGCCAGGTGATCGGCGAAGGCGCGAACCTGGGGGTCACCCAGGCGGGGCGCATCGCCTACGCGCGCAACGGCGGGCGTATCAACACCGACGCCATCGACAACTCCGCCGGCGTCGACAGCTCCGACCACGAGGTCAACATCAAGATCCTCACCGGCGCGCTGGAGGCCAAGGGCCTGCTGGGCCGGGAGGAGCGCAACGAGCTGCTGGCCTCGATGACCGAGGATGTGGCGCGGCACGTGCTGGCCCACAACTACAGCCAGACCCTCGCGATCAGCCTGCAGGAAGCCACCGCGGCCTTCGACCTCGACGCCCACGCCCGCTTCATGAGCCGGCTCGAGGCCATCGGACGGCTCGACCGGAAGGTCGAGGGGCTTCCCTCCGCCGCGACGCTGGCCGAGATGAAGTCCGCCAAGATGGGCCTGACGCGGCCGGAACTCGCGGTCCTGACGGCCTACGGCAAGATCGAGCTCAGCGACGACATCGTCGCCTCGACCGCGCCCGACGATCCCTTCCACGACGACACCGTGCGCCGCTACTTCCCCGCCGCGCTGGAGCCGTGGAAGGACGAGATGAAGCGGCACCGGCTGCGCCGCGAGATCATCGCCACCGTGATCGCCAACGAAATGGTGGACGTCGCGGGCCCGACCTTTCCCGAGCGCCTGCGCGCCAACGCCGAGTGCGACACCGCCGCCCTCGTCACCGCCTTTGAGGCGGCCCGGCGGGTGTTCCGCCTGGACGAAGCCTGGGATGCGGTCTCGGCGCTGGACATCAAGGCGCCGGCCGCGGCGCAGACGGCGCTGTACCAGGAAATCTCGCGCGTGGTCCGCCGCCAGACCTACTGGCTGGCGCGGCGTGCGGCGCGGGGTCACACCCTGGTGCAGGGCCTGATCGACGCCTACCGTCCAGCGGCCGACGAACTGCGCAGCGAGGGCGCCTCGATCCTGTCGGACTTCGAGCAGACGGCGGTGAGCCGCCGCGCGGCCCACTTCGTGGATCTGGGCGCGCCTGCAGAGCTGTCGGCGGCGGTCGCCCTGCTGCGTCCCCTGACGGCCACGACCGACGTCGCCGACCTGGCCCAGGCCGCGAACTGGCCGGTGGTGGCGGCCGCGCGGCTCTACCACCAGGTCGGGTCCGCCTTCCACTTCGACCGCCTGCGCTCGGCTGCGGGCCTGCTGCCCTCGGCGGACCACTACGAGCGGATGGCGGCGCGGCGGCTGATCGAGGACCTCCTGACCGAGCAGGCCATGATCGCCCGCTCCATCGCGGCCGGCGCCAAGCCGGCGGCCGGGGCCAGCGACGCGGCCGCCCGCGCCGCGGTCGACGCCTGGGTCGATGCGCGCAAGGAAGTCGTCGACCAGGCGCGCCGGACGGTCGAAGAGATCGAGCAGGGCGGGGCCTGGACCTTCGCCAAACTGACCATCGTCAACGCCAGCCTCAGGGATGTCGTGGCGGCGGCCTGACGTCCGCACCGGGGGAGAGCCATCATGTCGGTCCGCAAGTTCCTGATCGTGGTGGATGACAGTCCGGAATTCACGGCGGCCCTTCGCTACGCCTGCCAGCGGGCGAAGGCGACGGGCGGCAAGGTGGCCATGCTGCGGGTGCTGTCGAAACCCGAGTTCGAGCACTGGTCGGGCGTGCGCGAGGAGATCGAGCGCGAGCAGCGCGGCGAGGCCGAATCCCTGCTTCAGAAGCTGGGCGTCGAGGTGGAGCAGCGGACGGGCGGCAAGGCCGAGTTCCTGATCGAGCAGGGCGACACCGTCAGCGCCATCAAGTCGGTGGTTGGCGCCGACCCGGAGATCAAGATTCTCGTGCTCGCCGCCGCCGCCGGGGGACGGGGTCCCGGCCCCCTAGTCAGCTCCATCGCCAAGGAGGGCGTGGGCTTCGGCCGCAAGCTGCCGGTGACGGTGGTCCCGGGCGACCTGACCGACGAGGAAATCGAGGCGCTGGGCTGAGGCGGGTTGCCCCGGCGCAACCTCGCGACCACCCGCCGCTTGCCTGCCCCGCCGTTCGGGGCCATCTGAGCGGCATGTTCATCCAGACCGAACCCACGCCCAACCCGAACACCCTGAAGTTCCTGCCCGGCCGGGAGGTCGCGCCGTCCGGCGTGCTCGAGTTCCGCTCGCCGGACGAGGCGGTGGCTTCGCCGCTGGCGGAAGCGCTGTTCGTGGTCGACGGGGTCGCCGGCGTGATGTTCGGGCCGGACTTCATCGCGGTTTCGCGCGCCGACGACTCGCCCGTGTGGGCCGAGATGAAGGCGCCGATCCTGGCGGCGATCATGGATCACTTCATGGCCGGCCTGCCGATCCTGACCGGCGAGGCCGGACGCGGCGCCTCGACCCACGACGACCGCGTCTACGAAGGCGAGGCCGCCCAGGTGGTGGCCGAGATCAAGGACATCCTGGACACCCGCGTCCGCCCGGCCGTGGCCCGGGACGGCGGCGACATCGTCTTCGACCGTTTCGAGCCGGACACCGGGATCGTGTGGCTGCACATGCGCGGCGCCTGCGCCGGCTGCCCGTCGTCTTCGGCGACGCTGAAGGCGGGCATCGAGAACATGCTGCGCCACTACGTGCCCGAAGTGAGCCGCGTCGAGCAGACGCTCTAGCCCGATGATCGTTCTGGCCATCGACACGGCGCTGGAGACCTGTTCGGCGGCGGTGGTCTCCGGCGGGCGGACGCTGGCGGCGCGTTCCGAGCCCATGGCCCGGGGTCACCAGGAGCGTCTCGCGCCGCTGGTCGCCGAGGTCATGGCCGAGGCCGGGATCGGCTTCGACGTGCTCGACCGCATCGGGGTCACGGTCGGGCCGGGATCCTTCACCGGCCTGCGGGTGGGCCTGGCCTTCGCCAAGGGCCTGGGCCTGGCGCTGGACCGGCCGGTCATCGGCGTCGGCACGCTGCAGGCCATGGCCGCAGGCGTCCCCGGCTGCGCCGCCGCTGTCATCGATGCGCGGCGCGAGCAGGTCTATGTGCAGGCGTTCCGGGACGGCGCGCCGTTGACGGAGCCGATGGCGCTGGGCCTCGAAGATGCGGCGTCGGCGCTGGGCGTCCTGGATGGCGGCCCCTCGGTGCTGCTCGGCTCCGGCGCGCCGCTGCTGGCGCAGGCCTTTCCGGCCGCACGCGTCGAGTCGGGCTCCGCGCCCGACCCTGTGCGACTGGCGGCTCTGGCGGCGGCGGCGGAACCTGCGACGCCGCAGCCTGTCTATCTGCGGGCCCCCGACGCCAAGCTGCCCGCCTCGGCCCTGCCCGCATGAGCATCCGCCAGGCCACGCCCTACGACGTGGAGGCGCTGGCGGCCGTGCACGAGGCCTGCTTCGAGCGGCCATGGAGCGAGCGCGAGATCGACCAGCTCCTGCTCGACGGTTTCGGGCTGGTCTGCGAGGACGCCGCCGCCTTCCTGATCGCGCGTGTCACCGCCGGCGAGGCCGAGATCCTGACCGTGGCCGTCGACCCGTCGTTCCGTCGCAGGGGATGGGGTCGCCGGCTTGTCGACGCCGCCTGCGAAGTCGCCCGCGACCAGGGCGCCGAGGCCGTCTTCCTTGAGGTCGGGACCGACAACGGCCCGGCCATCGACCTCTACGAAGGCCAGGGCTTCCGCGTGGTCGGAAGACGGCCGGCCTATTACCGGCGCGCGGACGGCTCGACCGCCGACGCCCTCGTCATGCGCCGCGCGCTGCAAGGCGCTTAACACCGCGCGCGGGGCGGCCTATCTTTGGCGGCGATGGACCGGATCGAGAAACTCTGCGTCGAGCGCGGCATGCGCATGACCGAACAGCGGCGCGTGGTCGCCCAGGCGCTGTCGCAGTCGCACGACCACCCCGATGTGGAGGAGCTCTACCGCCGCGCCTCGGCGCTGGATCCGCACATCTCGATCGCCACCGTCTACCGCACCGTGCGCCTGTTCGAGGAAGCCGGCGTGGTCGAGAAGCACGACTTCGGCGACGGCCGCTCCCGCTACGAGGAGCTGACCGACGACCACCACGACCACCTGATCGACACCAAGACCGGCAAGGTCATCGAGTTCTACGACGAGGAGCTCGAGAAGCTTAAGGACGCCATCGCCGAGCGCCTGGGCTTCAAGCTGGTTGGCCACAAGCTCGAACTCTACGGCCTGCCACTTTCGGACAGCGAGCAGGGCTGAGCCTGCGCGCTTGCGCCTCCCCGGCCGACGCTGTGCATAACTTGCGCCCCGGCCCAGCCGCGATCATAACGCCGCCATGTCAGACACCGCCGCGCCAGCGCCGCTGAAGCGCCTGCACATCAAGACCTACGGCTGTCAGATGAACGTCTACGACAGCGAGCGCATGGCGGATGTCCTGCGCCCGCTGGGCTACGCCATGAGCGAAAGCCCCGACGGCGCCGACCTGGTGGTCCTGAACACCTGCCACATCCGGGAGAAGGCGGCGGAGAAGGTCTATTCCGAGCTCGGCCGCCTGAAGGCGCTGCGCGAGGAGAAGCTGGCCCGCGGCGAGGGCCGCTCGACCATCGTGGTGGCGGGCTGCGTCGCGCAGGCCGAGGGCGAGCAGATCATGCTGCGCCAGCCGGCCGTCGATCTGGTGGTCGGCCCCCAAGCCTATCATCAGTTGCCGGAGCTGATCGCGCGGGTGTCGCGCACCCGTGGCGAGCGGCTGTCGGCCGACTTCGCGCCCGAGGACAAGTTCGACGCCCTGCCGGCGGCGCGCGGCGTCGATGGCCCGGCCGCCTTCCTGACCGTGCAGGAAGGTTGCGACAAGTTCTGCACCTTCTGCGTCGTGCCCTACACCCGCGGGGCCGAGTGGTCCCGTCCGGTGGCGGCGATCCTGGCCGAGGCCGAGCAGCTGGCGGCCAAGGGCGTGCGCGAGATCACCCTGCTGGGCCAGAACGTCAACGCCTACAACGGCGAGGACGAAGGCGGCGCGCCGTCGACCCTGGCGAGGCTCGCCTATCGGCTGGCGGCGATCCCGGGGCTGGAGCGCATCCGCTACACCACCAGCCACCCCAACGACATGGGCGAGGACCTCATCGCCGCCCACGGCGAGCTTCAGGCGCTCATGCCCTACCTGCACCTGCCGGTGCAGGCGGGTTCGAACAAGATCCTGCGGGCCATGAACCGCAAGCACACGGCCGAAAGCTACATCCGCCTGATCGAAAGAATCCGCGCCGCGCGGCCCGACGTGGCGATCAGCGGCGACTTCATCGTCGGCTTCCCCGGCGAGACCGAGAAGGACTTCGAAGACACCCTGGCCCTGGTGCGCGAGGTGAACTACGCCTCCGCCTTCTCCTTCCGCTATTCGCGCCGCCCGGGCACGCCGGCCGCGGCCATGCCTGGCCAGGTGGACAAGGCGGTCGGCGAGGAGCGGCTGCAGCGGCTGCAGGCCCTGCTCGACGAGCAGCGTCACGCCTTCAACGCAGCCACGGTCGGCCGCACCCTCCCGGTGCTGTTCGAACGTCCGGGCCGTCACCCCGGCCAGGCGGTCGGCCGCTCCCCCTATCTGCAGGCGGTCCATGCGGACGGCGCCGCGCATCTGATCGGCCAGATCGCCCCGGTGCGGATCGAGGCCAGCGGGAACAACAGCCTTCGCGGCGCGCTCATCGGCGAAGCCGAGCCGTGCGAAGCCGCGTGACTTGAATGCCGAGAACCGAAGAATTCCTGCCCCTGTCCGACATCGGCCTGCGGGCCGTCTCCGGACCGAACAGCCGCCACACGGCCCTGCTGGAGGACGCCTTCCACGTCCTGGTGGAGACGCCGGGCGGCGGGGTTTCCGTGCGCGGCGACGCCAAGGGGCGCGCCGGCGCCAAGCAGGCGATCGCGGCGCTGGCGGCCAAGGCCGAGGCGGGCGTCGAGGTCACCGAGGCCGACGTGCGCGCCGCCATGGCCGCCGTGCGCGCCGGAAAGCCGGTGGCCGGGGCCACCCTGACGGTCGGCCGCAAGGGGCCGATTGCGCCCAAGACGCCGGCCCAGGCGCGCTATCTCGACATGCTGGACCGCTGCGAACTGGTGTTCGGCGTCGGCCCCGCCGGCACCGGCAAGACCTTCCTGGCGGTGGCCTACGGCGCGACCCTGCTTCTGAAGGGCGCGGTGGACCGGCTGGTCGTCACCCGGCCCGCGGTCGAGGCCGGGGAGCGGCTGGGCTTCCTGCCGGGCGACATGAACGAGAAGGTCGATCCGTACATGGCGCCGGTCTGGCAGGCGCTGGACGACATCCTTGGGCCCGAGGCCGCCCGCCGCCGCCGCGACCGGGGCGAGATCGAGGTGGCGCCGCTGGCCTTCATGCGCGGCCGCACCCTGAGCCACGCCTTCATCATCGTCGACGAGGCGCAGAATTCGACGCGGCTGCAGATGAAGATGGTGCTGACCCGTCTCGGCGAGGGGTCGCGCATGGTGGTCACCGGCGACCCGAGCCAGGTCGATCTGGTCAACCCCCGCGATTCCGGGCTGGCCCACGCCGTCGGCATTCTCGGCAAGGTGAAGGGCGTCGACGTCGCCCACTTCGAGGCCTCTGATGTGGTCCGGCACCCGATGGTCGAGCGGATCGTGCGCGCCTACGACGCGGACTCGGCAAGGGCGGCGGCGAAGTCCGGGGAATGATCGAGGTCGAGATCGAGGACGCGTCCTGGACGACGGCCCTGGCCGACGCCGAGGCCACGGTGATCCGCGCGGCGGAAGCGGCGCTGGAAGGGCGCGACGGCGTCGTGACCGTGCTGCTCGCCGACGACGGGGCGGTCGCGGAGCTTAACCAGCGCTTTCGCGACAGGGCCGGGCCCACGAACGTGCTCTCCTTCCCGGCCCCCGACACAGCCCGCCCGCACCTGGGCGACCTGGCGCTGGCCTACGGCGTCTGCGCCCGCGAGGCGGCCGACCAGGGCAAGCCGCTTTCTCATCACCTTTCGCATTTGGTGGCGCACGGGGTGCTCCATCTACTAGGATGGGACCACGAGGCCCCCGACGAGGCGGAGGCCATGGAAGACCGCGAACGGCAGATCCTCGCCGCCATGGATATCCCGGACCCCTATGGTCCCTGAGGAAAACCCCTTCACCCCAGATGTCTAGCGACGGCCCAAGTAGTCCCTCCCGGCCCCGGCGATCCGTCATGGACGTGTTCAGCTGGCTGTCCGGCGATCGTCCGCCCGAACGGGAGACCCCCACCGAGATCGAGGCCAAGGCGGAAGCCTTCCAGGAACTTCGCGTGGACGACGTGATGACGCCGCGCGCCGACGTCATCGCCGTGGAAATCTCGACGCCGCTGGGCGAACTGCTGCGGGTGTTCCTGGACAGCGAGCACTCCCGCCTGCCGGTCTATCGCGAGACCCTCGATGAGCCGCTCGGCGTCGTCCACATCAAGGACGTGGTGCGGCTGCTTGCGCCGGACGCGCGCGATTCCGCGCCGCCGGACTGGGACGACCCGGCCATCTACCGCCTGCGCCGCGACGTGCTGTTCGTGCCGCCCTCTATGCGTGCCGCGGACCTGTTGCTGAAGATGCAGGCCACGCGCCTGCACATGGCGCTGGTCATCGACGAATTCGGCGGCACCGACGGTCTGGTCACGCTCGAGGACCTGATCGAGGCGGTGGTCGGCGAGATCGAGGACGAGCACGACGAGGAAGCCGCGGAGGCGCTGGTGCGCCGGCCGGGCGGCGTCATCGAGGTGGCGGCCCGCACGCCGCTTCCTGATCTCGAGGCGGCGATGGAGGTGGAGCTCGCCTTCGCCGACCTGGAGGAGGAGGTCGACACCGTCGCCGGTCTCGTCACCGCCCTGGCCGGGCGCGTGCCGCAGCGTGGCGAGGTCGTCGGCCATCCCGCAGGCTGGGACTTCGAGGTTGTCGACGCCGATCCCCGGCGGGTGAAGCGGGTGCGTGTGCGCCGCCGCGAAGCCGCCGCCCCGGCCGCCGCGTCGTGAGCGGTCCCGCGC
>JAEZEZ010000005.1 GCA_023432855.1 Pseudomonadota bacterium | reverse complement strand
GCCTCGGCCTCGGCGCCCGAGCGCGTGTTCAGCTTGTCCTGGGCCGCGGCCGGCGTGATGGCGAAGGCGCAGGTTGCCGCCGCGGCGATGAGGGTGAAACGCATGGTCCTGGCTCCCGACTCGACCTGTCCAGCTAGCCACGCCGATGCGGCGAGTCTTTGACGCGGGTCAAACCACGCGCACGCCGCCGGGACCTTCGACCATCCGCCCGACCACCGCGGCCGCCTCGAAACCGCGCGCGCGCACCAGCTCCAGCACGGCGTCGGCCCGGTCCGCCGCCGCCGCCACCAAGAGCCCGCCCGAGGTCTGCGGGTCGGTCAGCAGGTCGCGCCGCCAATCCTCCAGCCCTTCGGTCCCCGCCACCGCCTCGCCATAGCTCGCCCAGTTCCGCCCCGAAGCCCCCGTCCGCACGCCTGCCCGCGCCAGCGCCTCGACGCCGGGCAGCAGCGGCGGTGAGGCGGTGATCTCGGCGGTCAGCCCGGCGCCCCGCGCCATCTCCAGCGCATGGCCCAGCAGGCCGAAGCCGGTGACGTCGGTCATGGCGTGCACCCCCTCCATCCCCGCCAGCTCGGCGCCCACCCGGTTCAGCCGCGTGGTCGAGCCGATCAGCGCCCCATAGCCGGCGTCGTCCAGCCGCTCCTGCTTGAAGGCGGCGCTCAGCACGCCCACGCCCAGGGCCTTGGTCAGGATCAGCACGTCGCCGGCCCTCGCCCGGTCGTTCCTCAGCACCCGCTCCGGATGCACGAGGCCCAGCGCCACCAGGCCGTAGATCGGCTCGACGCTGTCGATGGAATGGCCCCCGGCCACCGGAATCCCGGCCTCGGCGCAGACGCTCGCCCCGCCTGCCAGGATGGCGCCGATGGTCTCCACCGGCAGCACGTTCACCGGCATGCCGACGATGGCCAGGGCCAGGATCGGCGTCCCGCCCATGGCGTAGATGTCCGACAGGGCGTTGGTCGCGGCGATGCGGCCGAAATCGAACGGGTCGTCCACCACCGGCATGAAGAAGTCGGTGGTGGCCACCAGCGCCTGCCCGTCGTTCAGCCGCCACACCGCCGCGTCGTCGGCGCTCTCCTTGCCCACCAGCAGGTCCGGAAACGCCGCGCCGGCCGGCGTCGCCGCCAGGATCTCGCGCAGCACGCCCGGCGACAGCTTGCATCCGCAGCCTCCGCCGTGGGCGAGCGAGGTCAGGCGGGGTGTGGGGGTGTTCGCGGTCATGCGCTCCCCATACCCAATCCGCCTCTCCCTTGGGAGAGGACGAGGCCGCGAAGCGGACTCGGGTGAGGCCATTCAGCTGCCTCCACCGCCTCACCCGCTCCCGCGCTGTGCGCGGCTCGCGTCCTCTCCCAAGGGAGAGGAAGAGGGTCGCGCGCGGCCTGCGGTCGTGGGAAACCTCGGCCCGATGACCACCCCGCCCGACACGCCGACCCTTCGCCTCGTCACCGATCCGTCCCCGGCCGCGCTGGCGGAATTCGACGCCGTCATCGACACCCGCAGCCCCGCCGAGTTCGCCGAGGACCACATCCCCGGCGCCATCAACCTGCCGGTGCTCAGCAACGAGGAGCGGGCCGAGGTCGGGACCCTCTATGTCCAGCAGTCGCGCTTCCTCGCTCGGCGCATCGGCGCGGCCATCGTGGCCCGCAACATCGCCGCCCACCTGGAAGGGGCGCTGGCGGACAGGCCCGGCGGCTTCCGGCCGCTGGTCTACTGCTGGCGCGGCGGCCAGCGCTCCCACGCCATGGCCACGGTGCTTTCCCAGGTCGGCTGGCGCACGGCCTTGCTGGAGGGCGGCTACCGCACTTGGCGCCGCCGCGTACAGCGGCGTCTCTACGACGACGGGCCCCAGCTGAAGGTCGTGCTGCTCGACGGCCATACGGGCGCGGCCAAGACCGAGATCCTGCACCGGCTGGCCGGGCGCGGCGTGCAGACGCTGGACCTGGAAGGCCTCGCCGGCCACCGCGGCTCGCTGTTCGGCGGTTTCGGCGGCCGGCCCCAGCCCAGCCAGAAGATGTTCGAGAGCCGCCTGCTGTCCGCCATGGAGGCGCTGGACCCGGACAAGGTGACGGTGATCGAGGCCGAATCCAGCAAGGTGGGCGAACGCATGGTCCCGCCGGTGCTGTGGCGCGCCATGCAGGCGGCGCCGCGCGTCCGCCTGGAGGCCCCGCCCGAACAGCGCGCGCGCTACCTCGCGCAGGCCTACCGCGACGTCATCGATGACCGCGCGACGCTGGAGGAGGCGCTGGCCCGCCTGCCGATCCGGGCCTCGCCCGAGCGGCGCAAGGCCTGGGCCGCGCTCCTGGACGCCGGCGACTGGGAAGCCCTGGCGCTGGCTTTGCTCCAGCACCACTACGACCCCGCCTACACGCGTTCGGCCGGCCGGGACGCCCGCCCGATCCTGGGCGTCGTTCCGATCAGTCCCTCCGACGATGACAGCCAGGCCGGGGCCGCCGACGAGATCGCCCGTATTGCGGCAGGCGCCTAGCTCACCCCCCGCCCACGAACTGCACGATCTCGATACGGTCGCCCTCGGCCAGCGGCGTGCCGGCGTACAGCGACTTGGGCACGATGGTCAGGTTGCGCTCGACCGCCACCTTGCGCGGGTCCAGGTCGAGTTCGAGCACCAGGCCGGCGACGTCCTTCGCCTCCACCTCCCGCTCCTCTCCATTGACCGTGATCCTCATGTCGTCCAGCCGCCTCCGGGTTGCCTGTGCTTGTGACGCCCGGCGCCCGGCTATACAAGGGCCGCGGATTCGAACGGCGGGCGAATGGCCAAACCCATCTATGTGCTGAACGGCCCCAACCTCAACCTGTTGGGGACGCGGGAGCCGAACGTCTACGGCAAGACGACGCTGGACCAGGTGCGCAGCCTCTGCGAAGCCCGGGCCGCCGAGTACGGCCGCAAGGTCGTCTTCCGCCAGACGAACCACGAGGGCGAGCTGATCGACTGGGTGCAGGAAGCCCGCGAGCAGGCCTCCGCCCTGGTGCTCAATCCCGCGGGCTACGGCCACACTTCCGTGGCCCTGCTCGACGCGCTGAAGACCCTGGGCATCCCCGTGGTCGAATGCCACCTGTCGAACCCTGCGGCGCGTGAGCCGTTCCGCAGGAACTCTTTCGTCGCGCTGGCCGCCGCCGGCGTGATCGCGGGCTTCGGCCCGATCAGTTACGAACTGGCCGTGGATGCGGCGCTGCGCCTGACCGGCGCGGTGCGCACGGCCTGAGATCAGGGTAGCCAAATGGCCGAACGCAAGACTCCCGGCGACGCCATCGACACGCGGCTGGTCCGCAAGCTGGCCGACATCCTCGGCGACACGGGCCTGTCGGAAATCGAGGTCGAGAGCGGCGAGCTGAAGATCCGCGTCACCCGCCATGCGCCGCAACAGGCGGTCGCGGTGCACGCGCCGGCCCCCATGATGGCCGCCCCGGCCCCGGCCCAGACTCTTAAACACATCTCCCAGCCCACGAGAC
>JAEZEZ010000108.1 GCA_023432855.1 Pseudomonadota bacterium | reverse complement strand
ACCGCCAGCAGGGCGGCGCCGAGGTAGGCGGCCTCCACCGCGCCGAGCCACCCCAGGCCGGGCGGCGCGATCCACAGGTCCGGCCGGCGGCTCCACAGGAAGACATAGCTGAACAGGCCGAGCAGGAAGATCATGCCGGCGACGATCAGCAGGATGACCATCGCCCACCAGCCGTGACTTCGGGGCCCCGTGACATAGGTCGGCACGCGGATGCCGGCGCCGATGTCGACGGTCTCGGCGATCATCGGCCAGTCGGTCTCCCAGAGCCAGCGCAGGATGCAGAACACGCCGAGGACGCCGCTGATGATGGCGACCACGTAGGCCTGCACGGTCAGCAGCAGGAAGAAGCCCGCCGTGAACACGGCGGCCAGCACGTGCCAGGCCGACGGGCCGGGCATGCGCTGGAGGTACTGGGGTTCGGCGTTGATCGGGCTGGTCACCAGGGTTTCGCGCACGCCGGTCGCGGCGCCGGGCAGGAGATAGCGCCCCTCCTTCACGTCCTCGCAGATGGCGGGGTCGTCCCACAGCGGATAGCGGCTCTTCACCACCGGGATGCTGCGCGCGGAGTAGAGCGCCGTGGGCAGCCACTCCAGCGTGCCGCCGCCGTAGACGTTTCCGGCGTTGCCTTCCGAGGCGAAACGGAAGTTGCGGATCAGGTCGATGATGAACAGCAGCACGCCGGCGCCCAGCAGGAAGGCGCCCAGGGTCGAGATCATGTTCGGCAGGTCCCAGCCCCGATCCGGCAGGTAGGTGTAGACCCGCCGGGGCATGCCCATGAGCCCGGTCAGGTGCATGGGCAGGAAGGCCACGTGCATGCCGGCGAACATCAGGCCGAACACCCACCGGCCCAGCCGCTCGGACAGGGCCCGGCGGCTCATCATCGGGGTCCAGTAGTAGAAGGCGGCGAACAGGGGGAACACCATGCCGCCGATCAGCACATAGTGCAGGTGGGCGACGATGAAGTAGGTGTCGTGGGCCTGCCAGTCGAACGGGACCAGGGCCACCATCACGCCGGTGAGGCCGCCCATGGTGAAGGTGATGAGGCTGCCCAGCGCGAACAGGCCGGGCGTGTTGAACCGGTACCTGCCGCTGGCGGCGGTGGCGATCCAGGCGAACACCTGCACCCCGGCGGGCACGCTGACCGCCATGCTGGCCGCCGAGAAGAAGCTGACCGACATGGTGGGCATGCCGGTGGTGAACATGTGGTGCGCCCACACCCCGAAGCTGATGAAGCCCGTGGCCAGGATGGCCAGCACCACAAGCCGGTAACCCACCAGCTCGGTGCGCGCCACGGTCGGGATGATCATGCTCATCAGCCCCGCCGCGGGCAGGAAGATGATGTAGACCTCGGGGTGGCCGAAGAACCAGAACAGGTGTTGCCACAGCATCGGGTCGCCGCCGCGGGTGGCGTCAAAGAAGGGCCAGTCGAGCGCCCGCTCCAGTTCAAGCTGCAGGGTGCCGAGGATCACCGCCGGGAAGCCGATGATGATCATCACCGCGAAGACCAGCATGGCCCAGGCGAAGATCGGCATGCGCGACAGTGTCATGCCCGGCGCGCGGTTCTTGAGCACGCCGACGATGATCTCGACGGCCCCCGCGATGGCCGAGATCTCGATGAAGCCGATGCCCAGAAGCCAGAAGTCGGCGTTGATGCCGGGCGAGAACGCCTTGCTGGTCAGGGGCGGGTACATGAACCAGCCGCCGTTGGGCGCCAGTCCGAAGAAGATCGAGCAGAAGAAGGCCAGGCCGCCGATCAGATAGGCCCAGAAGGCATAGGCCGACAGCCTTGGAAACGGCAGGTCGCGCGCCGACAGCATCTGCGGCAGCAGCAGCACGCCGAGCGCCTCCACCGCGGGCACCGCGAAGAGGAACATCATCATGGTGCCGTGCATGGTGAAGACCTGGTTGTAGGTCTCCTGCGGCAGCACGCCGTTCAGCGGCAGCGCCAGCTGGGTGCGGATCAGCAGGGCCAGCACCCCGGCCAGCACAAAGAACAGGAAGGCGGCGCCGACGTAATAGACGCCGACGTAGTTGTTGTTGACGACGGTCAGCCGGCCCCAGCCCCTGGGCGCGCACCAGACGCGTTCGAGCTCCTCGAGCTCGCCCTCCGGCCGGGGCTCCCTGGTGGGAAAGCGTTTCAGGAGTTCCGGGTCGAAGCCGGTCTCGGAACTCACTTCAGCCCCTCCAGGTAGGCGGCGACCGCCTGCAGGTCCTCGCCCGGCAGGACGCGGTAGGCGGGCATGCGGTTGCCGGGCTTGATGGCCTGGCTGTCGGCCACCCAGCCCGCCAGCGTGCCACGGTTGTTGGGCAGGATCCCGGCGCCCAGGGTGCGGCGCGCGCCCACGTGGCTGAGGTCGGGGCCGGCCAGGCCGTTGGCCTGGGTTCCGCGGACCGTGTGGCAGGCGCCGCAGCCGCTGGCGGCGAACACTTGCGCGCCGCGAGCCGCCAGCGGAGTCGACGGCGGCCCGGCCGGGGCCGCCCGGGCCCGCATCAGCCGCTCGAACTCGGCCGGCTCGTGGGCGACGACCACGAAGCCCATCAGGGCGTGGGGGCCGCCGCAGTACTCGGCGCACTGGCCGCCGAAGGCGCCCGGGCGGTCGGCCTGGATGCGCATGATGTTGCGCCGGCCCGGGATCATGTCGAGCTTGCCGCTCAGCCTCGGGACCCAGAAGCTGTGAATGACGTCGCCGGACTCGAGCTCCAGCACCACGGTCTTGCCGACCGGGATGTGCAGCTCGTTGGCGTCCTGGAACAGTTCGCGCCCCTGTTCATCGAGATAGGCCACCCGCCACCACCACATCTCGCCGGTGATGCGTGCGCGCAAAGCGTCCTCGCCGATCGGGCCGGAGAGCTTCGAGGTGAGGCTGAGCCCGATGACCAGCAGGCCGGTCAGCACCACGACCGGAAACGCGAGGCCGCCGGCCCAGATCAGCTTTTCGCCGCCCAGACGCTGCTTGAGCCGCGGGCTGCCGAACAGGGCCACGCCCAGGGCCGCCAGCACCACGAGCAGCACGAAACCGGCCATGGCGAACAGGCCCCAGCTGAGCAGCGCGGTCGAGCCCGCGTACGGCCCGGCCGGATCGAGGGCGGGGGGCGGCCAGCCGGCCAGGGCCTCACTCGTCATGCAGGGTGTACAGGAAGGCCGCGACGTCGCGGGCCTCCTGCTCCGTCAGCGGCATCGGCGGCATGGCGGTGCGGCGGTCGTGGCCGGGCGCGTTGCGCACCCAGCTGGCCAGGGCGTCCGGCCGGTTCGGCAAGTCCCCCGCGATCAGGGCGCGGTCGGCGAAGCCTTCCAGCGGCGGGCCGACCCTCCCGTTGGCCGCGCGAATGCCGGGAATGGTGTGGCAGGCGCCGCAGCCGACCTTCTCGACGATGGCGCGCCCGCGCGCAGGGCTCGCTCCGGGCATGGCGTTGGGCTCGGGACGCGCCGCGTCGCAGGCGCCCAGCGCCAGGATGATCGCCATCGCCCCTGCGTGTCTCACGCTGCCCCTTCGTTCTCGCGAGCCTGCGGCTGCAGCCTCCTCCCGTCGGTTACGGAACCTTCGCCGCAGCCTACGGTTCCGCTTCGGATGCTCCAACCGCGGCGATTCTCCGTCCAGACCTGCATGACCGCCCTGGGCGGGGGCGTCGCCGCCGTCGCCCTTTCCGCCTGCGCCGACAGGGGGGCGCCGTCGGTTCCGGGCCCGTTCTCCGCGTCCGGGCAGCTGGTCGCGATGAGCGGCGGCGAAGCTGGGCCGCGGGCCGCCTGCTTTACCTGCCATGGGCTCGACGGCGGCGGGGACGGCGCCGGGGCGCCGCGCCTGTCCGGAGTGCCGGCCGGCTATCTCCTGAAGCAGCTCGAGGACTATGCGAGCGGCCGGAGGGCGGACGACACGATGTCGGTGGTGGCGCGCCGCCTCTCGCCGGAGGAACGCCGTCGCGTGGCCTTCTGGTATGCCGGCCGGCCCGCCGCGGCCCGTAATGCGGGTGGCGCCTCGGACGAGGTCGAGGGACGCCGGCTGTACCACATGGGCGATCCCGGCCGCGGGCTGCAGCCGTGCGCGGCTTGCCACGGGCGCTCCGGAGAGGGCGGCGGGGCCGGCAATCCGCCGCTGTGGGGCCAGCCGTCGCCCTACCTGGGCGAACAGCTCCGGCGCTGGAAGCACAGCGAGCGCCGCAACGATCCCCGTCATGTGATGCTGACCATCAGCCGGCGGCTGACGGACGCCGAGATCCGGTCGCTGGCGGACTACGCTTCGGCTCTTCCCGGCGGCCCGGATGCTTCAGCAACGGCAGCATCCCCACCAGCGAGTCGTCCCGATCCCACAGGTGATGTTTCAGCGCAGCGCCCACGTGCACAGGTATCAGCACCAGAAGCGTGATCACGAAGCCGAGGTGGGCGACTCCGGCCCAGTCCTCGATCCTCCACCGCAGGGCGCCCGGCAGCTCCTGAAATGGCAGCGCCGGCCAGGGAAGCACGCCCGCCAGCGACAGGGGCTGCTCCTGGGCCGTCGCCGACCACATGGCCCACCCCGAAATCGGCAGGCCGATCAGGGAGGCGTAGAAGACGTAATGGGTGACGTGGGCCGCGGTGCTCTGCCAGCCCGGCTTGTCGGCGTCGTTCTGCGGGCCCGGCACGACCATGCGCCAGCCCATACGGGCCAGGGTGATGACGAGGATCAGGAGGCCCGTCTGGGTGTGCAGCTCGTAGGCGGCGATCTTGCCGTAGCCCGCCGGCAGGCGCGCCGCATGCCAGCCCCAGCCGAGCTGGAAGAACACCAGAGCCGCGATGATCCAGTGGAAGGCGAGGCCCACGGGGGAATAGCGGTTCTCCCGGGTGTGGCCGCGAGCCCATCGCCTCAGGCGGTCGATCACCATGTCGGCGCCCGCCGCGCGGGTTCCGGTCCCAGGCTGCGCCCGACCATGGCCAGCGCCGCCAGCAGGTAGAAGCCGGCCATCGGCGCCCACATGATCAGCCCGGCCAGCTGCTGGTCGGCGAGCGGCGTCAGGCCCCAGGCGGCCGTGGTCAGCAGGTGCGGCTCATAGAGCGGCCGGGCGGCGAAGGTGATGAGGGCGCCGAGCAGGCCCGTCTGGACCAGGGTGGCCAGCAAGGCCAGCGCCGCCGCCGGGGCGGCCGCCTGCCGGGCCGAGCTCCAGAAAAGGACGCTGGCGGCCAGCAGGGTCGCCTGCATCAGCCAGTAGGCGGCGTCGGCGCCGAGCGCCCACGCGTAGAGCGGCGGCGAATGCCAGAGCCAGAAGGCGAGCGCCTGGACGACCACGGCCACGACCAGGGGCGTCCTGACCCGGGGCAGCCGTGGAAGGGCGAAGACCGCCAGCGGCGCGATCACTGCCGTCAGCAGGGCGTGGTGCGTGACCCTGGCCGAGAACAGGGCGGAGCTGAGGGCGCAGAGCGGCGAGACGAACGCGATCACCGCGACGACCAGGGCGGCGGCAGCCAGCAGGTCGCGCCCCTGCCCGCCGCGTCGCCGCCAGGCCACGTAGCCGGCGACTGCGGTAACCATCGCGGCGAGCAGGACCGGGTCGAGGTTCCAGCGCAGGGCGAGTTCCGCCGGCGTGGGCCCCGCCCCGCAATAGGGAATCCAGATCTGCGCCCCGCTCATGCAAGCCAAACAGCGCGCGCGGGAGACGGTTCCAACCTTGACCGCGGGCGGAACCATGCCGCGGCGCGCCGGTTACGACCTTAGCCGTATGCAAAGCCTGGGGAGGCCGGCCATGGACTGGAAACGCAGAATCCTTCGCGACGGGTGGCGAGACGCCGGGCCGCTGCTGTGGGCCGTGCGCGCGTTCGGCGTGCTGCTGGTTCTCATCGGCCTCGTCCTGGCGGTCGGCGGCGTGTGGCTGATCCTGGTTGGCGGTTCGCCCTACTACTTGCTGGCCGGTCTGGGTCTGGCGGCCGCCGGCGCCCTGCTGATCACGGACCGGATTCTCGGAGTTTGGGTCTACGCCGCCGTCTTCGCCGCCACCGTCATCTGGGCGCTCTGGGAGGTCGGGCTGCAGGGATGGCCGCTGGTCCCCCGCGTTATTCCGCCGGCGATCCTGCTGTTCGTCGCGCTCGCCTGCGCACCCGTCCTGACACGGTCCAGGGCGGCGCGCATGGGCGCTTTCGGTGGAATGGCGGCGCTGGCGGCCATGCTGGTTCTGGGCGGAGCCATCCTGTCGTTCACCGGCCGACCCGGGGTCGAGCGCGAACTTCCCGCCCCCGAACTCGCCATGACCGACCCGTCCCTGCGCCCGGCCGGCGCGGACTGGCCGGCCTACGGCGGCACCTACGCCGCCCAACGGTTCTCCCCGCTGGCGCAGATCACGCCCGCCAACGCGTCGCGGCTCGAGCGGGTCTGGGTCGCCCGCACCGGCGACCTGCCGAAGGACATGGGCGACAACAAGTACGGGGCCGAGACCACGCCCCTGAAGATCGGCAACACCCTCTACCTCTGCTCGGCCAAGAACATCCTCATCGCGCTCGACGCGGAGACCGGCGCCGAGCGCTGGCGCTTCGACCCGAAGGTATCGGACGACTGGATCCCCTACACCGCCGCATGCCGGGGCGTGGTCTACTACGCCACCCCGGGCGCCGCGCCGATCGAGGAGTGCGCCCAGCGCGTCATCGAGGGGACCCTGGACGGCCGGCTGATCGCGGTCGATGCGCGCAACGGCCGGCCCTGCCGCGGCTTCGGACGCGGCGGCCAGGTCGACATCAAGGTGGGCATGGGCGAGGTGACGCCGGGTATGGTGTCGATCACCTCGCCCCCGACCGTGGTGCGCGGCGTCATCGTCACCGGCCACCAGGTGCTCGACGGCCAGAAGAACGACGCGCCGTCCGGCGTCATCCAGGGCTTCGACGCGGTGACCGGCGAGCAGCGCTGGGCCTGGGACATGGGCCGTCCGGGAACGGATCCCGCCGGACCGGGAGAGACCTACACGCGCGGCACGCCGAACATGTGGACGATCGCCTCGGGGGACGAAGCGCTGGGCCACGTCTACCTGCCGATGGGCAACTCGGCGGTGGACTACTGGTCCAGCGATCGCAGCCCTGCGGAAAACCTCTACGCTACCGCCCTCGTAGCGCTCGACGTGACCACCGGCCGGCCGGCCTGGAGGTTCCAGACGGTTCACAAGGATGTCTGGGACTACGACCTCGGCTCCCAGGCCACGCTCGTGGACTTCCCCGCGGGCGACAGAATGACGCCGGCGCTCGTGCTGAGCAGCAAGCAGGGCGACGTCTATGTGCTCGACCGCCGGACCGGTCGCCCCCTGACCCGGGTGGTTGAGCGTCCCGTACCGCAGGGCGGCGTGGAGCCGGCCCAGCGCACCCGCACCCAGCCCTTCTCCATGTTCCACACCCTCGCCAGGCCCGACCTGACCGAGCGGGACATGTGGGGCATGTCGCCCATCGATCAGATGATCTGCCGCATCCAGTTCCGCATGGCCGAGTATCGCGGCATCTACACGCCGCCCACGAGCGACAGGCGCTGGATCCAGTATCCCGGCTACAACGGCGGATCCGACTGGGGCGGGATCGCCGTCGATCCGCGCCGCGGCGTCATTGTCGCCAACTACAACGACATGCCCAACTACAACCGTCTGGTCCCCCGCGCCGAGGCGGACCGCAAGGGCTGGGCGCCGCGCGGCGAGGCGCGCGGGGGCGACATGGGCGGCGGCGCAGAAGGCGCGGGCGATCCCCAGGCCGGCGCGCCCTACGCCGTCGACGTCAACGCGGGCTGGCGGATGCCGGTGACGGGCCTGCTGTGCAAGGAGCCGCCCTACGGCGGCATCCGCGCCATCGACCTGCGCAGCGGCCGCACCATCTGGGACCGCCCGTTCGGCTCGGCGCGGCGCAACGGCCCCTTCGGCATCCCCTCGATGCTTCCTCTGGAGATCGGCACCCCCAACAACGGCGGGCCGGTGGTTACCGCCGGCGGGGTGATCTTCGTCGCCGCCACCACCGACAACCTGATCCGGGCGATCGACCTGAAGACCGGAAAGACGCTGTGGCAGGACGTGCTGCCCGCCGGCGGCCAGGCGACCCCGATGGTCTATGAAGCAGGCGGCCGGCAGTACGTCGTGATCATGGCCGGCGGCCACCATTTCATGGAGACGCCGGTGGGCGACCAACTGATCGCCTACGCCCTTCCGCGCTAGGGGCCGGCTACTCCCGGGCGTCGCTGCCGCCGGCGGCCTCGGCCCTTCGCCACGGCCAGCGTCCCTGGATCTCGGTTTCCAGCGCGAAGCTCAGGAAGGTTCGGATCAGCACGATCAGCCCCAGCATTCCGACGCTCTCGAAGGTGAGCGGCGCGGTCACCGTGGCGATGATGTCGGCCCCGACGAGCAGCTCCAGCCCGAGCAGGATGCCCCGGCCAAGGTTGGCGCGGTAACCGTCATAGGCTTCTCGCCAGTCGCGCCGGGCCGCAATCAGAAAGGCGACCGTGGCGATCGCCACGGCGACGAGGATGACCGCAACCCCGGCGAACTCCAGTCCCCGGGCGGCCAGTTCGGCGGCGCGCTCGATTTGCAGCATGCGGCCTCAACGCCCTTTCGCGGGCGCCGGTTCAGTTGGGCGCGCCGCTCCGGGTGGCGTCGCCGGGGTCGTCCCCGAGGGCGGCGAGCTGCTGTTCCGGCAGCACGAGCTTCATGTGCGGGAACGGAATCTCGACGCCCGCCTCGTCGAAGGCGAGCTTGATGCGCCGGTTGAGTTCGCGGCCCACGCCCCACTGGTCGCCAGGCAGGGTCTTGATCCGGGCCTTGAGCACCACCCCACTGTCGCCGAGGGCGTCGACGCCGGCCACGTCGAGCGGCTCTAGGATCTTCTGGGTGAACTCGGGGTCCTGCTGAAGTTCCGCGCTGACCGTCCGCATGATCTGCATGGCCTGGCCGATGTCCGAGCCATAGGAAATCTGGATCTCGAAAACGTAGAACGAGAAGGTCTTCGTCAGATTGTGGACGATCTGCGCCTCCCCGAACGGGATGACGTGCAGGGTGCCGTCGTAGGCGCGCAGGCGGATGGTGCGCAGGGTCATCTCCTCGACCACGCCGCTGCTGTCGCCGATGCGGACGATATCGCCGACCGCGACAATGTCCTCGATCAGCAGGAAGATGCCGGTCAGGAAGTCCTTCACCAGCGTCTGGGCGCCGAAGCCGAGTGCGACCCCGACCACCCCGGCCCCCGCGAGCAGCGGCCCGATGCGCAGGCCGAGCTCCCCCAGCAGCGTCAGGCCGACGATGGTCACGATGATGGCGTGGACCGCGCCCCGCAGGATCGGGCCAAGCGTACTCAGCTGGGCGGCGCGCCTGCGGCTGCGCGAGCGCCGCTTCAGGCGCTCGATGCTGAGGTTGATGAAGAAGGCGGCCATCTCCATCGCGATCACCGCCGCCACCAGGAGCAGGGCCGAGCGGAGAATGGTCTGCGCCAGTTCGCTGCCGATGCCGCGGGTCAGGAACCCCGGCAGGTCGAAGCCCCAGACGGCGGCGACGGCCACGATGGCCGCGGCGCCAAGCAGGAGCCTGAAGACGAGCCAGCTGAAGCGGGTCGCGCGGGAAGCGCGCACCTGCTTTTCCGCGTTCGCCGGCCCGGGAAGCCGCCTCACTCCCAGCCGGACCATCTTGCGCAAGCCGACCGCCGCTCCCCACGCGAGGCCCAGAACAACCAGGGTCAGGGTGATATTCAGCGCCAGAGCGCCGGGGCTGATCTCGTTCAGCCGGGCCCAGGCGGACTCCAACAGGGTCAGCAGGGATTCGCTTGCGGTCACGGAACCTCACAAATGGCTGCGCTCGGCGATGTCAGGGGGAACATCGCCCTCGGCAGGCGCGTTTCGGAATTGCGTGCGTCGGCCTGATCGGTCTGCAACCGAAAGACGACGGACATACACCTATACACCGTGAGCGCCCACGTCCAGTCTTGCAGATGATCCAAGTCTAGACAGGACGCCGTGACCATACGACGTCCCGCCATGACGCATCTCGGGACAATTGTTGCTTTGCCTATGCTGCGAAAGGAGCTTCACGCCAGTCTAATGGCCCAGGCGGAAAGGATGACAATACAACCTGGACGCCATGCTTAGCATACCTCTGAAGCTTGACATTTCAGGCGCGCATGATTACCTCAAAAGACCGAGCCAGCAATATCACGAACCTTACTCACGCACACCTGCGGACAGGCGGGCGTGACGTGTTGTTGCGCCCATAAGTTACGAAACGATGGAGCAGGCGGTAGTCATTCGTTCGAGAATGACTTGCCACGACGGACGATATCCTGTCGCCCGCCTCCCTTACCAAGGAGACAGCAAGGCATGTGTGGACTGAGCGGCGAGATCAACTTCGACGGAAAACCTGCCGACGCCGAAGCGCTCGCCCGCATGTCCCAGACGCTGGCGCCCCGCGGGCCGGACGGCTCGGGCATGCTGGTGCGCGGCCACATAGGGCTGGCCCACCGGCGCCTGCGAATCATCGACCTTTCGGAGAAGGCCGAGCAGCCCATGGTCGATCCCCAGCTGGGACTCAGCCTCGTGTTCAACGGCTGCCTCTACAATTACGGCGACCTGCGGCGCGAGCTCGAAGCCAAGGGGTACCGCTTCTTCTCGGACGGAGACACGGAGGTGCTGCTGAAGGCATGGCACGCCTGGGGCGAAGCCTGCGTCGAGCGCTTCCACGGCATGTTCGCCTTCGTGCTTGTCGAGCGTGACAGCGGCCGGGTGGTGATGGCCCGCGACCGCTTCGGCATCAAGCCGCTCTACATCGCCGAGCGCAGCGGAGGCCTGAGGTTCGCCTCGAGCCTGCCTGCCCTTCTGGCCGGCGGGGGGATCGACACCACCATCGATACGGCGGCGCTGCACAACTACATGACCTTCCACGCGGTCGTGCCGTCGCCGAGGACCGTGCTGAAGGGTGTGCGCAAGCTGCCCCCCGCCACCATCCGCGTCTACGAGCCGAACGGCGCCATGCGCGAGAAGGTCTACTGGCGGGCGCGCTACGAGCGGACCTCCGAAGACATGGGCCGGTCCGCCGAGGAATGGCGCGACCTCACGCTCGAGGCGCTGCGCAAGGCCGTGGCGCGGCGCATGGTGGCCGACGTGCCGGTGGGCGTGCTGCTGTCCGGCGGGCTGGATTCCAGCCTCATCGTCGGCCTGCTGGCGGAGATGGGCCAGAGCGACCTGAACACCTTCTCGGTCGGCTTCGAGGAGGCCCACGGCGAGAAGGGCGACGAGTTCGTCTACTCGGACCTGATCGCCCAGCGCTACGGCACCCGGCACCACAAGCTGCAGATCTCGGCCGAACGCATGCGGCGCAGGCTGCCCGACGCGATCGCGGCCATGTCCGAGCCCATGGTGTCCTACGACAACATCGGCTTCTATCTGCTCTCCGAGGAGGTCTCGCAGCACGTCCGCGTGGTGCAGTCCGGCCAGGGCGCCGACGAGGTGTTCGGCGGTTATCACTGGTACCCGCCGCTGGAAGGCTCGAACGAACCGGCGGCCGACTATGCGCGCGCCTTCTTCGACCGCGATCACGCCACGCTGGGCCGCCAGCTGCAGCCCCAGTGGATGGCCGACGAGGACGTCAGCCGCGCCTTCGTGGAGCGCCACTTCGAGGCGCCCGGGGCGGACACGCCGGTGGACCGCGCGCTGCGCATCGATTCCGAGATCATGCTGGTCGACGACCCGGTGAAGCGGGTCGACAACATGACCATGGCCTGGGGCCTGGAGGCGCGCGTGCCCTTCCTCGATCACGAGCTGGTCGAACTGGCCGCCCGCATTCCGCCCGCCCACAAGCTCAAGCACGAGGGCAAGGGCGTGCTGAAGGACGCCGCGCGCCAGGTCATTCCGCACGAGGTCATCGACCGTCCGAAGGGCTACTTCCCGGTGCCGGCGCTCAAGTATCTCGACGGCCCCTTCCTCGAGATGGCGAGGGACGCCCTCACTTCGCAGGCGGCGAAGGAGCGCGGGCTGTTCCAGGAAGCATGGCTCGATGAGCTCTTCCGGGCCCCGACCGAACACATCACCCCGCTCAGGGGTTCGGAGCTGTGGCAGGCGGCCACGCTCGAAATGTGGCTGCAGACGCAGGGAGTATGACCAGGGTGGAGGCGGCGCCGAGGACGATCCGTAGGACACGCGCGGCCCGCGCCCTGGGCGGCCGGCTGCGCGAAATGGCGCTGAAGACCTCGGGCGCGCCGCTCAACGCGGAGGCCAGCGCCGACCCGAACGCCTGCGTCGACTGCGGCTGGGGGCGAGTCCTCTTCGCCCAGACCTTCGCCGACGCCAGCCAGCTGATCGACGCCATCCGGGCCGAGGCCGAGGAAACCCGCGACATCGCCTTCTATGTGCGCGAGCCGCACGTGTTGCTGGCCCATGCGCCGCAGGAACTCTTCCTGGATCCGTCGCACGCCTTCCGGCTGAACCTCGCCACCTACAAGCCCAGCCGCCGCGGCGTGCGCGGCTTCGCCATCCGCCGCCTGGCCACCGACGAGGACGCCGACGGGGTGAACCTGATCTACGCGCGCCGGGGCATGGTCCAGACCCCGACCGCCACCCTGCGCCGGCGGGGCCGGGACAACCCGCTCGTCTATTTCGTGGCCGTCGAGACCGCCTCGGGACGCGTGGTCGGGACCGTCACGGGCATCGACCACACGCGCGCCTTCAACGATCCGGAGCACGGCTCATCCCTGTGGTGTCTGGCCGTCGACCCGCAGGCGGCCAGCCCCGGCATCGGCGAGGCGCTGCTCCGCCGCCTGGCCGAGCACTTCCAGACCCGCGGCGCGGCCTACATGGACCTGTCGGTCCTGCACGACAACGACCAGGCCATCACGCTTTACGAGAAGCTGGGCTTCCAGCGGGTCCCCGTCTTCGCCGTGAAGCGCAAGAACCCGATCAACGAGCGGCTGTTCACCGGCCCCGGCGAGGAGACCGAGCTCAATCCCTACGCCCGCATCATCACCGACGAGGCGCGCCGCCGCGGCATACACGTCCAGGTCACCGACGCCGAGGGCGGCTTCTTCCGCCTGACCTACGGCGGCCGCACGATCCACTGCCGCGAGAGCCTCTCCGAGCTGACCTCGGCGGTGGCCATGTCCATCTGCGACGACAAGGCGGTGACGCGCCGGGTGGTGGAGCGCGCCGGGGTGAGGACGCCGGCCCAGATCGAAGCGGGGGACAGTGAAGGCCTCAAGGCCTTCCTCGAGAAGCACGGCGCACTGGTGGTGAAGCCGGCCCGCGGCGAACAGGGCCGCGGCGTCGCCGTGGGCCTCGACACCCTGGACGCGGTCGAGGCGGCGATCGAACGCGCGCGCAGCGTCTGCGACCGGGTGCTGGTGGAGGCCTGCGCCGCGGGCGAGGACCTGAGGCTCATTGTCATCGACTACAAGCTGGTGGCGGCGGCCACGCGCCGCCCGGCGAGGTTGGTGGGCGACGGCCAATCGACCGTGGCTGAACTGATCGAGCGGCAGAGCCGGCGGCGCGCCGCGGCCACCGGGGGCGAGTCGGTCATCCCCATGGACGCGGAGACCGAACGATGCGTCTCGGCCGCCGGCTTCGGCCTGGACGACGTGCCGGACGAGGGCGTGGAGTTCAACGTGCGCAAGGCTGCCAACCTCCACACCGGCGGCACCATCCACGACGTGACCGAGGCGCTGCACCCCGCGCTGGCCGACGCCGCGATCGCCGC
This sequence comes from Pseudomonadota bacterium, assembly GCA_023432855.1. GTDB lineage: Bacteria > Pseudomonadota > Alphaproteobacteria > Caulobacterales > Caulobacteraceae > JAEZEZ01. Next base: position 4,305 of record JAEZEZ010000108.1, on the reverse strand, counting down.
CGCCCGGGCCATCGAGATCCCGGTCTGCGGCATCGACTTCATGGTGCGGTCGCCGTCGGAGCCCGATTACGTGTTCATCGAGGCCAACGAGCGGCCCGGGCTGGCCAACCACGAACCCCAGCCCACCGCCGAGCGTTTCATCGACCTGCTGTTCCCGATGTCCATCCCGGCGCCGCAGCGGCCGGCTTTCGCCTGAGGTTCCATCCTTGCGCCTGAAGATCGACGACGACTACCTGACCGCGCGCCTGCGGCGGATGCTCGAGATCCAAAGCCCCACGAGCTACACCGACGCCATCGCGCGCGACTGCGGCGAGGAGGTCGAGCGGCTCGGCTTCGAGGCCGAGATGACCCGCCGCGGCGCCCTGCGCGTCCGGGTTCCCGGCGTGCACGAGAGCCCCGCCCGGGCGGTCGTCTGCCACATCGACACCCTCGGCGCCCAGGTCCGCGCCATCAAGGACAACGGCCGGCTCGAGCTCGTCCCCATCGGCCACTGGTCTGCGCGGTTCGCCGAAGGCGCGCGCGCCACGGTGCTGGACGAGACCGGCGCCTTCCGTGGCACCATCCTGCCGCTGAAGGCCTCCGGCCACACATTCGGCGACGAGGTCGACACCCAGCCGGTCGGCTGGCCCTACGTCGAGATGCGCATCGACGAGCCGGTGTTCAACCGCGCCGACGTCGAGAAACTGGGCATCGAGATCGGCGACATCGTGGCCATCGACCCGCAGCCGGAGTTCATGGACAACGGCTTCATCGTCTCGCGCCACCTGGACGACAAGGCCGGCGCGGCGGTGATGTTCGCGGCCCTCGAGGCCCTCGTGCGCACCGGCTCGAAGCCCTCGGTGGACACCTACTTCATCTTCACCATCGCCGAGGAGATCGGCCAGGGAGCGACGGCCGTGCTGGCGCCTCACGTCGCCTCCATGGTCAGCATCGACAACGGCACCACGGCGCCGGGCCAGAACAGCTCGGAGTTCGGAGTGACGGTGGCCATGGCGGACCAGACCGGTCCCTTCGACTGGCACCTGACGCGCAAGCTGATCCGGCTGTGCCAGGAGAACGACATCCCGTTCCAGCGCGACGTCTTCCGCTACTACCGGTCCGATTCCGCCGCGGCGCTGGAGGCCGGCGAGGACATCCGCACCGCCCTGCTGACCTTCGGGGTCGACGCCAGCCATGGCTACGAGCGCATTCACCTGCATGCGCTGCGTTCGCTGGCCGAACTGATCACGGCCTACGCCCTGAGCCCGGTCGAGATCGAACGGGACGCCGAGGAGCTTGCGGGTCTGGAAGGCTTCACCCACCAGCCTGAGCCGGAGGCCTGAGCACGCACGAAAACGCCGCCGGGCCGAAGCCGCGGCGGCGTTGTCAGCGCTGCTGATCGGGCCGGGTCAGGCCGCGGCGCCCTCGCCGATGAAGGCGCTCACCGCCTCGCGCACGTCGTCGGCGGTGTCGAGCAGCCGCACGTCCTCATCCTGCAGCAGCACGCCGCGCGGCAGAACGCGGTCCGTCTCCAGGCCCAGGGAGCCCAGCGTGCGGGGCACGCCCTCGCCGAAGGCCATGATCGGCAGGCCTTCCGCCCGCGTGGTGGCGATCAGCTTGGTGAAGGTGCTGGCCTCGGACGCGCCCGGCGTCGCGCCGCCCGGCACGACCACGCCGGCCACCGACTTCTCCATGATGTCCGAGACATCGGCGGTCGGCAGAACGGTCAGGTTGGTGCCCGGGGCGTCCACGCCGTGGGGCGTGTCGGCGCAGCTCATGGGCGCGAGGCGGACGCCCATCTCGGCGAAGATCGACTCGGCGTTGGGCAGCCCGCCGTAGTCCATGTCGCGCCCCATGACGAGCCCGACGCGCGCGCGCGCCGGAGCGCGCTGCTGGCGGGGGTTACGACGCTGGGCGGACTGGGACTGACTTCGAGCTTTCATAAAGGGATGCCTCCATAGGTAATTGACGCCGGAATTCGCCGCGAGAAACGAGTTCAGGTGATGTGATTTTCCCGCCGCAATGATGATCGGCGAGACCGTTATGAATAACAGGCGTCGGTCCCCCGGTCAAGGTTTTGAAGGCCGCGCAGGGCCGATTAAAGCCATGCCGCTACTGTCTTTCGCCAATACACGGGTAAACCAAGCACGACTGCGTAGACTACTGTTATGCGGCAGGTGACACTATGGCTGCGGAACGAACCGGGAGGTCAGTGCGAGAACAGCACCGGCGTCACGGGCCCGGCCAGCACATGGTTCGTCGCCCCTCCGAGGATGAATTCCCGCAGGCGTGACCGCCCGTATGCGCCCATCACCAGCAAGTCGGCCTGGTGCGTCTGCAGGTAGGTGTCGAGGACGTATCCGATGCGCTGACCGCCGGATTCCACGTCGTCCGCCACGGCGTCGATTCCGTGCAGCTTGAGGTGCCGCGCCGCTTCCTGGGCCAGTCCCTGGGTGGCCGACGGCTTCTCGCCGACCACCGTGAGCACGCGCACCTCCGCGGCCATGGCGAGCAGTGGCAGGCTGTCGGCCAGGGCCCGCGCGGCGGCGCGGCCGCCATCCCAGGCCACCACCACCAGCCCCAGTTTCCCCGAGGGCAGGTCCGCGGCCCCGGGCTGGAAGATCAGGGCGGGCCGCCCCGAATCGAAGACGACGGCGTGGACGACCTCGCCCTGCCCCGAGAACGCGGCGCCAAGGGGGACAAGACACAGGTCCCGGGTCCGCGCCCGCCGCGCCACCTTTTCACCCACGGCGTACATCTCGGCTTTTTCGGTGACGGCCTCGACCTCGACCCCGGCGTCCCGCGCATGGTCAAGCAGGGCCTCGAGGCCCTTGCGGCAGGCGCGGCGGCAACGCTCTTCCTCCTCCTGCGCGATCTTGCTCAGCCCGATGAGGTAGTCGGCCATCCGGTTGGCCGGGGCGCGGAAGTCGATTTCGTTGGCGTAGCCGGTCAGCCGCGCGCCCGTCATGGCGGCGAAGCCAACGGCCTGGCTGACGACGTCAGGAGTGACCGGATCCGGGTAGGTGTCGATGTGAAGAAGTATATCCCGCAGAGCCATGGCGTCGGTTCCTTGTTCAGGACCGACAAGACGCCTCGCAGCGGCGATGCGCCTTGATCCACATCAGGGCCGGCGATGTTCGGGGGGGCTTCAGGACGCTGAAGCGATGGCGGAGAGGGGGGGATTCGAACCCCCGATACCCTTGCGGGTATGCCGCATTTCGAGTGCGGTGCATTCAACCACTCTGCCACCTCTCCATTGGCCTCAAAGGCCCAGGTCGCGAGCGAAGGCGCGTTTCCTACTGATGCGGGCCCCCGCGCGCAAGCCCGCGCGCGCTGACGCCGTGTCGCGGGCCGTCCTGCGGGGGCGTAACAGAGTTCTTTACAGCCGCCTCGAACGGGATTACTGACTGACTAGTCAGTTACTAAGAGCGCCCCATGCAGGCAGGTCAACCCAGGTGGCGCAGGCGCAAGGAGGCGCGGCCGGGCGAAATCCTCGAGGCCGCCTTCGCCGTCTTCGCCGAAAAGGGCTTCGCGGCGGCGCGGCTCGACGAGATCGCGGCCCGCGCCGGCGTCAGCAAGGGCGCCCTCTATCTCTACTTCGAGACCAAGGAGGCCCTGTTCCAGGCCATGGTGCGCGACCGGGTCACGCCCAACGTGCGGGCGGTGGTCGATTTCGCCCAGGGGTTCGAGGGGTCGTTCGCCGAGCTGGTGCGCATCGTGTTACCGCGGGCCGCGGCGGTGCTCGCCGCTTCGGGCGCGGGCAAGGTGGTGAAGATCGTCATCGGCGAAAGCCGCAACTTTCCCGAACTCGCCCGCTTCTGGCACGACGAGGTCATCGCCGTGGCCATGGGCGCGCTCAGCGGCCTGATCTCGCGGGCCCAGGCGCGCGGCGAAGTCGGTCCGGGCGACCCGCGCTTCCAGGCGGTCTCGCTGATGGCGCCTCTGCTCATGGGCGTCATCTGGGGCGAGGTGCTCGAACCCGTGGGGGCCGACCCGCTGCCGCTCGACGCGCTCGCGCAGGCGCACGCGGAAACGGCCCTGGCCGGCCTGTTGGCGGAGCCCGCCCATGCGTAGGCCGCCGCGGATGGCTCTGGCGGGCGCAGCCCTGGCCATTGCCCTGGCCGCAGCCTGGCTGGTCTGGCCGCGTGCGAGCGGAGAGGATCTGCTTTCCGGCTACGTCGAGGGGGAGACGCTCTACCTGTCGGCGCCGCAGTCGGGCGCGGTGATCGACCTCTCGGTCCGCCGGGGCGACCGGGTCGCGGCCGGCGCGCCGCTGTTCCAGATCGACCCGGGCGCCGCCGCCGCCGCCACGGCCCAGGCCGAGGC
>JAEZEZ010000092.1 GCA_023432855.1 Pseudomonadota bacterium | reverse complement strand
CTACAAGGACCTGGAGCCCGGCAAGTGGGTGAAGATCAACCGCTGGGGCGACGCCGACGAGGCGCGGCGGATGATCGAGGAAGGCATCGAGCGGTTCCGGACCCGGGGGGGGGGGCGGCGCGGCCCGGGCCCCCCGAGCTTGAGGCGATGATGCAGGCGAGTGCGATGAGCAACAGCCGCATGGTGACGGTCCCCCGACTACGTCGAAGGACACCATACGAATCCTTGACGAATCCGGTATGCGGCGTGTCGCCGCCGCCAGCCTGGCCGTAAGAGGGCCGGTGCGGACCAGCCTGTCGTGAAACGAGGGTTTTCCGAGGGCCGGCGGCAGCCTAAAGCCAGAGGCAGGAGGACCCCGCCATGATCGACCCCGCCGCGCCGCGCCACGACTGGACCCTGGACGAGGTCGAGGCCCTGTTCGCCCTGCCCTTCACCGAGCTCGTGTTCCGCGCCGCCGAAGTCCACCGCCGCTGGTTCGATCCCGCCGAGGTGCAACTGTCGCAGTTGCTGTCGGTGAAGACCGGGGGCTGCGCCGAGAACTGCGGCTACTGCAGCCAGTCGGCCCACTTCGATACCGGGCTGAAGGCGACGAAGCTGATGGAGCCCGAGGCGGTGGTCGCCGAGGCGGCGCGGGCAAAGGCCGGCGGGGCCCAGCGCTTCTGCATGGGCGCGGCGTGGCGCGAGTTGAAGGACCGCGACCTGCCGAAACTCGAGGCCATGGTGGCGGGGGTCAAGGCGCTGGGCATGGAGACCTGCGCCACGCTGGGCATGCTGACGCCGGGGCAGGCGGCTTCGCTGAAGGCCGCGGGGCTCGACTACTACAACCACAACCTCGACACCGGGCCGCAGGACTACGCCCGCGTCGTCACCACCCGCACCTGGCAGGACCGGCTGGACACGCTGGAGGCGGTGCGGGCGGCGGGGCTGAACACCTGCTGCGGGGGCATCGTGGGCATGGGCGAGACGCGCCGCGACCGCGCCGGCCTGCTGCACGCCCTGGCCACCCTGCCGGAGCATCCGACCAGCCTGCCGGTGAACGCGCTGGTGCCGGTGGCCGGCACGCCGCTGGGCGACCAGGTCCGCCGCGAGGGCGAGATCGACCCGCTGGAGTTCGTGCGCACCATCGCGGTGGCGCGCCTCGTATGCCCGAAGTCGGTGGTGCGCCTGTCGGCGGGGCGCGAGGGCATGAGCCGCGAGACCCAGGCCCTGTGCTTCCTGGCCGGCGCCAATTCCATCTTCGTCGGCGGGCGCTTGCTGACCACGCCCAACCCCGAGCAGGACGAGGATGCGCGGCTGATGGCCGACCTCGGCCTCAGGCCGATGGGGACGAGCGCGCGCGAGATGGCGGCGGAATAGCCGCTACTTCTCTTCGTCGAAGCGGCATTCGACCAGGGCGGCCAGGGTCTCCAGGGCGGCTTCGGCGTCGGCGCCCTCGGCCTCGATCTCGATCGCGGCGCCGGGGCCGGCCCCCAGCATCAGCAGGCCCATGATCGAGCGGGCGTCGACGGTGGTCCCGTCCTTGGTCACCTTGATGCGGCTGTCGAAGGCCGAGGCCGCCTTTACGAACTTGGCGGAGGCGCGAGCATGCAGGCCGCGCTCGTTGCAGATTTCCACCGTCCGCCGCATCGAGCCCTACTTCTCGCCGGTCAGCACGTAGGAGGCCACGGAGATGTACTTGCGCCCGGCCTCCTGGGCCAGGTGCACGCATTCCTCGAGGCTGCACTTGTGGCGCACGCCGGCCAGCTTGATGAGCATGGGCAGGTTGAGCCCCGCGATCACTTCGGCGCCGGTCTGGCTCATGGTGGTGATCGCCAGGTTCGAGGGCGTGCCCCCGAACATGTCGGTCAGCAGGATGACGCCCTTGCCGGTGTTCACGGCCGCGGCCGCGTCCAGGATGTCCTGGCGCCGACGCTCCATGTCGTCCTCGGGTCCGATGCAGATGGCCGCGACCCCGCGCTGGGGTCCCACCACATGCTCCATCGCCGAGATGAATTCGGCCGCCAGCCCGCCATGGGTGACGATCACGAGCCCGATCATCGGAACCTCTTCCTCAGCCCTGTCGAGCTCCCCGACCCGGCGTACGCCCGGGCGACCGCGCTAAATAGGCCGAAGCCGGACGGGTTCCAACCCTTGGTCATCGGCCGCCGCGCGTCGAAAGCGCGCGGTCGAGCTTTACGAGGGACGAGGCGTGGCGCGGGTCCAGCCTGAGGCAGGGCAGGGCCACGCCCGCGGTTTCCATGGTTTCGGGCTCGGGCAGGCGCTCGACCGGCTCGGCCTGGCAGAGGACAGCCAGGCGGACCGGCGCCAGGCCCAGGGCGGGCTCGTCCTCGATGCCCAGCCCGCGCGCCTCGATGCGGCCGGCGATGCTGGCCGGCGCCGTGGCCCACAGCTCGCCGCCCGAGGTCCAGACCTCGCTGTAGTCGTCCGACACCAGCCGCCACCCGGCTTCCAGGGCGCGCAGGGCCAGGTCGCTCTTGCCCGCGCCGGGCTCGCCGAACAGCAGGGCCGCGCGCCAGCCTCCCGGGTAGAAACGCGCCACCGCTCCGGCGTTGATGATCACGCCGCGCCGCCGGACGCCGCCTGGGGCAGCCGCACCACGAACCGCGCGCCGGTGCGCGCGCCGGCCTCGTCGGTGCGGTTCTCGGCGTGGATGTCGCCGCCGTGGGCCTGGACGATCTGGCGGGCGATCGACAGGCCCAGCCCAGAATTGCCCCCGAAGGCCGCCCCCTTGGGCCGGGAGGTGTAGAAGCGCTCGAACACCGACTCCAGGTTCTCGGGCGGGATGCCCGGGCCATCGTCCTCGACCCGCACGGCCACGAAGGCGCGATCGTCCCGGTCGCGTTCCAGGAAGACGCGCACCTCGCCGTCCGCCGGGCTGAAGGAGCGGGCGTTGTCGATGAGGTTGCGGAACACCTGGCCGAGCGGACCCTCGCGGCCGAGCACCAGCAGATCCTCGGCGCCCGGGTCCGGCGCCAGGCGCACATGGGCCCCGCCGGGCGTGACGCCCTGCTCGTAGAGGGTGACGATCTCGCCCAGCAGCCTGGCCAGGTTCACCGGGCGCGGCGATTCCCGCGACAGCTCCGCATCCAGGCGCGAGGCGTTCGAGATGTCGGTGATCAGGCGGTCGAGGCGCCGGACGTCCTGCTTCAGCAGGTTGATCAGCCGCCCACGCTGGGCGTCGTCGCGCACCAGCTCCAGCGTCTCCACCGCCGAGCGCACCGAGGTCAGCGGGTTCTTGATCTCGTGACTGACGTCGGCGGCGAAGCGCTCGATGGCGTCCATGCGGTCCGACAGGGTCTCGGTCATGGTCTCCAGCGAGCGCGCCAGGTCGCCGACCTCGTCCTCGCGCTCCTCCAGGTCCGGCAGCGAGATGGCGCGGGCCCGCGACAGCCGCACCTGGTCGGCCGCCGCCGACAGCCGCAGGATCGGCCGGGCCACGAACAGGTGCAGCAGCACCGAGGACAAGAGGGTCACCGTGAACGCCACCAGCACGAAGGGCAGCAGGGCCCAGCGCTGCTTGGCGACGATGGCGTCGACGTCGCTGGCTTCCAGCGTCAGCACGCCGAGGACCGCCCGCACGCGCTTGACCGGCACGGAGACCGAGACGACGCGCTGGCCCGTTTCGGACCGGCGCATTCCGGCCACCGATTCCCCGCTCTCGATGGCGGCCGCGACCTCTCTGGCCAGGGCCGCGCGGGCGTCGGCAAGGCGTTTCTGCTCCTTCTCCGTCTCACGGGCGCTGGGGCCCGCGGGCTTGGTCGCCCGGGCCGGCGGCAGCTCCGACACCTCGACGCGCGAGGACACCAGGTAGCTGTCGGAGATCAGCTCGCCCCGTTCGTCGAACAGGCGCGCGCGCTGCCCCTCGGGGATGTAGCGGTCGCGCATGACCAGATAGGCGAAGTAGGGATCGACCGCCGGCGTCGGGTCGCCGCGGGTGGCGCCCTCGGCGATGATGTCGGCCAGGAACTCGCCCTGGGCGGTCAGGGATTCGAGCCTGGTCTGGATCAGGCTCTGGCGGATCTCGGTCACCGCGAAGGTCCCGCCGACCAGGATCAGCAGGCCGAGCAGGTTCAGCGCCAGGATCAGGCGGCCGAGGCGCGATCCTGCGAACCGCCAGCCCGGACGCCGGATCCAGGGATCAGCTTTCGCGGTAACGGTATCCGACGCCATAAAGGGTTTCGATCGCGTCGAACTCGGGGTCCACCTGGCGGAACTTCTTGCGCATGCGCTTGATGTGGCTGTCGATCGTGCGGTCGTCGACATAGACCTGATCGTCGTAGGCGGCGTCCATCAGGTTGTCGCGGCTCTTCACGAAGCCCGGCCGCTGGGCCAGCGCCTGCAGCAGCAGGAATTCGGTCACCGTCAGCTTCACCGGCCGCCCATCCCAGGTGCAGTCGTGGCGCGCCGGGTCGAGGGTCAACTTGCCGCGCTTGAGCGCCTTGTTCTGCTCGCTGTTGGCCGCCTCGTCGCCCTCGGTCTCGACGCCCGCGCGCCGCAGCACCGCCTTCACCCGCTCCAGCAGAAGGCGCTGGGAGAAGGGCTTGTGCATGTAGTCGTCGGCGCCGAGGTTGAAGCCGAGGATCTCGTCGATCTCCTCGTCCTTCGAGGTCAGCATGATGACCGGCAGGTTGGAGGTCTGGCGCAGCCGGCGCAGCACCTCCATGCCGTCCATGCGGGGCATCTTCACGTCGAGCACGACCAGGTCGGGCGGCTCGTTCTGGAGCGCCTCCAGCCCGGCGACCCCGTCGTGATAGGCCTTCACCTTGTGGCCGTGGCTTTCCAGCGCCATCGACACCGAGGCCACGATGTTCTCGTCGTCATCGATCAGGGTGATGTCGGCCATCAAGGTCTCCAGCAGCGTCGGGAACAAGGCTAACCACGGCGGCAGGCGCGCGCAAACCGTCGGGCTTCAACGCGTACTTAATGCCTCTGCTCCAGGGTCAAGGCGGATTCGGGGCAGGTTTTCGCATGGAACGCGGTCAGGTTCACTACGAAGTCTTCGTGCGCGTCTCCGCGCTCGCCCCCTGGCGGCTGGAGCTGGCGACGGAGAATCGGGCGCAGGCGACCGAGATCGCCGAGGACATGCTGGCCGACAAACGGGCCGTGTCGGTGCGCGTGACCAAGGAGCAGCTCGATCCCGAAACCAACGAGTTCACCAGCCTGACCCTGTTCACCAAGGGCCTGCCGGAGCCGTCGCGCAAGATGCGCGAGCGGGTGGCCAACAACGACCCGCCCTGCCTCGCCCCCCAGGACCTCTACGCCTCCTTCGCGCGGGAGAAGATCGGCCGGGTGCTTGAGGACTGGCTGCGCCGCAACCGCGCCACGCCGTTCGAACTGCTGCACCGGGCGGACCTGTGCGAGAAGCTCGAGGCCTCGGGCACCGAGATGCAGCACGCGATCCAGAAGATCGCGGTGCCGGAGAGCCACGCCTCGGGCCAGCCCATCCACGACATCATGCGCGCCTACCAGCGCCTGACCGAGAAGGCGATGGAGCGGGTCATCGTCACCCAGCGCCGCAACCGCTTCCCGGACCTGTCGAAGGAGTCCATCGCCGACGTCTCGCGCCGGCTGGTGGGCGAGGACGACCGCTGCTTCCTGCTGGGCGGCGCCATCTGCGCCGTGCTGGCGCGCGCGACCACCGCCAGGGAGAAGGTCGGCTTCCTGCTCGACTTCGTGGAGGAGGCCCCCGACGAGCCCCAGCCCCAGGCCCTCTGCCGCGTGGTCATCGAACAGCCGCTGTCGGAGATCCTGTGCTCGCCCGCGGGCCTGGCCGAGGTCGTGGGGCCGGACCTCGACCTGGGCGCCAACCTCGCCGCCCTGACGCGTCTGGCCGCCCCCGCCGAGGTCGAGGCGCTGATCCGCATGGAGCCGGGCCTCGCCCGGCAGATCCCCGCCCTGGAGGGTCCCGCCGCCCGCCTCGGCAAACAGATGCAGGGCGGCGCCTTCAAGATGCTGGGCGCCTACATCGCGCGCCGGGTGCTGAAGGAGCTGACCGGCCCGCGCCGCCTTCGCCCGTCCGACGCCCGCGGCGAGATCGACATCATGCGCGCGCTGGCCATGGCGCTCACCGCCTCGGCCGGCCGGCTGCTGTCGCTGGACGAGGTGCAGGACGCCTTCGTGCAGCGGTCGAAGTCCATCGTCACAGCCGACTTCGTCGACACCTACCTGAAGGGCTGTGACGACGCCCGGGCCGAGGCCGAGGCCCTGGTGCGGCTGTGCGAAAACGTCGCCGGCGGCGCCAACAAGCGCGAGGCCGCCCGCTGGCTGCTCGCCTCGATCGCCTCCCTGCGCTTCGAGAAGGAGTGCAAGAGCGCGCCCGAGAGCCCCGCCGCCACCCTGGCCCAGCTGGCCGCCATCCAGCGGTCGGTGCGCAAGGCCGGGCTGGGCGAGAAGGATACCGAGCAGATCATGCGCAAGCTGGGCGAGGTCGGCGCCCTGGTGGAGGCCGACGCCCGCGTCTGCGACCAGATCATGCGCGCGCCGGTCCCGCCGCTGCAGAAGCTGACCCTGCTGCTGCGCCTGGCCTCCGGCGAGGCCGCCCCGGCCGGAGCCGCCGCCGACAAGGCCAAGGGCGAAGCGATGCGCATCCTGCGCGCCCCGGGCTTCCGCGACGCGCTCGCCGCCGCCCCGCCCGAGACCGCCGGCAAGATCCGCCCGCTGCTGCAGGCGATCGGCATGGCGGCCTGACCCTGACGCCTACGGAGCCCCGCAAGATGAACCGCAGAGCCCTGTTCGCCGCCGCCGTGCTGGCGCCCGCCCTCGCCGCCGGCAGCGCCAGCGCCGCCGGCGCCAAGGAAAAGAAGAAGGGCGGCGGCCCGTCCTACGCCCAGATCCCGACGCTCACCGCGACCCTGGTGCGGGCCGACGGCCGTCGCGGGGTGCTGACGCTGGAGGCCGGCGTGGATGCGCCCGATCCCGCCCTGCGCGCGCGGGTGGACGGCCTGCAGCCGCGGCTGCGGGACGCCTACAACTCAGCCCTCGGCCGCTTCGCCGCCACCCTGCGCCCGGGTTTCGCCCCCGACGCCGACCGGCTGTCCGCCAGCCTGCAAGCGGAGACCGACCGGGTTCTGGGGAAGAAGGGCGCCAGGCTGCTGCTCGGCACCATCATCGTCAGCTGACGCGGCGCCCTACTGGGCGCTCATGCCGCCGTCGATCTTGATCTCGGTCCCGGTGATGAAGCGGCTCTCGTCCGAGGCCAGGAACACCGCCGCATAGGCCACGTCGTCGGGGTCGCCGACCCGCCCCAGGGGGATGCCGCGGCACAGCCGCTCGTGCGCCTTCTTCTCGTCGCCGCCGGCCATGGCCACGAACGGGTCGAGGATCGGCGTCCTTATGAAGGCCGGGTGGATGGAGTTGCAGCGGATGTCCCAGCCCATCTTGGCGCACTCGAGCGCGATGGTCTTGGACAGCAGCCAGACCGCCGCCTTGGTGGCGTTGTAGGCGCCCATGCCCGGCGCCGCGAGCAGGCCGGCGATCGACGACACGACAAGGATCGAGCCAGGCTGGTTCTCGCGCAGCAGGGGCAGGGCGTGCTTGGTGCCGAGCATGACCGAGTCCTGGTTGATGGCGGTCATGCGCCGCCATTTCTCCAGGCTGCAGCCCTCGATCCACTCCAGGTCGCCGCCGACGCCGGCGTTGTGGATCAGGACGCTGAGGCCGCCCATGTCGGCGGCGGCGGCCTTCACCACCCGCTCCCACGCCGGCTCGTCGGCCACGTCGTGCTGGTAGGCGAAGGCGCGGCCGGGATGCTCGGCGTTGATGGCGCCGGCCAGGGCCGTGGCGCGGTCGCCGTCGAGATCGCTCAGCGCCACGGTCGCGCCCTCGCGCACGAACATGCGCGCCATGGCCTCGCCCAGCCCGCCGGCGGCGCCGGTGATCAGGGCCTTCTTGCCGGCCAGCCTGCCCCCCGCAGGCATCAGGCGTCGTCCCCGGCGGCGCGGTCCATGAACTGGGCCATGGTCAGGTCGAGCTCGGTGACGCCGTTGGCGTCGTGGGTCGACAGCAGCACGTCCACCCGATTGTAGATGTTGGCCCATTCAGGATGGTGGTCGAGCTTTTCGGCCAGCATGGCGACGCGGCTCATCCAGCCGAAGGCGGCGTTGAAGTCGATGAAGCGGTAGGTCTTGAGAATGGCGTCGCGCTCCTCGTCGGCGCGCCAGCCCTCCAGCTGCTCCAGCGCCGCCTGGGCGCCGATCCGTGTCTTCCTGTCCATGGGCGTCTCCTCGCTGAGGGGCAGGCTTAGGGTCGCCCGCCGCCCTTGGCAATTCAGGGATTGCTCTTCCTCGAAGGAGGAGGAAGCGGGTACAGAGCCCCCATGCCCGCCTCCGCCAAGATCTGCGGCCTCAGTACGCCGGAAGCCGTCGACGCCGCGCTCGCGGGGAGGGCCGGCTGGCTGGGGTTCGTCTTCTTTCCGAAGAGCCCGCGCCACGTGTCACCCGCCACGGCGGCGCGGCTGTGCGCGCCGGTGCAGGGCCGCGCCCGGACGGTGGCGGTGATGGTCGATCCGACCGACGCCGAACTCGACGCGCTGACGGCGGAGTTCCGGCCGGACCTGATCCAGCTCCACGGCCGCGAGACCCCGGCCCGCGCGGGCGCCGTGGCGGCGCGCGCCGGCAGCGGGATCATCAAGGCCCTGCCCGTCACCGCCGCCGCCGACATTGACGCCGCCCAGGCCTTCGCCGGCGCCGTGGATCACCTGATGTTCGACGCCCGGCCGCCGTCTGGGGCCGACCTTCCGGGCGGCGTCGGCGCGCGGTTCGACTGGACCCTGCTCGCGGGGCGCCGGTTCGAGCGGCCGTGGTTCCTGGCGGGCGGCCTCGACCCCTGGAACGTGGGCGAGGCCCTGTCGCTTTCGGGGGCGCCCGCGGTGGACGTTTCCTCTGGCGTGGAACGGGGGCCCGGCGTAAAGGACCCGGCCTTGATCTCGGCGTTTCTGAGCGCCGTCAGCCGCGCCGGGGCCTGAATTGAGTTCTCCCTCGCTTTCCAACGCCTACGCATGGCCCGACGCCGAGGGCCGCTTCGGGGACTACGGCGGCCGCTGGGTGGCAGAGACCCTGATGCCGCTGGTGCTGGAGCTGGACGAGGCCTACGCCGCGGCCAAGGCCGATGCTTCGTTCCAGGACGAACTCGACGGCTTCCTGCGCGACTACGTCGGCCGCCCGTCGCCGCTCTATTTCGCCGAGCGCCTGACCGAGCACCACGGCGGGGCCGACATCTGGTTCAAGCGCGACGAGCTGAATCACACGGGCGCGCACAAGATCAACAACTGCATGGGCCAGATCCTGCTGGCCCGGCGCATGGGCAGGACCCGCATCATCGCCGAGACCGGCGCGGGCCAGCACGGGGTGGCCACGGCTACAGTCTGCGCCCGCTTCGGCCTGCCCTGCATCGTCTACATGGGCGCGACGGACGTGGAGCGGCAGAAGCCCAACGTCTTCCGCATGAAGCTCCTGGGCGCCGAGGTGGTCCCGGTCACCGCCGGCCGCGCGACCCTCAAGGACGCCATGAACGAGGCCATGCGCGACTGGGTCACCAACGTCGCCGACACCTACTACATCATCGGCACGGCGGCGGGCCCGCACCCCTATCCGGCCATGGTGCGCGACTTCCAGAGCGTGATCGGCCGCGAGGCCCGCGCCCAGATGCTGGAGCGCACCGGCCGCCTGCCCGACGCCGTCGTCGCGGCCATCGGCGGCGGCTCCAACGCCATCGGCCTGTTCCACCCCTTCATCGGCGACGAGGACGTGCGCCTGATCGGCGTCGAGGCGGCCGGGCGGGGGCTCGACGGCCCGGACCACGCCGCCTCGCTGCAGGGCGGCCGCCCGGGCGTGCTGCACGGCAACCGCACCTATCTGCTGCAGGACGAGGACGGCCAGATCCTGGAGGGTCACTCCATCTCGGCCGGCCTCGACTACCCGGGTATCGGCCCCGAGCACGCCTGGCTGCACGACACCGGCCGCGCCCAGTACGTCAGCGCCACCGACGCCGAGGCGCTGGAGGCCTTCCAGCTGTGCTCGAAGCTGGAGGGGATCATTCCGGCGCTGGAGCCCAGCCACGCGCTGGCCCGCATCGGCGAGATCGCCCGCGACGTCGGCAAGGGCGGCAGCGTGGTGATGAATCTCTGCGGCCGCGGCGACAAGGACATCTTCGCCGTCGCCGAGCACCTGGGCGTGAAGCTGTGACCAACCGCCTCGACCGTCGCTTCGCGGCCCTGCGCGACAAGGGCCGCGCCGCCTTCGTCTCCTATGTCATGGCCGGGGACCCGGACCTGGAGACCAGCCTCGAGATCCTGCGCGGCCTGCCGAAGGCCGGCGCCGACATCGTCGAGCTGGGCTTTCCCTTCTCCGACCCCATGGCCGAGGGCGTGCCGATCCAGCGCGCCTCGATCCGATCGCTGAAGGCCGGGACGAACCTGAAGCGGACGCTGGACCTCGTTCGCGGCTTCCGTGCCGGGGACGGCGGCACCCCCGTGGTCCTGATGGGCTACATGAATCCGCTGCTGAGCTATGGCGTGGACCGGTTCGCCGGCGACGCCGCCGACGCGGGGGTGGACGGCCTGATCGTCGTCGATTGTCCGCCCGAGGAGGCCGACCCGCTCGCCGATGCGCTGGAGCCTGCCGGGATCAGCCTTATCCGCCTGGCCGCGCCGACCACAGACGACGCCCGGCTGCCGGCCGTCCTGCGCCGCACCTCGGGATTCGTCTACTACGTCTCGGTGGCGGGCGTGACCGGCGCGGCCGAGGCCGACGAGGCGGCCGTGGCGCCCGCCGTGGCGCGCATCCGGGCGGCTTCGGGCTTGCCCGTGGCGGTCGGATTTGGCATCCGGACCCCTGAACGGGCCGCCGCCATCGCGCGGGTGGCCGACGCCGCGGTGGTGGGCTCGGCGCTTGTGGACGAGATCGCCGCCGCCCTTGACCTGAACGAAAGTCCGGTTTCGAAGGTTATGGAGAAGGCGTCCCGATTGGCCGAGGCAGTACGCTCGGCGCGGAGCAAGGCGGAGGCCTGACGGAATGGCGATGGCCGAAAAGCCCGACGATCCCAAAGGCGCACGACCGCCCGCCGAGCGCCGCGAACGCGGCGGCTGGCTGTCGAAGATCGCCCCCGGCGTGCGCAAGGCCTTCGCCAAGCGCGACACGCCCGAGAACCTGTGGGTGAAATGCCCGGACACGGGCGAGATGATCTATCGCCCCGACCTGGAGGCCGCCCAGTGGGTGACGCCTGCGGGCCGGCACATGCGCGTCGGGTCGAAGCTGCGCATGAGCTACACCTTCGACGGCGGCAAGTGGGAAGCCCTGCCCACGCCGGAGGTGCCCGAGGATCCTCTGCACTTCTCCGACGGCCTGCCTTACCACGAGCGCCTGGCCGCGGCCCGCAAGAAGACCGGCGCGCGTGACGCCATGGCCATCGGCTACGGGACCATCAAGGGCTGCCGCGCCGTGGTGCTGGTGCAGGACTTCGCCTTCATGGGCGGCTCGCTGGGCATGGCCGCGGGCGAGGGCTTCATCGCCGCGGCGAAGGCGGCGGTCCAGCGCGGCTGCCCGCTGGTGGTGTTCACCGCAGCCGGCGGCGCGCGCATGCAGGAAGGCGCCCTGTCGCTGATGCAGATGGCCCGCACGACCCTGGCCATCCAGGACCTGAAGGCGGCGCAGCTGCCCTACGTCGTGGTGCTGACCGACCCGACCACCGGCGGCGTCACCGCCTCCTACGCCATGCTCGGCGACGTCCACCTGGCCGAGCCGGGCGCCCTGATCGGCTTCGCCGGCCCGCGGGTCATCGAACAGACCATCCGCGAGACCCTGCCGCCGGGCTTCCAGCGTTCCGAGTACCTGGTCGAGAAGGGCATGGTCGACCGCGTCGTCCATCGCCACGAACTGCCCGAGGTGCTGTCGGCGGTGCTGTCGATGCTGATGGGCGGCAAGCGCCGGGCGGCCTGATCAATCATGGCGCAGGCCTACTGGGACCTGCCCCAGCTCGCCGGCATCTACCTCGAAGACAGCTTCGTGCTCGGGCTGCAGGAAGTTGACGACGTCCTCGCGTTCGAGATGGAGTTCGTGCTGACGCCCGAGCACCCGGACTACCGGCCGGCTCAGCCAAACCAGCAGCACTGCTACGCACGGGGTGAGCTGCGGTTCGTGCGGCCACGTATGGTCGACTGGATCCGGCGCACGCTTTGCACCTCCACCGATGCGACCGGCGAGGTGGATTTCGGCGCCATCGACGCTCTGACCCTCGAAGCGGGCCGGTATCGTCTGGAAGGGGACTGGGGTGAAGTGCAGTTGAACGCAGACACAGTCGAGGTGCGGCTCACCACTTGAGCCTGACAAGCCATTCTTCTCTCGGGGAGCCTTCGCCGCGCGGATCGGGCTGCTCAAGGGCCTTCGGCCGGCGGAGCCGGTCGCGCGAAGCGCGACCCTTGACCAGCCCGACCCGTGCGGCAGCATCGCCAACCGAGAAGAATGGCTTCCTCCACCCGCGAGCGGATGTCCGATGACACTCCCCCTCCACCTCCTGCGCGTCCTCGTCATCGGCTACGTCGTCGGCCTGTTCGGCCTCGCCCTGTTCGCCGCCTGGTCGGTGCTGCGGGCCGAGGTCCGGGCCGAGATCTGCCCCCAGGGCGGCTGCGCGCCGCGCGGCATGGCGGCGCTGGGGGACTGGGCCGGAGCGATCGGCGGCGGCGAGCTGGCGCTGGCGTCGGGCGCCTTCACCGGGGTGATGATCCTCGGCATGGCGCTGTTCGCCCTGCCGTGGTGGGCGTATCTGGTCTGGCTCAAGCGCACGGGGCGTTATCCGAAGCCATGACCGACCGCCTGCTCCCCCACGACGCCGCGCTGGAGCGGCTCAAGGCGCTGCACCCGAAGCTGATCGACCTGTCGCTGGAGCGGATGCAGCGGCTGTGTGCAGCGCTGGGCCATCCGGAGCGCCGCCTGCCGCCGGTGATCCACGTCGCCGGCACCAACGGCAAGGGCTCCACCGTCGCCTTCCTGCGGGCCATGGCCGAGGCGGCGGGGCTGAAGGTCCACGTCTATACGTCGCCCCACCTCGTGCGCTTCGCCGAGCGCATCCGGGTGGCGGGCGAGCTGATCTCCAACGCGGCGCTGGCGGAGACCCTGGACCGGGTGGAGCAGGCCAACGCGGGCCAGCCGGTCACCTTCTTCGAGGTGACCACCGCCGCCGCCCTCGCCGCCTTCGCCGACACCCCCGCGGACCTCTGCCTGCTGGAGGTGGGGCTGGGCGGCGTGCTGGACGCCACCAACGTGGTCGAAGGCGTGAAGGTGTCGGTGATCGCCCCGGTGGATATCGACCACCGCGAGTTTCTCGGCGACACGATCGAGCAGATCGCGGCGGAAAAGGCCGGCATCCTGCGGCCCGGCGTCCCGTGCGTCGTCGGCCGCCAGACCGAGGCGGCGCTGTCGGTGATCGAGGCGCGGGCCGCCGAGGCCGCGGCGCCGCTGATCGTGCTGGGCACGGACTTCGACGCCTGGGCCGAGCACGGGGGCGTCACCTTCAACACGGTGGTCTCGGGCATGGAGCGGCTGATCGAGTTGCCGGCGCCGTCCCTGCCCGGACCGCACCAGATCGACAACGCAGCGCTGGCGGCGGCGGCCATGCTGGCGCTGGACGACGCCCGCGTGGACGAGGCGGCCCTGCGGGCCGGGGTGGCCGGCGCCCGCTGGCCCGCGC
>JAEZEZ010000076.1 GCA_023432855.1 Pseudomonadota bacterium | reverse complement strand
ACGCGGGCCCGGGCGAGCGCGTGCTGGAGGCCGGCTGCGGCGCCGGCGCCGTGCTGTTCCAGGCCGCCGCCCGTGCGCCCGAAGCCCGCTTCGTCGGCGTGGAGCGCGATCTCGACGCGCTGGGCCTGGCCGAGCGCAACGTCGGCCTGAACCATGCGCAGGGCCGCGTGGCGGTGCGCGCCGGCGACGTGGGCCGCGGCTTCGCCGGCCAGGGCTTCCTGGAGAAGGGCGAGCCGCCCTTCGACGTGGCGGTGGCCAACCCGCCCTTCTTCGACGACCCCGGCGCCCTGCGCGCCCCGCACCCCTCGAAGCAGGCGGCCTGGATCGCCGACGCCGGCCTCGACGCCTGGACCCGCTTTCTGCTGAAGGCCGTGCGCGAGGGCGGGCGCGTGATCATGATCCACCGCGCCGAGCGTCTGTTCGACCTGCTGGCCCTGCTCTCGGCCTCGGCCGGCTCGTTCCAGATCCGGCCCGTTCACCCCTTCGCCGACGCGCCGGCCAAGCGGGTGCTGGTGCGGGCCATCAAGACCGGCAAGGCCCCGCTGCTGCTGCTCCCCCCGCTCGTCCTGCACCCGCGCGGCGGCGCCGACAAACACACCCCCGACGCGGAAGCCATCCTGAGAGGCGAAGCGGCGCTGGAGTGGGGCTGATTCTCCTTCCGTCCCGAGAGGGAAGGAAAATCCCCTCACTCCGCGTACTGGCGCACGGCCTCCAGGGCCAGTTCCAGGCCGGCGAGCTCAGTCAGGGGGTCGGGGGTGACGATGACGAAGAACCGCCTCGCCTCGGCCCACAGCACCACCGCTTCGGGAAGGCCGAAGTCCTCGATCTCGCAGCCCAGGTCGTCGCGCCAGACCCCGGCCGCGTCGGGCTGGCCGCCCATGATCCGCTCCACCCGTTCGCGGTGGTCGGCTTCCAGGTCGTCGGCCACGTTGAGATAGGCGAACACCGGCTTGCCCAGCGCCGAGGCGAAGCCGGCCGCAAACGCCGCGCCGGGGTCGCAGTTCGGCCCGCGCCAGGGCGTCAGGTTGGCGATCAGCGCATCGGCCTGGCGCAGCCGCTGGGCCGTCTCGGCGTAGAGCTCGCGCGCCATCACCTCGGACGGCTCGGTCTCGTGCGGGGCGTTGTCGAGCGGCGTCACCGCCCTGAACCCCGCCGCCTCGCACAGGGCGCGGCGCCTCAGGTCGTGCGCCTCGGCGTCGGGAAACCACGGATCGGGACCGGCCAGGTACAGGGAAGCGATGCGGCGCATGCCCCCTTCTAGGAAAGCGCGGCCGGGCGCGCTACCGCTAGGGCATGGACATCCTCTCCCTCGTCTTCGGAGGCCTTGCCATGGCGGCGGCGCAGACCTGCCCGGTGGAGCTCGTGGTGCTGGGCACGGCCCAGGACGGCGGCGCGCCCCAGATCGGCCACGACGGCGACCCGGCCTGGGCCGACCCGTCCCTGCGGCGCACCGCGACCTCGATCGCTGTGGTCGACCACGCCTCGGGCCGCCGCTGGCTGTTCGACGCCACGCCCGATCTGCGCGAACAGCTGCACCGGCTGGGCGAGGTCCTGCCCGCCCAGGACCCGAACCACGGCCTGGACGGCGTCTTCCTGACCCACGCCCACATGGGCCACTACACTGGCCTGATGTTCTTCGGCCATGAGTCCATGGGCGCGAAGTCGCTGCCGGTCTACGCCATGCCGCGCATGGCCGGGTACCTCGGCGCCAACGGCCCCTGGAGCCAGCTGGTCCGCTACGAGAACATCACGCTGAAACCGCTGGCCGACGGCCGGACCGAGGACCTGGGGCCGATCCGGGTGACGCCCCTGCTGGTGCCCCATCGCCAGGAGTTCTCCGAGGTGGTCGGCTTCCGCATCGAGGGGCCGCGCTATTCCGCCCTGTTCATCCCGGACATCGACAGCTGGGAGCAGTGGGACGCGCTGGGGACCCGGATCGAGGACGAGATCGCCAGGGTCGACGTCGCCTATCTCGACGCCACCTTCTACGCCCAGGGCGAGCTTCCCGGGCGCGACATGACGAAAATCCCCCACCCCCTCATCACCCATTCCATGGCGAGGTTCGCAGCCCTTCCTGCCGCCGAACGCGCCAAGATCAGGTTCATCCACCTCAACCACACCAACCCTGCCCGCTTCCCCGACAGCGAAGCCAGGCGCGCCATCGAGAAAGGCGCCTTCCAGGTGGCCGAGGAGATGGAGAAGGTGTGTCTGTCGTAGGCGCGGCGAAATCCTCGTCCTTCGACAAGCTCAGGATGAGGATTTCGTCTGGGACGGGGCGTCTGAATTAGCCCTCATGCTGAGCTTGTCGAAGCACGAGGGCTAACCTCTACGCCTCCCGCGCCAGGCCTTTCAGGTGCACGCCGGCGGCCTCGATGGGGTGTTCCCACAGCTTCGCGCGCTTTGCGCGCAGCTCGGCGAAGCCGTTGTCGTAGTCGGCCATCAGCCGTTTGACGAAGCTGCCGTCCTGCACGCCCTTCAGCACCTCGCGCATGGCCTGCACCGACGGCTCGCCGATCACCCGCGGCCCGGTCTCGTAGGCGCCGAACTCGGCCGTGTTGGAGATCTTGCCGAAGGCGCCAGCCACGCCCAGGTCCACCATCAGGTCGACCACCAGCTTCAGCTCGTAGAAGGTCTCGAACCACGCCACCTCGGGCGGATAGCCGGCCTCGACCAGTTGCTCGAAGCCCCTGTGCACCAGCTCCATGGTCCCGCCGCACAGCACCACCTGCTCGGCGAACAGGTCGCTCTCGCACTCGTCCCTGAAGGTGGTCTCCAGCATGGCCTTGCGGCCGCAGCCGAGCGCCGCGCCGAAGCTCAGGGCGATGTCCTTGGCCTGGCCCGTGGCGTCCTGGTGCACGCCGATCAGGCCGAACACCCCCTCGCCGCGCAGGTAGAGCTCGCGGATGCGCGGCCCGATGCCCTTGGGCGAGACCAGCACCACGTCGAGATCCGGCGCCGGCTCCACCAGGCCGAAGCGCACCGACAGGCCGTGGGCGAACACCAGGCAGGACCCGGGCTGCAGCCGCGGCGCGATCTCGTCGCGATAGAGGTCCCGGTGCGCCTCGTCCGAGGTCAGCAGCGCCAGCACCTGCGCCCGGCCCGCGGCCTCGGCGACGGACACGACCTCGAACCCGGCGTCGCGCGCCAGGTCGGCGGACTGGCCCTCGCGCACGCCGACGATGATGTCCGCCACGCCGGAATCGCGCAGGTTCAGCGCCTGGGTCCGCCCCTGGCTGCCGTAGCCGATGACGGCCACCCGCTTCCCCCTGATCAGGTCGAGGTCGACGTCGCGGTCATAATAGGCGTTGAGCGGCTGGCGGGCGTTTTCCATGACGCCGCTATCCCAGTCCGCGGGCGGCGGGGTCAAGTCGCGCGTGGGTCAGGGCCGCGCGGGCTCCGCCGTCGCCATCCACAGCAGGCTGGCCACCTGCCCGGCCCGCCCGAAGGTGTGGCAGGCGTGGAAGGAGGTGTGGCGCATGCCCGGGCGGCGGATCTCGACCAGGGCGTCGGAGCCGTCGGCGCAGGTCGCCTGGCCGCCGTCGGGCGTCGGCACCGAGCGGTCGTAGTAGCTGGGCTCGCCATAGAGGCAGCGGTCCGACAGCAGCGCCTCCAGCCGGGCGGCGGCGTCGCCGGTGATCCGCGCCGTGGTCACCGAGGGTTGCTCGGGCGCGACGCGCCCCCCGGGCCGGCCTTCGGACGCGCGCACCACGGTCCAGCCGCCGTCCACGTCGCGCACGGCCACCAGGCTGTAGCGCCCTGGCAGGAAGCTGCCCCAGGTGAAGACGCGGACGCCCTCTCGGAACTCCGGCGGGGGCGGCAGGCGGTTGGCGGCGCGGACTTCGACGTGGCCTGCGGCGGCGCGGGCGACCGCCGCCCTCAGGGCCTCGGGCTGCGGCCGGATGCGGTCGTAGGCGTAGTCCTGGTCCACGGGCTTGCAGCCGGCGGACAGGTCGATCTGCGGCGGCTCGGGCAGGCGCGGCATCTTCGGCGGCACGCCGGCATAGCAGCCCGCCAGCGGCGCCGCCGCCATGGCTATCGCCGCGCCCCATGCCATTATCCGCGCCATGACCCAGACTCCTTCATCCGCCGAGATCGTCACCTTCTGGAAAGAGGCCGGGCCCGGCAAGTGGTTCGCCAAGTCCGACGCCTTCGACGCCGAGATCGTCCAGCGATTCGAGGCCGCGCACATGGCCGCCGCCCGCCGCGAGCTCGACGCCTGGGCGCGGACGGTCGAGGGCGCGCTGGCGCTCATGCTGCTGCTCGACCAATTCCCGCGCAACATGTACCGCGGCTCGGCGCATCAGTTCGCCACCGACCCGCTCGCGCTGATGTTCGCCCGCAAGGCCGTGGCGGCCGGCTTCCACCGCGAGGCGGAGCCCGTCATGCGCCCCTTCTTCGCCCTGCCCTTCGAGCATTCCGAAGCGCTGGCGGACCAGGAGACGGCGCTGGAACTGATGCGCGACATGGACGCGGAGTCCCTGCGCTGGGCCGAGATCCACCACGAGATCATCGCCCGCTTCGGCCGCTTTCCCCACCGTAACGCCTGCCTCGGGCGCGAGACGACGCCGGAGGAACGGGCCTTCCTCGACGAGGGCGGCTTCGCCGGGTGACCACCGTTCTCTCTCGCGCGAGACGGGAATAGCGGCTAAGGTTGTTCCGACTCCGCGTCACTTTGAGGGGACCCCTTCCATGAACAAGACCATCGCCTCGGTGGCGACCATCGCCGCCGTCATCGGCCTTGCGAGCCCGGTGCTCGCCCAGCAGTCGTCCAAGCCGTCGCGCGTGCAGCGCAACCAGGACCGCGCCGTCAGCGACATCCCCCGCTGCACCCGCAGCCTGGGCACCCTGTCCATCGTCGATGGCGACGAGGATTCCGGCTGGCGCCAGCGCAACCTCGCCCCGCCCCAGAAGCTGCTGAAGGTGATCGTCCAGCGTTCGGGCTGCTTCACCCTGGTCGACCGCGGCGCCGGCATGAACGCCGCCCAGGCCGAGCGCGAGCTGGCCGCCGGCGGCGACCTGCAGCGCGGCTCGAACATGGGCCGCGGCCAGATCCGCGCCGCCGACTACGTGCTGGTGGCCGAAGTGGCCGCCCAGGACGCGGACGCCTCGGGCGGCGCGGCGGCGGCGGCGCTCGGCGGCCTGATCGGCGGCCGCGTCGGCGGCGTCGTCGGCGGCATCCGCACCAACCGGCTGGAAGCCAACACCGTGCTGTCGCTGACCAGCGTGCGCACCTCCGAGACGCTCGCCGTGACCGAGGGCTACGCCACCAAGACCGACGTCAGCTGGGGCGGCGGCGGCGGGCTGGGCTCCTGGTCCGGCTTCGGCGGCGCCGTGGGCGGCGGCTACGAGGACACCGAGATCGGCCGCATCGTCACCCAGGCCTTCATCGACGCCTACGCGGCCATGGTGATGCAGATCGGCGGCGGCGAGGCGGTGGCCGGCGGCGGAGCCGAAGCGCCCGGCCGCTCCTTCACCGTGATGAGCGCCACCGTCATGCGCGCCCGCCCCGACGACAAGGCCGGCGTCGTCCGCGCCCTGCCCGCCGGCCTGACCCTGTTCCCCACCGGGAACAAGGAAGGCATGTGGTGGGAAGTCATCGACGACAACGACAACACCGGCTGGGTCCGCAACGACAAGCTCCAGGCCGCGAAGTAGCCGCGCTCTCCTCCTTCCCTCCTCGGAGGGAAGGAGGGCCCCGCGCATCGGAGGCGCGGCAGCGCCGGAGATCCTTACGCGGGAGGAAGAGTGGCGTGCGCGAAGCGCACCTTCTTCCGCCGTCGCAGGCGGGCTGACGCCCGTTACCACTCTTCCTCCAGCATGGGCCTGCGCGCTTCGCGCTCCGGCATGCTGGGACCTCCTTCCCTCCAGGGAGGGAAGGCAGGGGAAGGAACCCACCGAACGGCGGAGCCGTTTGACGGGCGATGCCCAGCGCCCTTGAACAGACCTTCCAGCCTCCGCCCGAAGCGGAGGCGTTCTATATCGAGGGGCTGAAGCTCCTAGCCGAATCCGGCGTGCCCTTCCTGCTGTCGGGCACCTATGCCGTGACCTCCTACACGGGCGTTGTGCGCCCGACGAAGGACCTCGACATCTTCTGCAAGGCCGGGGACTACCCGCGCATCCTCAGCTTTTTCCAGGAGCACGGCTTCCAGATCAGCGTCGAGGACGAGCGCTGGCTCGCCAAGATCTACAAGGGCCGATACTTCTTCGACGTCATCTACGCCGCCCGCTCGGGCGACATCCCGGTCACCGACGACTGGTTCGAGGACGCCCCCGAGATCGAGGTCTACGGCACGCCGGTGAAGATCACCCGGCCGACCGAACTGGTGTGGTCCAAGATCTTCGTCCAGGACCGCTACCGCTACGACGGCGCCGACGTCGCCCACGTGCTGCTCAAGCAGTCCGACGCCATCGATTGGCGCAAGCTGCTCGGCTACATGGAGCTGCACTGGGAGGTGCTGCTCTCCCACCTGATCAACTTCCGCTACATCTACCCCAGCGAGCGCGACCGCATTCCGCGCTGGGTCATGGACGAGCTGACCGGACGGCTTCAGGCCCACCTCGACATGCCGCCGTCCAACGTGAAGGTCTGCCGCGGCCGGCTGTTCAGCGCCCGCGACTACGTCACCGACATCACCGAGTGGGGCTACGCCGACATCATCGGCAAGGGCCTCGAGGAGCGTCATGACCCAGTACACTGACGGCCCGCCCGAGCGGCCGGTTCGCGTCGCCGCCATCGGCGACCTGCACGTGCGCGACACCCATCGCGAGCCCTACCGCGAGCTGTTCGCCGAGATCTCGCACAATGCCGATGTACTGGTGCTGGCCGGCGACCTGACCAACTACGGCAAGTCGAGCGAGGTCGACGTTCTGGCCGACGACCTGCGCGCCGCCTCGATCCCGGTGGTCGCGGTGCTCGGCAACCACGACCACGAGTGCGACCAGCCCGAGGAGGTCAAGCGCCGCCTCGCCGAAGTGGGCGTGAAGATCCTCGACGGCGAGACCTACGAGATTCACGGCATCGGTTTCGCCGGCTGCATGGGCTCCATGGGAGGCTACGGACGCGGCATGATGAGCGCCTTCGGCGAGCGATCGGTGAAGGCCTTCGTGCGCGAGAGCCTGGAAGAGACCATGAAGCTCGAGACCGGCCTGCGCATGCTGAGCACCCGGCGCACCGTCGCCGTGCTGCACTACTCGCCGATCCCCCAGACCCTGGCCGGCGAGCCGCCCGAGATCTTCCCCTTCCTGGGCAACTCGCGCCTGGGCGAGACCATCGACCTGTTCGACAACGTCGTCGCCGCCGTGCATGGCCACGCCCACAAGGGCGCTCACTTCGGCCGCACCCCGCGCGGCGTGCCCGTCTACAACTGCGCCCAGACCGTGGTCATGGCCGAGACCGGCCGGCCGTATGCGGTGATCGAGGTCTGATCTCACGGGCTAAATTTCAGAAAGCCGCATCCATTCAAGGCATTCACTCCCTCTCCTGATCGACGGCGCCGGCAAGAGCGCCGCCGCATCCCGAGAGAGAACCATGCGTCTGCCTGCCCTGTTCGTCGCCTTCGCCGCCGCCGCCCTGATCGCCGGCCCGGCCCTGGCCCAGTCGTCGTCCGAGCGTCCCGCCGAGCGCTCCATAAGCGTCGGCGCCGGCCCCGAAACCACCCTGGCCGGGACCCTCGTCCTGCCCGAGGGCCGCCCGCGCGCCGCGGTGGTGATGATCCAGGGCACGGGGCCGCACAAGCGCGATCAGACCATCTCCGGCGCCCCCATGTTCGCCGAGATCGCCGGGGCCCTGGCCGAACAGGGCGTGGCCAGTCTGCGCCTCGATGTCGCCGGCGTGGGCGAATCCACCGGTCCTCGGACTGAACACTTCCTCCAGCGCGTGCCGCACATGACCGCCGCCTTCGACGTCCTGGCAGCGCGCCCCGAACTGCAGGGCGTTCCGCTGGGCCTGTTCGGCCACAGCGAGGGGACCATGGTCGCCACGCTCGTTTACGCCGACCGCGCGGAGAAGATCGACTTCCTGGTCCTGCTGGGCGCGCCCGGCGTGCCGGGACGGTCCTTCTGGATCGACCAGCAGTCCGCCGCCGACCGCTTCCCCGACCACGACGCGGCCGGCCTCGCCCGGGTGCGGGCCGCCTTCACCGCCGCCGCAGACGCCGCCATCGCCGGAGACCGCGCCGCCGTCGTCGCCTCGGCCCACATGCTGGCGCGCGAGGTCGGCATCGCCGAGGACAAGGTCGAGACCGAACTGAAGGACTTCATCGACCGCATGGCCAGCGCCGAGATGAAGGTGCTGCTGGGCCACGACCCGGCTCCGGCCTTCGGAGAGGTCGAGGTGCCGGTGCTGGCCGTCTGGGGCGCCATCGACCCGCTCACGCGCCCGCAACTCAACGCCCCGGCCCTGCTGGCCGCCCACGCCGGCAAGGGCGAGCTGACCTCGGTGATCATCCCCGGCGACGAACACTTCTTCCTGCGCGGCGAGGGCCTGAAACCCGGCGAGCACAAGCGCGGCGCCATGAAGCTCAGCCCCGACCTCGTCCGCGTCCTGGCCGACTGGTTCGCCGACCTGAAGGCGGAGTGAATCCAGGTTTCCTTCCCTCCTCGGAGGGAAGGAGGGCCCCGCGCATCGGAGGCGCGGCAGCGCCGGAGATTCTGGCGCGGGAGGAAGAGTGGCATGCGCGCAGCGCACCTTCTTCCGCCGTCGCTGGCGGGCTTGCGCCCGCTACCACTCTTCCTCCGGCGTGGGCCTGCGCGGCTGGCGCCGCTCCGGCACGCCGGGATCTCCTTCCCTCCCGGGAGGGAAGGAAGAGGCGCTCGTAACGAACGAAAAAAGGCGGCCGGGCGGAGGGATACCCCCCGCCCGGCCTTCGCGCCTTAGCGGAACAGACCCATCAGGATCTGCGGCGCCTGGTTGGCGATGGACAGCGCCTGCACGCCCAGTTGCTGCTTCGTCTGCAGCGCCTGGAGCTTGGCGCTCTCCTTGGCCAGGTCGGCGTCGACGAGGTTGCCCACGCCGGCCTCCAGGGTGTCGGACAGCTTCGAGATGAACGTCGCATGCATCTCCAGCGCCTTGGACTTGGTGCCCAGGCGCGAGAGCGCGCTGCTGACGTTGTTGATCGAAGTGTCGACGGTGCCGGCCAGCGTCTGCGCCTGGGTGGCGGTGTTGAACGAAGCCGTAGCGGCGAGGGTCACGATGGACCCGCCGAGCGCCATGATCTCCGCCGACACCGTCAGCCGCGAGGTGCCGTCCGCATTGGCCAGCGCCGTGATCGCCGTGGCGCCGGTGTTCAACAGGTTCTTGCCGTTGAACTCGGCGTTCGACACGATCTTGGCGATCTGGTCGCGCAGGGCCTTGAAGTCCTCGTTGAGCGCCGCACGCGCCGTCGAATCGAGCGACGCGTCCGAAGCCGCCAGGGCCTTCTCCTTCATCTGCACGAGCAGGTCCGAAACCGACTCCCCGGCCGAGATCGACACGTCCACGGTCGAGATGCCGCGGTCGAGCGATTGGCGGACGGCGGAAAGAGCCCCGATATCGGCGCGCTGCGACTGGGCGATAGCCCAGATCGCGCCGTTATCCTTGGCGCTCGCCACCTTCTTGCCGGTGTTGATACGGTTTTGGACTGTCGCCAGTTCCACGTTGGTCGCGTTCAGGTTCTGGAGCGCAATGAGAGCGCCCACGTTGGTGTTCACCGAATTGTTCAACATCGGTCAGTCCTTCCATTCTGGTCGGGAGTTCGGCGGCTTTTGCCGCTGAGCCGTTTCTGCTCGAAGGCCGACAGTGCACGTCGCGGGCCACGGCTGGCCGCAGCCACCCCATTGAATATCCGAAGATTTTCCCTGAACCCACGCGGCGCGGCGGGAGCTTCGGCGGCCCCTGCCGGGCGCCCCCGGAATCCTTTGCCGGGCGGAGCCCGCCAACGCCCGTCAGGCCTTTTTGTGCCGCGGGCCGCCTGCACAATTAACTGACATAGGTTAGCGAGACTCAGGATCTGACACGTGTCATGGTTGACCATCGCTGGCCACTATCATCGGGCCTCCGGCGACTGAGAGATGATCGTGCTCCCCCCAGGTTCTACCGGCAGCACGCCGTGCCACATCCCCTCATACGCAAGCTGAATTCCCTCTCCCCTGCGCTGTCCGCAGCCGAGACCGACGCGGTCCTGGCCATCGTCCCCGAGCCGCAACCCGCCGCCGCCGGAGCAGACATCCTCGATGCGCTCCAAAGGCCCCACAGCTGCGCCGTCCTCGTCGAGGGCCTGGCCGCTCGCTACAAGCTGACCCCGGACGGCCGCCGCCAGGTGGTTTCGGTGCACGTTCCCGGCGACATCCTCGACCTGTACGCCTGGGTCATGGGGCGGTCGGATTACTCCGTGCTCGCGGTCTCTGACTGCCGGGTCTCGCGCATCGGATTCGCCGACCTGGAACGGCTGGTCGGCCTCCACCCCCGGTTGGGCATCGCCTTGTGGCGCGACATGGCCGCCGAGGGGGCGGTGTTCCGCGAGTGGGTCGTGGGCCTCGGCCAGCGCAGCGCCTACGAGCGGATCGCCCACTTCCTTTGCGAATTTGCCTGCCGCCTGCGCGCGGTCGGTATTGGCAGCCAGGACGCCATTCCCTTCCCCCTCACCCAGGCCCTGCTGGGCGACACCCTCGGCATGTCCGCCGTGCACGTGAACCGGGTGCTGCAGCAGCTTCGCCGCGAGGGGCTGATCGCGCTGTCCCGCGGCCAGCTGGCCATCCGCGATCTCGAGGCGTTGGAGGCCGCCGGCGCCTTCGACCCGGCCTACCTCGCCCACCGCCCGCCGGGCCATCCCGGCCCCGTCGCCCCGCGCGACGCCGGCGCCGCCCTGACGGGTTAGGGCCTTCAATCCGGGACCGGAGCACCCCCGGGACTGCGGGACCGCAGGGTGTCGATCACCTCGCCGAGCGGCAGGCCGCGCGCGCGAAGCAGGACCATGAGGTGGAAGAGCAGGTCGGCCGCCTCGTCCCGCAGGTCTTCCCGTGTTCCCGCAGCGCCGGCCAGGGCCGTCTCCACCCCTTCCTCGCCGACCTTCTGGGCAGCGCGCAGGGGGCCTTCCAGCAGGAGGCGCGCCGTATAGCTGGCGGCGGGATCCGCTTCGGCGCGGCGCGCGATCGTCGCCTCCAGTTCCGCCAGCCAGCCGGCTCCACCGGCCCCTTCCGCGCCGAAGCAACTGACCAGACCCTCGTGGCAGGCCGGGCCCGCCGGCTCGACCCTCAGCAGCACGCTGTCGGCGTCGCAGTCCGCCAGCGCCTCGGCGACGCGCATGCGATTGCCCGAGCCCTCCCCTTTGCGCCAACGCGATCGCCGGCTGCGTGAGAAGAAGGTCGCCTCGCGGCTCTCCAGGGTCTCGGCCAGCGCCGCCCGGTCCATCCACGCCAGCATCAGCACCTGGAGCGTGCGGGCGTCCTGGACGACCGCTGGCAGGAGCCCGCCCTGTCCCTTGCTCCAGTCGAGGCGGTCGATGTCCGCCATGGTCAGAGGCGCACGGGAATGTCCCATCGGGCCAGCCTTTGCTTGAGATCGGGAATGGTCAGAAGACGGGCGTGGAACACGCCGGCCGCCAGGGCGCCGGACACATCCGCCCGGGTGAAGACATCGCGGAAGTGTTCGGCCGCCCCGGCCCCGCCGGACGCCACCAGCGGAATGTCGAGCACCGCCCGCGCCGCCGCGAGCTGGGCCAGGTCGTAGCCTTGGCGCACGCCGTCGCGGTCCATGCAGTTGAGGACGATCTCGCCGGCGCCGCGGTCCTGGGCCTCCCTGATCCAGTCAAGCGTGCGGCGCCCCGCATCGCGCTGCCGGGCCGGGTCGCCGGTGTACTGGCGCACCAGCCAGTCCTCACCCACGCGTTCGCTGTCGACGCCGACGACGACGCACTGGGCGCCGGCCACGGCCGCGACCTCGCCGATCAGCTCCGGCCGTTCGAGCGCCGGCGAGTTGATGGAGATCTTGTCCGCCCCCGCAGCAAGGCAGGCCAGGGCCTGGTCGACCGTCCGGATGCCGCCCGCCACGGCAAAGGGAATATCGATGACCCGCGCCACGGCCTCGATCCAGCCCAGGTCCGGCCCCCGGCCCTCAGGACTGGCGGTGATGTCGTAGAAAACGAGTTCGTCGGCGCCCTGGGCGGCGTAGAACCGGGCCAGGGCCACCGGACCGCCGACATCGGCGTGGTCGCGAAAGCGGACGCCCTTCACGACACGCCCGTCGCGGACATCCAGACAGGGTATGATCCGCCTAGCCAGCACCGAGCGCCTCCTCGAGCCTGAAGCGGCCCTCGTAGAGGGCGCGGCCGACGATGGCCCCGGCCGCACCCGCCGCCTTCAGCGCCCCCAGATCTTCCAGCGAGGCGACGCCGCCCGACGCCTGAAAGGCGAGGCCGGGGGCGCGGCGCACGATCTCGGCGGCCAGCGGGACGTTGGGCCCCTCCAGCGCGCCGTCGCGGGATATGTCGGTGACCAGCAGGTGCGCGGGCCGCCCCGGCGCCAGGCGGTGGATCGCCTGCCACAGCGACAGCCCCGAGCCGCGGGTCCAGCCGTCTGTCGCCACTGTCGGGTCCTCGCCGGCAGGGCGCACGTCCAGCGCCAGGGTCAGCCGGTCGGGGCCGAAACGATCCAGCCATTCGATCACGGCGTCCGGCCGCCGCACGCACACGCTGCCCACCACCACGCGCGCCGCCCCGGCGTCGAGCAGCCGCGCCACGTCGTCCGCAGTCCTGGCGCCGCCCCCGGCCTGGATGCGCAGCGGCGTGGACTTCGCGAGATCGGCGATCAGGCGGTGCTGGCGAGGCTCGCCGGCCTCGGCGCCGTCGAGGTCCACCACGTGGACCCAGGCGGCGCCCGCCTCGGCGAAGGCCGCCAGGCGCGCGCCCGGATCGGCGTCGTAGCGGGTGACCGCGTCGAACCTCCCGTGCAGCAGCCGCACGCATTCGCCGGCCCTCAGATCGATGGCCGGATAGATCAGCATGGCAGGTCCAAGAAGTTGCGCAGGATGCGGGCGCCGACCGGCCCGGACCGCTCGGGATGGAACTGGCAGCCGCAGATGTTCGCCTTTCGCACCAGGGCGGAGAAGGCGCCGCCGTAGTCGGCGCTGGCCACAGTCGCCTCGCCGACGGGCGCCGCGTAGCCGTGGACGAAATAGGCGAAGGCGCCGTCCTCGACCCCGTCGAGCAGGGCCTCGTCCGGCGAGCGGAGCCAAAGCCGGTTCCAGCCCATGTGCGGCGATGGGCGCCCCGGCACCGGCGCGATCCGCCGCACCGCCCCGTCCAGCCGGCCGAGCCCGGGCGCGTCGCCCTCCTCCGAGCGATCGAACAGCATCTGCATGCCCAGGCACACGCCCAGCATCGGCCGCTCGAAGGCCGTCAGCGCCTCGACCAGGCCGAGCGCCCGCAGGCGGGCCGCGGCGAAGCCTGCCGCCCCGACGCCCGGAAACACCAGCCGGGCGGCGCCGGCGATGCGGCGCGGGTCCGACGAAAGCGCCGGCCGCGCCCCGAGCCGCTCCAGCGCCCAGACCATGGACGCCGTGTTTCCCACCCCGATGTCCAGGACCACGAGGTTCACAGCACGCCCTTGGTCGAGGGCACGTCGCCGCCTTCCAGGCGCACGGCCTGGCGCAGGGCGCGGCCGAACGCCTTGAAGCAGGCCTCGGTCTTGTGGTGGTCGTCCTCGCCGCTGACCCGGACGTGGATCGCCGCGCCCAGGCTGTCCGCCAGCGAGCGGAAGACGTGGGGCGTCAGGGCGGTGGGGTATTCGCCGATCCGCTCCGCCCTGAAGGCGCCGTCGAAGCGGCAGAAGGGCCGCGCCGACAGGTCGAGGCTGACGGCGGCCTCGGCCTCGTCCATGGGCACGACGAAGCCGTAGCGGCCGATGCCGCGCCGGTCGCCGAGCGCCGCCTTCAGCGCCGCGCCCAGCGCCAGGGCGCAGTCCTCGACCGTGTGGTGCGGGTCGGTGACCAGGTCGCCCTCGCAGTCCAGCACCAGCGACACCCCCGCGTGGGCGGCGATCTGCTCCAGCATGTGGTCGTAGAAGCCGACCCCGGTGCGGATGCGCCGGGGCGAGGCGCTGTCCAGGTCCACGGCGACAGCGATGCGGGTCTCGCGCGTATCGCGGCTGAGCGCCGCCTGGCGCCTCGCCGCCGCCGGCGTCTCCACCCCCAGCGCCGCCAGCGCCAGGTCGTTCTCACCGGGAAGTCCGATGGAGAGGCGCAGCGCGCCCGGCGCGACCTGGGGCCGGAACCTGACCTGCACGCCGCGCGTCCGCAGCCGCGCCGCCAGGGCGTCCGGGTCCCTCGCCTCGAGCAGCAGGAAGTTGCCGGCGCCTTCGCGCACGGACGCCAGTAGGGGCGAGCCCTTCAGCCGCGCCGCCACCCGGGCCCGCTCCGCCTTCAACTCGGCGATGCGCGCCTCGACCACCGGCCGGCGCGACGGGGACAGGGCCAGCAGGGCCGCCTCGATCGAGGGCGTCGGCAGCGGATAGGGCGGCAGCGCCCGCGACGCCATGGCGATCACGTCGGGCGCGCCGACGAGACAGCCGACCCGCGCGCCCGCCAGACCGAAGGCCTTGGACAGGGTGCGCAGGACAAGCAGGTTGGGGATTTGGCCCGCCTCGCCGGCCAGGCTCGCGGCCTCGCCGAACTCGACGTAGGCCTCGTCGACCACGACCAGGGTGTCCGGCAGAGCCCGCGCCACCGCGCGGATCGTCTCGGGATCGACGGCGTCTCCGGTCGGGTTGTTGGGCGAGCAGACGAAGACGAGCTTCACCGCTCCGTCCCCGCGCGCCGCCGCGACGGCGCTCTCCGCGTCGAACGCAAAGTCGTCGCCCAGCGGCTGCTCCACCACCCGCACGCCGTTCAGCCGCGCGAAGTGGGCGTAGGCGCCGAAGGTCGGCGGCCGCACCAGCACCGCGTCCTCGCCCGGACGGCAGAACGCGCGGATCAGGACGTCGATGGCGTCGTCGCCCCCGCGCGTAACCAGCACCCGCCCGGCCGGCGCGCCGTACAGCGCCGCCAGCGCCTCACGCAGGGCCGCGGGCCGGGGCTCCGGGTAGCGGTTCAGTCCCTGGGCCAGCGGCCCGTCGATCAACGGCGGGAAGGGATTCTCGTTGGCGTCCAGGCGCACAGCCCCCGGCCCGGCCTGCGCCGGGAAGTCGAACTCGCCAAGGGCGCGGATCTCCGGCCGCGCCAGCCGTTCGGCAAGCGTGCTCATGACCCCAGCGCCTCCAGGCGCGCCTCGGCGGCGCGGGCGTGCGCCTCCAGTCCCTCCAGCCGCGCCAGCCGGGCGGCGGCGGGCGCGAGCCGCGCGAGCGCCGCCCGCTCCACCCGCTGGACGGTGAAGCTCTTCATGAAGGCGGCCGTGGTCACGCCCGAGAAGGCGCGCGCGGCGCCGTCGGTGGGCAGGACGTGGCTGGGCCCGGCCAGGTAGTCGCCGAAGGTCTCGGCCGCCTCGTCGCCGGCGAAAACCGCCCCCGCATGGCGCACCCGGGCCAGCAGGCGTCCCGGATCGCGCACCTGCAGCGAGAGGTGTTCGGGCGCGTAGAGGTTGGCGATCTCGACAGCCTGGTCGAGGTCGCGGCAAAGGATCGCGGCGCCGCACGCCAGCGACCGGCGCGCGATGTCCGCGCGCGGCAGGTCGGCCAGGCTCGCCTCCACCTCGCGGATGACGGCGGCGGCGAGATCAGCGCTGGGGGTGACCAGCAGCACCTGGGCGTCGGCGTCGTGTTCGGCCTGGCCCAGCAGGTCGGCGGCGACCACGCGCGGGTCCGCGCCCGCGTCGGCGACCACCATCAGCTCGCTGGGACCCGCCGGCAGGTCGATGGCCGGGCCGCCGGGCCGTTCGGCCGCCTGCCGCTTGGCCTCGGCCACCCAGGCGTTGCCGGGCCCGAAGATCTTGTCGACGCGCGGCAGGCCCGCGCCATAGGCCATGGCCGCCACGGCCTGGGCGCCGCCGACCAGCCACAGGGCGTCCAGCCCCGCCTCGCGCGCGGCCAGCAGCGTGAGCGGATCAACCCCGCCCTCTCCGTCCCCGCGCCTGGGCGGCGTCACCGCCACCCGCTCTTCCACGCCCGCCACCCGGGCCGGGATGGCCAGCATCAGCAGGGTCGAGAACAGCGGCGCGGTGCCGCCCGGCGCATAGAGGCCGACGCGGTCGAGCGGCCGCCACACCCGGCGGCTGAACACCCCCGGCGCGGTCTCGACCGCGGGGCCTGCAGCCGGCAGGTCCGCCTCGTGGAAGCGGCGGATGTTGGCGCTGGCCAGGCGCAGCGCCGCCATGTCCTCCGCGCCGACCGCGCGCGTCGCCTCCTTCACGGCGGCGTCGGTGATCTCCAGCCGCCGCGCGGGCGCGCCGTCGAGCCTGAGCGACCAGTCGTCGACCGCCGCCGCGCCGCGGTCGCGCACGTCGTCGAGGATGGCCCGCACGCCCTGCGCGACCTCCTCGCTTCGGCCCTGCGTCGGGCGCAGCAGGGCCCGTTCACGGTCCGCCTGCGCGGCCGCGTTCCAGTCGATCCGTTTCATGGGGCGCCTACATCATCATCTTTTCGATCGGCAGGACCAGGATGGCCGAGGCGCCGGCGCCCTTCAGCCGCTCCAGCGTCTCCCAGAAGACGTTCTCCTGGCAGACCGCGTGCACCGCCACCGCGTCCCGGTCCCCCGCCAGCGGGGTGATGGTCGGCGATCCGGCGCCCGGCAGCAGGCGGGTGATCTCGTCCAGCGCGCCGCGCGGGGCGTTGAGCATGATGTACTTGGTGCCCTGGGAGGCGACGACGCCCTGCAGCCGGTCGACCAGGATGTCGGCCAGGTGCTGATGTCGGGCCGGCACGCCGCGCGGCGCGCGCACCAGCACGGCCTCGCTGTCCAGCACCGTCTCCACCGCCTTCAGCCCGTTGGCCTCCAGCGTCGCCCCGGTCGAGACCAGGTCGCAGATGGCCCCGGCCACGCGCAGCCGCGGCGCCACCTCGACCGCCCCGTGCAGCTCGACCACCTCGGCCGCGATCCCGCGCGCGCGCAGCCAGCCGTCCAGCACCCCCGGATAGGAGGTCGCGATGCGCATCCCCTCCAGGTCCTGCGGCCGCGCCCAGGGCGTCTCAGCCGGCACGGCGATCTTCAGCGCGCAGCGGCCGAAGCCCAGGGGCATGACCACCTCGGGCCGGGCCCCGTTGCGGCGCGCGGCGTGCTCTTCCAGCACGTTCAGCCCGATCACCCCCAGGTCGCAGACCCCGTCGGCGACGAAGGTGGTGATGTCGTCGTCGCGCACCCGCAGCACGTCGATCGGGTGGTTCTCGATGCGGTAGAGCAGGTCGTTGGCGCCCTTCATCACGCGCAGGCCCGCCTCGCGCATCAGCTCGAGGCTCCGCTCGGCCAGCCGGCCGTTCTTCTGCACAGCGATGCGCAGTCGGTCGTCGGCCGGGCTCATCGGCCCTTCTCCTTCAGCCGGTCGAGCGCGCGGCGGTAGCCCTGGTAGGGTTCCTCCTTCAGGAAGCGGGCGACGCGGACCACCGTGGTGGTGCTGGCGCCCGCCTGCTCCGCGATCTGGCGGTAGGAGAGGCTGCCCTCGTCCAGCAGGCGCGCCACCTCCAGCCGCTCGATGAAGGCGCGCACCTCCGCCGGCGTGCACAGGTCGGCGAGAAAGTCGCGCACCTCCTGCGGCGTCTTCAGCGCCAGGAAGGCGTCCAGCAGCCGGGCCTCGGCGGATGTCTGATCGGTCGTCATGTGTGTCGCTGTATTACCACGGTGAAACACCGTCAAGCCCCTCGACGGGCGTTTCCGGTGGCGGCGGCCCGCGCCGCCCGCTAGAGGCCGGACCCATGCGACCCGCCGATTTCGAACCCTTCGTGCTCGAGCTCGCCGCCACGGCCGCGGCCGAGACCCTGCCCCGTTTCCGGCAGGCGCTGGACGTCGTCGACAAGGGCCCGGCCGGCGGCTTCGACCCGGTCACAGAGGCCGACCGAAACGCCGAGGCCGCCCTGCGCCGCGCCATCGCCGCGCGCTTTCCAGACCACGGCGTGGTCGGCGAGGAGTACGGCGAGGACCGCCCCGGCGCCGAGTGGGTCTGGGTGCTCGATCCCGTCGACGGCACCCGCGCCTACATGGCGGGCCTGCCGCTGTGGACCACCCTGATCGCCCTGCTGCATGAGCGGCGGCCCGTGCTCGGCGCGGTGGCCCAGCCCTACCTCGGCGAGGTGTTCGTGGGCTCGGCCGCCGGCGCCCGCCTGGTCCGCCCGGGCCAATCCGACCGCGCGCTCAGGACCCGGCCGTGCGCAGCCCTGGCCCGGGCCACCGTCGCCACCACCGACCCGGCCCTGTTCACGGACCCCGGCGAGGCCGCCTCATGGCGGCGCCTGCACGCCGCCGCCCGCCTCGCTCGCCTGGGCTGCGACGGCTACGCCTACGCCATGGTCGCGGCGGGCCAGATCGACGTGGTCCTGGAGTCCGGACTGCAGCTCTGGGACTGGGCCGCGCACCGGCCCCTGATCGAGGCCGCGGGCGGGCGGCTGACCGGCTGGACCGGCGGCGACTGCGCCCCCGGCCGCATCCTCGCGCTGGGCGACCCCGCGCTCGAGACCGAAGCCCGGACGGTGATTGCGGGCGGATAGGACGTCGCCCACATCCCCATCCTGCCGTCATTCCGGGCGAGGCCGCAAAGCGGCCGCAGACCCGGAACCCAGCAGCTGCCACGCCAAGGCTGCGAAGGACGCCGGCATCCGCCGCCGGACGGACGTCCTCCGCCCCCGGAGCAGGTCCGGGGTGGGTTCCGGCTCTCCGCCCGCGAGCGGGCTGCGGCCGGAATGACGGCCGAAGGAAGCGAGGCGCCCCTGCCCTCCCTCCGCCCGGTGGCGTCACCCGCGGGCGCGGCCTATGTAGGAGCGCCCCCTCCCCCTGCCCCAGGAGCCTCATGCCCGAGCGCACGTCCCGTCCCAAGCTGGTCATCCGCAACGCCGTCGCCGCCGACATCCCGGCCATCTGCGACCTGGTCAACGCCGCCTATGACGACATGGGCGGCTACACCCACGGCATGCTGCAGGGCCAGATCTCGGCCTTTCCCGAGGGGCAGTTCGTGGTCGAGTATGAGGGCGATGTGGTGGGCTACGCCGCCTCCTTCCTGATCAAGGAGGCCGTGGGGCTGAAGCCGCACAGCTGGCGCGAGATCACCGGCGGCGGCGGCGGCCCGCGCCCCCACCCCCCCGGCGGCTGGGTCTGACGCCGGGTGGGGG
>JAEZEZ010000019.1 GCA_023432855.1 Pseudomonadota bacterium | reverse complement strand
TGAGCAGGCTGTCGACCGTCAGGGTGGCGGTCAGCTCGAGCTGCTCCGAACCCACGGTGGTGACAGGGCTGATGGCCTCGAAGTCCTGACGGACGATACGCGAGCCGGTGACGACGACGCCGGTGACCTCGGTCGCCTCCGATTCGTCTTGCGCGAACGCCGGCGCAGCCATCATGGCCATCGCCGCAACGCCGCCGATCATCGTCGAGGCCAAAAGGCGCTGACGAGCGGTTTGGGTTTTCAACTTCATTCCTCCTGAGCCCGGCGTCCAGCGACGGACCAATCCGTCGCCGACCCCCCGAACAAGACCCCCAGGGAACACCCCTGAGGAATGGAATGAGCTAAAGACCTTGTCAGTGCATGGTCAATGTTACGCCGAGTTTAGGCACAATAACGCCGCGTTTATGTGCCCATATCGTCACAAGCCGCAAATACAAACGACTTAGTTATTCTGATTACAAAGATGGAACTATAATCTAGGCCTCGCCCTGGGAGCCCCGCGGTCAGCCGGCGATCGTTACGCCCCGGCTGATCGTGTCGTCGATGCGGTCGCGGAATTTCCGGCCCGCTGCCGTGAGAAACAACAGCCGGCCTCGACCATCGAAGGGATCGGGCCTCAGTTCCAGGAGACCTACCGAAGGAGGAAGGGCGCCGGGCGAATCCGGAGACGCGAGCGCCCGAGCCGACCGCGACGCAGTGGCCTCCGTCATTCGACAGATCTGGGCCAGTTCGCTGACGTTGATGCCTTCGTTCTCGGCCACGTACATGAACACCAGCATGGCGTTGAACGTCATGCCGTCGCCAAAGCCGCGCAGCCGCTCCATGATGTCGAGCACGGCGTTACGCCGGCGGGCGGTGACGGTGGGGGTCTTGTCCACGACTGCCGGCGCCTATTCGTAGGCGTGAAGCCGACCGGTGTAGTGGCGGATTTCGCCGGTGGGCGACGTTGCCGTCTGCTTCTTCTTGCTTCGAGGGCCCCGGCGCGGACGGAAGGCGAAGTTGGCCTGGCTGTATTCGGCCTTCACGGCTGCGATCAGGCTCTCGATGCGACGCTGGTGCTCGGCCGCTTCGAGGAAATCCGCCGCGTCGAGGTCGATGGTGATCTCGGCGCGCAGACGAAGGGGTGAACCGGAACTTTCGATCACTGGGTCGAATCCTGAATTTGGCAACTTGCGGGACCGTATGAGTCTCAATCCCTCAGTGCTGAGTTCGATGCATGCAGTTTGCGGCGAGACGAATCGTCGGCGCGACGAATGGGGCCTGCTGCGGCGAACGGTTGTTTCATCGCGACGAACGGTAACCCGCTATCGAGGAACGCCCTTATGATGCTGCAGCGGCCGTTGGGAGCAGGCAGTGCGGTTGGATGACGTCGACGCCCCCGGACGGGTCGGCATCAAGCCCGTGATATTGTTGACCGCGGGCCTGTGGCTCACGGTCTTTTTCTATTTCACGGTCCGATCCGTCCTGGTGCAGACGTTCGCCTGGGACCAGTCTGCTGCGCGAGCCTTGAACTGTCTCATTGGCGCGGGTCTCTGCGCGGTTCTCTACCTCGTCCTCCGGCAGCAGGCTCACCGACCTTTCGTCATGCTTCTGACGGGTGGACTGGCTGCATCGCTTGGGGTCTCGGTCCTATTCTCCGCGGCGTCGGCGGGGGTCTATGAGTTGCTGCGGACAGAGCCTCTGATGCCGTTGCGCACGCGCCCGGATTTCACCGACACCTTCATCCAGTTGTCCCAGGCGGCTCCCTGGTTCTTCCTCGCCTGGGTGTGCGGCTATTTCGCGCTCGAGTACAACGAGCGGCTGCGCGCCAACGAGCTCCGGCTCATCGAGGCCCGCGCGCTCGCGGCCGACGCCCAGAATCGGATGCTGCGTTACCAGATTCAGCCGCACTTCCTGTTCAACACGCTGAGCGCAATCTCGACGCTGATCCTGAAGGACGAGAAGGATCGGGCGGAGCGGATGGTCCTGCTCCTGTCGCAGTTCATGCGCTATTCCCTCGTGAAGTCGTCCGAGGACCGGGTCACACTCGCCGAAGAGGTCCAGGCGCAGGCGCAGTACCTCGCCATCGAAGAGGAACGCTTCGGCGACCGCCTCCGATTCGTGAAGTCGGTCGATCCCTCGGTCGAGGGGATGCTCGTGCCCAGCCTCATCCTCCAACCGCTGGTCGAGAACTCGGTGAAGTACGCCGTTGCGCCCTCGGACAGACAGGTCACCCTGGAAATCTCCGCCCGGAGGTATGGGGACTACCTGCAGATCGAGGTTC
Source organism: Pseudomonadota bacterium (assembly GCA_023432855.1). Classification (GTDB taxonomy): domain Bacteria; phylum Pseudomonadota; class Alphaproteobacteria; order Caulobacterales; family Caulobacteraceae; genus JAEZEZ01. The sequence continues at coordinate 69,589 of JAEZEZ010000019.1, read as the reverse complement.
GCGACGATGGCTCGGTAATTCCAGGTCCCGAGAGCAGGGGTCTTGGCGTGGGGCTCGAGAACGTGCGCCGCCGCCTCGAGAGCCTGTACGCGGGGCGCGCTGAGTTTCGCGCGGGTCCCTACGCGCTCGGCGGGTTCTCGGCCCTGATCCGCCTGCCGGTGGAAAGCGTCTGATGCTCCGCGTGGTGATCGTCGACGACGAGGCGCTCTCGCTCGGCCGACTCGAGCTCGCGCTCGAGGGGCTGCGCGACGTGGAGGTGGTCGGGAAAGCCCCCGACGGTCGGCGTGGGCTGGAACTCATCCGGACCCTTAAGCCCGATCTCGCGTTTCTCGATATCCGCATGCCCGGTTTGAGCGGCCTGGAGGTGGCGCAATCCCTGACCGATGCGCCCGACACCGCCGTCGTCTTCGTCACCGCCTTCGCCGGCCATGCGGTCGAGGCCTTCGAGCTTCAAGCCTCGGACTACCTGCTAAAGCCCGTCGAGTTCGAGAGGGTGCGCGCGAGCGTCGAGCGGGCCAGGGAGCGGACGCGGCTCATCTCGGCGGAGCGGCGTGCGGACGAGTATCGCGCGGTGATCGATGCGCTGCGCGACGAAGCCGCCGAGGCCGAGCCGGAGCAGCACGCCCGCGCGCTCTGGGTCACGGATGCGCGTGGCCGGACGCGCATCACGGTCAACTCCATCGAATGGTTCGAAGCGGAACGGGATTATGTCCGCATTCATACGGGCGGCCGGACCTTCCTCATGCGCGGCACGCTCCAGGGGCTCCTGGCCCGCCTGGACCCGAACGAGTTCATGCGAACCCACCGCTCCTCCGTCGTGCGCATCAAGGCCATCGAGAGCCTGCGCCGCAGCCTGAGCGGCGGCGCCATCGTTCGCATGCAGTCCGGGGCGGAGGCGCCGGTCGCCCGCTCCAACGCCGCGGCGCTCAGAGCCAGGCTCGGGCTCACACGCGCACAGCTCGACTAGCGAAGGGCGGCGTTGATCGCCTCGAGCGCGGCGGACCCCGGCGTCAGCTCCTCGTCCGGCAGCCGGTTGAGGGGCGACTGCGTCGTGCCGAGGTGCTCGTGCAGATCGCGCGCGGCGGGATCGACGAACAGCAGGCCGGTGACGATCTCGCCCACTGACTGCCGCTCCTGCAGGTAGGCCATCGCGCGGTTGCGGTCCGACGCGTCGTAGTCGGCGGCCAGCTTGCGCAGCCGCAGGACGCCGCCGTCGTGTTGGGTGACGTCCGTGACCTCGCCGGGCCCGTACTCCGCGGTGATCGCCGCTCGCCCCAGGATGACGTCCAGACGGTTCACGGCCTCGTTGTGCTCGCGCACATAGTCGAAGCTCTTGGTGGAGCCGGCGTGGTTGTTGAAGGCCACGCAGGGGCTGATGACGTCGATGAAGGCGGCCCCCCGGTGCACGATGGCGCCCTTGATGAGCGGCACGAGCTGCGTCTTGTCGCCCGAGAACCCGCGCCCGACGTAGCTGGCGCCCAGCTGCAGCGCGAGGCTGACCAGGTCGATGGGGCTGTCGTGGTTCACCACGCCCCGCTTGGATTTCGAGCCCTGGTCGGCGGTGGCGGAGAACTGCCCCTTGGTCAGGCCGTACACGCCGTTGTTCTCGACGATATAGGCCATGTTCACGCCGCGCCGGATGGCGTGGGCGAACTGGCCCAGCCCGATGGACGCGGAATCGCCGTCGCCGGAGACGCCCAGGTAGATCAGGTCGCGATTGGCGAGGTTGGCGCCCGTCAGCACGCTCGGCATGCGGCCATGGACGGTGTTGAAGCCATGGCTGGCGCCCAGGAAATAGTCCGGGGTCTTGGACGAGCACCCGATCCCCGACAGCTTGGCGAGGCGATGCGGTTCAACCTCCAGCTCGAAGCAGGCCTGGACGATCGCCGCCGATATCGAATCATGGCCGCAGCCGGCGCAGAGGGTGGACACCCGCCCCTCGTAGTCACGCCGGGTCAGTCCCAGGCCGTTCTTCGGCAGGTCCGGATGATGGAACTGGGGCTTGGCGATGTAGGTCATTCCGCGGCCTCCTGAGGCACGGCCTGCCGGCGTCCGAGAAGCGCCGAAATCTCCTCGACGATGAAGCGGGCCGTGATCGGCGCCCCTTCGAAGTGCAGCACCGGCGTGAGCCGTGCGGGATCGACGCCCCCTTCCGTGACGATCATCGTGCGCAGCTGCGCGTCGCGGTTCTGTTCGACCACGAACACACGCTCGTGCATGGCGATGAAGTCATAGACCTGGTCGGGGAAGGGAAACGCCCGTACACGAAGGGCGTCCAGGTGGACGCCTTCCGCTTCGAGGAGGGCGCGGGCCTCGTCCATCGCCGGCGCCGTCGAGCCGTAATAGATCACCCCGAACTGCGTGGGTTCGGCGCCGACCTCCACCACGGGCGCGGGCACAAGGCTGCGCGCCGTATCGAACTTGCGCAGCAGGCGGACCATATTGTCCGCATAGACCGCGCCTTCCTCGCTGTAGCGCGCGTAGGGGTCGCGCGATGTCCCGCGTGTGAAGAAGGCGCCCCGCGTGGGGTGGGTCCCGGGATAGGTGCGGAAGGGTATCCCGTCTCCATCCACGTCCTTGTAGCGTCCGAAATCGGCGCCGGCCTCCAGCATCTCGGCCGTCATGACCTTGCCCCGGTCCAGCCCGCGCCCGTCATCCCAGGCGAAGGGCCTGGTCAGCCAGTCGTTCATGCCGATGTCGAGGTCGAGCATGACGAAGACCGTGGTCTGCAGGCGGTCGGCGAGGTCGAAGGCCAGGGCGCCGAACTCGAAGCATTCTCCCGGGTCCATGGGCAGCAGCAGGACGTGCTTGGTGTCGCCGTGACTGGCGTAGGCCGCGAGCAGCAGGTCGGACTGCTGGGTGCGCGTCGGCATCCCGGTGGACGGTCCGCCCCGCTGGACGTCGAAGATGACGGCGGGAATCTCGGCGAAATAGGACAGGCCGATGAACTCCTGCATCAGGCTGACGCCCGGCCCCGATGTGCAGGTGAAGGCCCGCGCGCCGTTCCAGCTTGCGCCCACGACGATGCCGATGGAGGCGATCTCGTCCTCGGCCTGCACGATGGCGAAGCGCGCTTCACCGGTGTCGGGATCGATCCTCAGCGCGTGGCAGTACTCGGTGAAGGCCTCGGCCAGCGAGGTCGACGGCGTGATCGGATACCAGGCGCAAACCGTCGCTCCGCCGTAGACCGCGCCCAGGGCCGCAGCATTGTTTCCCTCGACGAAGATGCGATCGCCGACCCGGTCGGCGCGCGTGACCCTGAGGCCGATCGGCTGCAGGTTTTCCGCCGCCCAGTCCGAGCCCATCTTCAGGGCCTCGACGTTGGCCGGCACGAGCTTCGGCTTGGCCGCGAACTGCTCTGCCAGCAGCTGCTCGATCACCGCTGTTTCCACACCCAGGAGGAAGGCGAGGGCGCCGACATAGATGATGTTCTTGAACAGCTGCCGCTGGCGGGGATCCGTGTAGGCGGCGTTGGTAAGCCGCGTGAGCGGCACGCCCAGTACGGTGACGTCCGAGCGGAATCTCGATCCGGGGATCGGCTTGGTGGAGTCGTAGAAGAGATAGCCGCCCGGCTCGATCTCGGCGACGTCGCGGTCCCAGGTCTGCGGGTTCATGGCGACCATCAGGTCGACCCCGCCCCGTCGTCCCAGCCAGCCCGCTTCGCAGACCCTGACCTCGTACCAGGTCGGCAGGCCCTGAATGTTGGAGGGAAAGATGTTTCGCGCGGCGACCGGGACGCCCATGCGCAGGATGGAGCGCGCGAAGAGCGAGTTGGCCGAGGCCGATCCAGATCCGTTGACGTTGGCGAACTTGACGACGAAGTCGTTGGTCGCGGTCAGTGCCCCTGGCATGGCGACCCCGCATGCGTCATTTCCAGCAGGAACTTCTGCATGTCCCAGGCGCCGGTGGGGCAGCGCTCGGCGCACAGGCCGCAGTGCAGGCAGACGTCCTCGTCCTTCACCATGACCCGCCCGGTCTTGAGCGCGCCCGATACGTAGAGTGGTTGCTCGAGGTTGTCGGCCGGGACCTTGAGCCGGGGTCGAAGCTCCTCCTCCGGCCCGTTGGCGGTGAAGGTGATGCAATCGGTCGGACAGACGTCCATGCAGGCGTCGCACTCGATGCAGAGTGGTGCAGCGAACACCGTCTGGACATCACAGTTCAGGCAGCGCTGCGTCTCCGCATAGGCGAGCGCCCGGTCAAACCCCAGTTCGACTTCGGCCTTCACGTCCGACAGCGCCCTGGCGGTGTCCATGAGCGGCACCTTCCGCCGCTCGTCGATCGAAACGTCGTTGTCGTAGCTCCACTCGTGGATGCCCATTTTCTGGGATGCGAGGCTCACCCCCGGGGGTGGCCTGAGTTGCACGTCCTGGCCGCGGCACCAGCGGTCGATCGACACCGCCGCCTCATGGCCGTGAGCGACGGCCCAGATGATGTTCTTCGGCCCGAAAGCCGCATCCCCGCCGAAGAACACCTTGGGATTGGTCGACTGGAAGGTGATCGGGTTCACCTTCGGCATTCCCCACTCGTCGAACTCCAGACCGATGTCCCGCTCAATCCAGGGGAAGGCGTTCTCCTGGCCGATGGCGACCAGCACGTCGTCGCATTCGAAGTGCTGGTCGGCTTCGCCCGTCGGACGCAACGCCCGGCGACCGGTGGCCTCGTCCACCGTCCACCCCATCGGCTGGAAAACGACCCCGGTCAGACGGCCATTGTCGTGTGTGAAAGCCTTGGGCGAGAGGAAATTCAGGATCGGGATGCCCTCGTGCATCGCATCCTCCTTCTCCCAGGGAGAAGCCTTCATCTCGTCGAAGCCCGAGCGGACGATCACCTTCACGTCCTCGCCGCCCAGGCGCCGGGAGGTGCGGCAACAGTCCATGGCCGTGTTTCCCCCGCCGAGAACGATCACGCGCCGTCCGATGCGCGAGACGTGCCCGAAGGAGACGTTGGCGAGCCAGTCGATGCCGATGTGGATGTTGGCGGCGGCCTCGCGCCGGCCGGGAACGTCCAGGTCACGGCCCCTGGGGGCGCCGGACCCGACAAAGACCGCATCCCACCCCTCGTCCAGCAGGCTCCTCAGGCTGTCGACCTGTTGGCCCAGCCGCATCTCCGGGCCCAGGGCCGCGATATATCCGACCTCCTCGTCGATCACTTCCTCGGGCAGGCGGAAGCGGGGAATCTGGCTGCGAATCATGCCGCCTGCACGCCGGTCGCCGTCGAATATCGTAACCTGGTAGCCCAGCGGCGCGAGATCGCGGGCCACGGTCAGGGAAGCGGGGCCGGCTCCCACACAGGCGACGCGCTTGCCGTTCATCACCGCAGCCGGAAGCGGCATGCGGGCCGACACATCGCCCTTGTTGTCGGCGGCCGCGCGCTTCAGCCGGCAGATCGCGACAGGCTCGGCTTCGACGCGGCCCCGACGACAAGCCGGCTCACAGGGCCGGTCGCACGTCCTGCCGAGAATTCCGGGGAAGACGTTGGACCGCCAGTTGAGCATATAGGCGTCGTCGTAACGCCCTTCGGCGATCATCCTGATGTACTCAGGCACCGGGGTGTGGGCGGGGCATGCCCACTGACAGTCGACGACCTTGTGGAAGTACTCGGGCGCTTCGGTGTTCGTTGGCTCCACGCCGAACTCCTCCCCCTTGGCCCCTGACGGGGACGAGGCGAGGTCGGGATGTACTCCCCGGCCGCGTCGCGCAGGGCGTCTATACCGACGTTAGACCTGCGCAGGCCGTCTGGCGAGTGGTGTTCTGCGTGTCCGGGGCCTATCACTTCCCCATGTCCGAGGGCCCTTTCAGCGACCGCGAAGTCGAGCGCTACGCACGCCATCTGGTGCTGCGCGAACTGGGCGGATCAGGTCAGCAGAAGCTGAAGGCCGCCTCGGTTCTCGTGGTGGGGGCCGGCGGCATCGGGTCGCCGGCGGCGCTCTATCTGGCGGCCGCGGGAATCGGCCGGCTCGGCCTGGTGGACGACGACGTCGTCAGCCTCTCCAACCTTCAGCGTCAGATCCTCTACGGCGAAAGCGACCTGTACCGGGCCAAGGTCGAGGAAGCGAAGCGGCGGCTGGCCGACCTCAACCCCCACGTCGTGGTCGAAACATTCCAGCAGCGCCTCGACGACTCGAACGCCCGGGAACGGGTCGCCGGATGGGATCTGGTGGTCGACGGGGTCGACAACTTCGAGACACGGCTGGCGGTGTCGGACGCCTGTGTGAGCGAGCGCGTCGCCCTGGTCTCCGCCGCCATCGGCCGCTGGGAAGGCGTCCTCGCCGTTCTGAAGGGGCGACCCTGCTACCGCTGCCTGGTCAACGAAGCGCCGCCGGACGCCCAGACCTGCGAGCGCGTCGGGGTGGTCGGCGCGCTACCCGGGGTGATCGGGTCCATGGCCGCGCTGGCCGTCATCAAGCTGGTCGCCGGGGTGGGTGAGGATCCCACGGGAGAACTCCTCCATTTCGACGCCCTTTCCTGGCGTGTCCGGCGGAGCACGCTGGCCGCCGACCCCTCCTGCCCCGCCTGCGGGAGCGTGTAGGCCGCGCGTGCGTTCGGATATAAGGAAGCGCGGCCGTGAACCGCCGAGGAAGGACGAAGATGCGAAGGATTCTGGCCGGACTGGCGCTCAGCGGCGCCGCCCTCATGCTCGCGGCCTGCGGGGACGGTGAGGTTTCCGCCCCGTCGGAAACCGTCCCGGAGGAACAGGGGGTCGAGGCGCCCACGGCGGAAGAGGTCGCCGCCGAGGCTGCGGCCGCGGCCGCGGCGACTCCGGAAGAGGACCCCGTGCCGGAAACCCCGGCCGAACCGGTGCCCTACGAGGCTGGGGAAAGCCCGCCGCCGCCCGAGACGCCGAAGTCGGAAAACATCTTCTACTAGGTCTGCCGCCCGCGGCGTCGGCCGTTCCAGACGATCAGGGCCCAAAGCGGCAGGCTCAGCAGGAACAGCCACGCCTGCACCTGAAGCAGTTGCGGCTCCGACGCGGCGATTACGCCGACGCAGAATAGGACCCCAGCGACCGCCACCGCTCGCGCGAGCCCGCGGCCCGAGGACATGCCGCCCGCGAAGCGGAACAACGCCGCGCTGGACAAGGCGAACACGGCCAGCGCCAGGTTCGTGGACACGTTGATCAGGACCCCGAACTGCTCGCCGATCGTGGGCGATGCGGTCACGAAGGCGACTACGGTCATCAGGGATGCGAGCACGATCAGGTCGCGGACCGGGGGGCCATCGCCGTCGGAGCGCGACACGAAGCGCGGCAGGAACCCCGCCTCCGCGGAGGCGCGGTTCGTTTCCGCGGTAACCAGAATCCATCCTCCGAGCGTACCGGACGCCTTTGCGATGGCGCAGGCAGCGACGATCCCCGCCACCCCGGCGCCCACGATCCTCGCCACGACATCTGCAAACGGAGCCGCCGACTGGGCCAGGACGGCGGCTGGGAGCACCCCCATCACCGCAGCGCTGGCGAGAAGATAGACAATGGCGGCAAGCGCCACGCCGCCGAAGGTCGCGATCGGCACATTGCGCTCGGGATTGCGGACCACGCGGGCGCAGACCGCGCCGGTCTCGAGCCCGAGGAAAGCCCAGAAGACCATGACCAGGGTCAGGCCGACCGCCTTGATGTCCGAGTGACCTGAAACGTTCCACGAGGCCCGGAAGACCGCGGGATCGAAAGCGAGCCATCCGAGCACGGCTGCAGCCGCGATCGGAAGCAGCCCGATCAGAAGCGCCGCGCCGTGCATCCGGCCCACGAACCGGGGCCCGACGATGTTGGCGAGCGTCAGCAGCCATATCACCGCCGAAGTGCCCGCCGCCGCGAAGAGGGGGGCCTTCAGGGCCGGGATGAAGAAGGAAAGGTATCCGACCACGGCGAGTGCGATGGCGACGTTGCCGATGGTGCAGGTGAGCCAGTAGCCGAACGCCGCCTCGAAGCCGAAGAAGCGACCCAGGCCGTCCCCGACGAAGGCCACCAGGCCCCCGGCCGCCGGTCGGACCCTCGCCAGGAGGCTGAAGATCGCGGCGAGCAGCAAGGCGCCCAGGGTCGTGACGACCCACCCGATGATGCTGACCGAGCCGATCGTCGCCAGGGTGGCGGGAAGCAGGAAAACACCTGACCCGATCATATTTCCGGCGACGTGAAACGTCGCCAGCACGGGGCCCATCTTGTGGCGACCCTCGGCCGTCGCGGCTACGGTCATACGCATGCCCCCCTGCGTCTCGGCCGAGAGCTTAGTGGGACCCGCGGAGCGCGGCTAGGTGAACCTCGCCGCCGCCAGGGCTCCGGCGACCGCGCCGGCTGCGGCCAGCAGGGTCCCCCAGGTCATGTCGATCAGGGTGACGTGGACCGGCCACAGCTTGAGCGTCGCCTGGTTCGTCAGGTCGTAGGTCGCGTAGCAGAAGAAACCGAAAAGACCGCCCATCAGGGCGGCGGTGGTCCATTGTCCGGAACGCAGCGCCGGCGAAACGCCGAAGATCACCACGCCCAGGACGAACAGCAGATAGAAGACGACCGCCGGCGCCAGGCGGAAGCCGTCCGGCATGAGCAGTTCGCCGATCGCAGGGCGATAGAGATGCTTGCCCGCCAGCGTCAGCCATACGGCGTCCAGAACCGCAATCGTGACGGCGCTGCCTACGTAGGCGGCCAGATACTTGATCATCGCAGGATCTCCTTGGCCGAAGCCCTGGGGGGCAGGGGAAGGAAGGGGCTGGTGCGCGCCGCGTAGTCACGCCACGCCCGACCGCGCGAGCGCTCCATGTGAGCCTCCAGCGGCGGAATCCCGGACACCCGGGTCAGAAGCCAGACCATGAACGCCGGCGCTCCCAGCGCGGCCCAGCCCCAGGCCCAGACACCCGAGGGGCTCAGGGCGATGAGCGCGATGCCCAGCCAGAACAGACACTCGAAGAAGTAGTTCGGGTGGCGCGACCAGCCCCAGAGTCCACGGTCGTTGATCCCGCCCCGGTTCGCAGGGTTCGCCTTGAACGCCGCCAGCTGGGAGTCCGCGACGCCCTCGCCGACGAGGCCGGCGACGGCGACCAACGCACCGACAGCGTCCAGCCATGTCAGACCCGGTTCGGGATTTCTCGCCGCCAGCCACGCGGCCAGCGCCAGGGCCGCCCCGGCGAGAGCCTGGATCTGGAGGAAGCGGAACAGGCGCGCCTGATAGGCGGACCCCCACTCCCGCTTCAGGTGCGCGTAGCGGGGATCGTCGTGACCCGGCGAGCGTCTCGCGATGTGAATGCCGAGGCGCAGCGACCACGCGGCGGCGAGGGCGGCGACCAGCCACGCCCGGGAACTCGGTTCTGACCCGGGCGTGACGAGGGCGAAGGCGATGCAGGCCCCGCCGGTGGCCAGGGACCAGATCGAATCGATCCAGCCGCTGCTCCCGCCGGACCTCTGCACCGCCCAGGCGCCTGCCATGGCGCCGCACAGCCCCAGCGGGATCAGCAGGAAAGGAAGCGCGCCGGACACCTCATATTCCTGCGTAAGTCTGGACGATCCGGCCCAGCCAGTCGCGAACGACCAGCCGGTTGTCACAGGCCACGAGACACACGCATTCGCCACCCGGAAGGATGTGCGGGCTGTGCTCGGTGTGGTCGTCAGCCTCGGCCACGTCGCCCGGCCCAAAGACGGCGTCGCCGTCCTGGAACGCGCCCTTCAGGATGAGGGTCAGCTCCGTTCCCTCGTGCGTGTGGAGGGGCATGCGCATGCCCGGCCCCACTCTCAGGAGGTAGGACAGAGGCTCGCCGTGACCCTGGCGGATCGGCGCCACCCACACGCCGGGCGCGACCCACCGCTTGTGACGAACCGCCTCGCGGACCTCCACCGGAACGCGGATCCAGTCGGCCGGCTGGGCCGGCGCGAGAGCCGGCGTTTCGATCGGCCCGGGGGCGGGACGTTCGATGCGGGCCATGGCGAGCTCCAGCGCGTCGGGTCCCATCTCGCTGGGAGGCAGGTCCTCCAGCAGGGCTCCGCCGGCCGCTTCGGCCGCCTCGACCATGTCCTGGCAATGCGGGCAGGCATGGATGTGGGCTGCGATCACAAGGGAGCGCGCCTGGCCAAGGCTGCCGGCCGCGAAGTCCATCAGCAGGGCTTCGGAAGGGTGATGGACGATTGTCACGCGAGGTCTCCCACCAGGCTTCGCAGGCGGCCCAGGGCCAGCCTGAGCCTCGATTTCACCGTGCCCAGGGGCAGGCGAAGATCGGCGGCGATTTCGGAATGAGGCTTGTCGTGGAAGAACGACAGACGGATCACCTCGGCCTGCTCCTTCGGGAGCGCCGCCATTGCGCTCCTCAGTCGAACATCCCGCTCCGCGGCGGCGATCACGGCGTCGGCGGCCGGCTCGGGTGGCGGCTCGTCCGTCGGGTCGTCCTCGATGCGAGGCCGGCGCTCGCGCCTGATCGCGTCTATGCGCAGGTTGCGCGCTATGGCGAATATCCAGGTCGACGCGCCCGCGCGCGCGGGGTCGAACAGCGCCGCCTTCCGCCAGACCGTCAGCATGGCTTCCTGCGCAAGTTCCTCCGCCGCCTCCGGAGTCGCCCCCAACCGCAGCATGTAGCTCTTCACCCGGGGAGCGAACCGCTCGAACAGGGCCGCGAAGGCCGCGCGGTCGTTGCGCGCGGCGATGGCCAGTATCAGCGCCGCGGCGTTCTCCGGCGCCGGATCCTGCGGAGCGCTCATGGCTGACGTCCATGCGCCCAGGCGCGGACGTCCGGCCGGCGGAAACAGGCTTCTGTCACAGGCGAGCGCAATCCCGTTCATGCCCCTGTTACGCGGCTCGCGGTCGGGCGGATCACCTCCGGAGCCTTTCGCGCCGGGACTGATCCGGCGGGTTGCCTCGACCGTATCAAAGGCGACCGCCACCGGCCATGACGCGAGCATCCCGTGCCCTTCGACAGCTCACCTTCTTTCACGCCCGCGCGTAAGCCGCTGGACATTGCCGTGATCGGCTCAGGAATCTCGGGGATGTCCGCGGCGTGGCTGCTGAGCCAGCGCCATCGCGTGACGGTGTACGAACGCGAAGGGCGACTGGGCGGTCACAGCCATACGGTCGACGCTCCGGGGCCGGACGGGCCGATCCCCGTGGACACGGGGTTCATCGTCTACAACGAAGCGAACTATCCGAACCTGACGGCGATGTTCGAGCATCTGGGCGTCGCCACCCGCGGCTCGGACATGTCCTTCGGGGTCTCGGTCGACGACGGGCGTCTGGAATACTCATCCAACAGCGCCGCCGCCCTGTTCGCCCAGAAGCGCAATCTCCTGAGCCCGCGCTTCTGGTCGATGCTTGCCGACCTGGTCCGGTTCTACCGCGAGGCCCCGAACGACTGCTGCGCGCTCGACCAGCGGCTGACCTCGCTGGGCGACTACCTGTGTGAGCAAGGGTACGGACGCGCTTTCCAGGAGGATCACCTGCTGCCGCAGGCTGCGGCCATCTGGTCCACTTCGGCGGTCAGGATTCGCGAGTTCCCCGCCGCCGCCTTCATCCGCTTCTGCCAGAACCATGGCCTGCTTTCACTCAAGGCGCGCCCGCAATGGCGCACCGTGGTCGGCGGCAGTCGCGCCTACGTGGAGAAGCTGACCGCCGCCTACGCTCACCGGATCAGGATCGGCCTCGGCGCCGAGGCGGTGCGCCGGGAGGGAAACGGTGTCGAAGTCCGCGACGGCCGTGGGGAGGTCAGGCGCTTCGACCACGTAGTCGTCGCCACCCATGCGGACGAGGCCCTGCGGCTGCTGGAGGATCCGAGCGTGCTGGAAGCTTCCCTCCTCGGCGCCTTCCGATACACGCCCAACCGGGCGGTGCTGCACGGCGACGACCGCCTCATGCCCAGACGCCGGTCCTGCTGGTCCAGCTGGAATTATATCGGCCGGTCCGGCGGTGAGGCCGAAGGCGGGGACCTGTGCGTGACCTACTGGATGAACCGGCTCCAGGGCCTGCCAGCCTCACGTCAGCTGTTCGTGACGCTCAACCCGGCTGTCGAACCGGCGACGGGCAGCGTGGTGAGGGACGAAACCTACGAGCATCCCCTGTTCGACGCAGCCGCCGTACGCGCCCAGCGCAGGCTGTGGTCGTTACAGGGCATGAGGAACACCTGGTTCTGCGGATCCTATTTCGGCTCCGGCTTCCATGAGGACGGCCTCCAGTCAGGGCTCGCCGTCGCCGAGGCGCTGGGCGGCGTGCGGCGCCCCTGGAGGGTGGCCGAAGAATCCGGCCGCATCCACCTGCGACCGGAGGCCGAGGCGGTCGGATGAGCGCCCTGGCGTCCGGACTTTACGAGGGGTCCGTCTACCATCGCCGGATGCGGCCGAAGTCGCACGTGCTGCGCCAGCGCCTGTTCCAGGTGCTGCTGGATCTCGACGAACTGGACACGCTGGACCGGCGCCTGCGCTTCTTCGGGCGCAACCGCCGGGCCCTGGTCGCCTTTCACGACGGCGACCACGGAGACGGAAGCGGCGACCTCCGCGGCTGGGCGCAGGCGCGGCTGGCCGAGGCCGGCATCTCTCCGCAGGATGGGCCCATCCGCCTCTTATGCATCCCGCGAGTCTTCGGATTCGCCTTCAACCCGCTGTCAGTTTGGTTCTGCCACGCCGACGACGGTCGGCTGACGGCTTTGATCTACCAGGTGAACAACACCTTCGGAGAGCGCCACGCCTACGTCATCCCCGTGGTCCCCGCCTCGGCCGACCTCGTCCTTCAGCGTTGTGCGAAGTCCTTCTTCGTCTCGCCCTTCATGGACATGTCCATGAGCTACGACTTCGCCGTCCGGCCCCCTGCCGAAGACGTGACGGTTCGCGTCGACGGGTCCGATGCGGATGGGCCGCTCATCGCCACCTCCTTCACGGGCCGCCGTCGCGAGTTCGACGACTGGACGCTCCTCGATTCCGTCCTGCGATGGCCGGTCAACACGATCGCCGTGGTCGCGGGAATCGGGTGGGGCGCCTTCCGGATCTGGCTGAAGGGCGTGAGGTACCGCCGGCGGACGCCCGCGCCCGCCCTGGGCGTAACGATCGTTTCGCCTGACAGCCCGATGGATCGCTCCGCCTGCCCGATCAGCGCCCGGCAGTGACCGAGATCGTCCCTACTCCGTCGACGCCGCCCTCCACGACCTGACCCCGCCGAACCGGCCCGACACCCTCAGGAGTCCCTGTAAATATAAGGTCCCCGGCCTTGAGGGTGATCGTACGCGACAGGGCCGAGATCACCTCGGCGGGACTCCAGGTCATGTCCGACAAGTCAGCCTCCTGCCGCACGATCCCATCGACGCTGAGCCAGATCCTGCCGCTGTCCTTCGGCCCGTTGCCTGGAAGGATTTCCGATATGGGCGCCGAGTTGTCGAAACCCTTGGCCATGTCCCAGGGCCGCCCCCTGGCTTTCGCTTCCGCCTGGAGGTCGCGCCGGGTCAAATCTATGCCCACGGCATAACCGAACACGTGGTCCAACGCCCGATCGACCGCGATGTCGGCGCCTTCCTTCCCGATGGCGCACACCAGTTCGACTTCGTGGTGCAGGTCTTCCGTGTCCCGCGGAAAAGGGATCTCGGATCCGCTCTCGACGACAGCGTCTCCCGGTTTTGAGAAGAAGAATGGCGCCTCTCGCCCATCACCCCCCATTTCCCTGGCGTGCGCTGCATAGTTGCGGCCAACGCACCAAATCCGGCCGACCGGGAAGCGTGCGCTCGTTCCCGCAACAGGCGCCGACGGTCTGACGGGCGGTTCAATGACGAAGTTCAGGGACATTGCAGGAGGCGCGTCGAAGCTGAGTCCGGCGCATCTGTACGCAGTTCCGGTCAGGATGTCTCGCGGCCGGTCCCCAGCGCGGCGCGTCCGTAAAACTCCTGGCTGCGAAACCAGAACAGCTTCCCAAGGCCGCGCATCGTACGGTCCAGGGCGTCCGCCCGATCAGGAGTGCGAAACAGCCATTGCAGCGCGGCCTGAACGCCGTAGGCAGCGGCCTGTATGGCGCCTATCGCCATCCAGCGAAGGATCGCCCCCCAGCGTCCCTCGGCGTGGGCGGCCTCGGCAGGGCCCTGCCCGTAGGCGAATGCTCGGCGGAGGGCGTAGCCGAGCCGCGCCCGATCGACGGGTACATGTTCCAAGACCCACGCTTCATGAGCCCAGGCAAAGCGCGCGCTGCCTTGCTGCATCGCGCCGAAAAGCAGGTCATCCTCGCCGCCGGTGTGGTCCCGGGACGTCGAGAACGGCGCAAGCGGATCCGGCAGGGCTGAGCGCCGCAGCAGGCTGTTGCCGCAGCCGTAGTAGAGGTCGAGAGGGCCCGATACATCCGGCCCGGAGCGGGAGAAGAAGCGCTCCAGGTACTCGCGATGCTCGTGAACTCCGTCGGGCAGTGACGCCCGCACCGGACCGAAGACGACATCTGCGCTGGTCTCGGCCTGAATCCTGAGGAGGGCGGCCAGCCAGGTCGGCGGCGCTTCCTCGTCGTCATCGAGGAAGACGATGAACTCGCCCCGGGCAGCCGCGACCCCGGCATTGCGCGCGCGAGCTACCCCGGGCTCCCGAACGTGAACGAGGTGCGTCTTGATCGAAGCCTGACGGACCAGTTCGTCGAATACTGGAGCCGCCGATCCGGCGGGATCGTTGTCCACGATGATCAACTCGATATCGCCAGGGACGATCCCTTCCTGCGCAAGCACCGAGCGAGCGGCTAGCAGCAAGGGGCCTGGCCTGCGGAACGTGGCGATGACGACGCTGACCGAAAGGAGGTCGGCCTTGTCCGCGGCAACGTCGGGTCGGGGAATCCTGGCGTCAGACATGCGGGTTGAACTGCAAGGACCGGGCCGCCCTATGGGGGGAGGGGGCGGGCGGCCCGGTCGACGCAGCCGCTGCGGCACTATCACAGCGGCAAGAGTGAGCGCGACGGTCCGGAGACTGGCGCGCAATCGGGGTCAGCCTTCGCGCAGGAACTGCCGGAGCTGCATGGCCGCGACTTCAGGAGCCCCGCGGCCGGACAGCTTCAGTCGGTCGATCTCTCGCTGAAGGAAGGTGCTGAAGATGTCAGAGACCTCAGGTGAAATCTGCCTCAGGGTACGAGCGGCTGCGCGGCCCAGGGCAAGGTTCACTTCCATGTCGATATCGAGAACGGCGCTACGCGCGGACAGGTCCTCGTGCGGCCTGAAGGGACCGCCGGTCGTGTCAGCCATATTTTTCTTGTTCGTCTGAAACGGGGACGCCCGAGGAAACAAAAAGCGCGCGATGTGCGTCAGAGGGCGCGCGCGGCGGCCTCATGCTCCGGGCGTGTGGCCACAATGTGACGGACAGTCAGTGGAAGGTCACACTATCCCCAGACGAAATCGACGCGCCGCTCAGGAGCCGGCGCGCTGCGCCGCGATCCAGCCGTCCACGCGCTGTTCCAGCAAATCCATTGGCAGGGGCCCGCCGCGGAGGACGAAATCGTGGAACGCCCGGACGTCGAAACGATCACCGAGGGCCGCCTCGGCTTTACTGCGCAATGCGCGGAACTTCAGTTCTCCGATCTTGTACGCCAGAGCCTGCCCGGGCCAGCCGATGTAACGCTGGAGTTCTGTTTCGATGTTGTGGGGGGCCAAGGCTGAATTGTCCCGAAAGCAGGCTCGCGCCTGCTCGATCGTCCACCCCTTGGCGTGGATACCGGTGTCGGCGACCAGGCGGCAGGCGCGCCACATCTCGTAGCTGAGCTTGCCGAAGCGCTCATAAGGAGTCCGATAGATACCCATCTCTATGCCGAGGAATTCGGCGTAGAGACCCCAACCTTCCACGAAGGCCGTCACCTCTGCGTTGCGTCGGAACCAGGGAAGGTCGCCGAGCTCTTGCTGTACGGCGATCTGTAGGTGATGCCCGGGAACCGCCTCGTGAACGGTGAGCGCAGGAAGTTCATAAAGCGGGCGCTGGTCCAGCCGTGAGGTGTTGACCATGTAGCCGCCGGCTACGCCGAGCTCCATCGAACCGCTATTGTAGCGTCCGGTCGTGTACTGTTCTTCGATCTCCCGCGGTACGGGGCGAACGCCGTAAGGCAGGCGCGGCAGGCTTTCGCGGAACAGCGCCGGCAGCTTGTCGTCGGCCCGCTTGGCGATTTCCGACGCCTTCTCGAGCAGGTCCTCCCGGGACTGGGCGTAAAACTGCGGATCAGTTCGAAGGAAGGCCAGGAAGGCGGCGAAGTCTCCGGTCCACCCGGCTTCGCGCATCACCCCGTCCATCTCCGCGCGAATGCGGGCCACTTCTTGAAGGCCGAGCTGGTGGACCTGCTCGGGCGTCATGTCGGTGGTGGTGTAGCTACGCGCCAGGAATGCGTAATACTCTTGGCCGCCTTTGAGGCTGCCGACGCCCAGCCCCTCGCGGGCATGCGGAAGATATTCGGTCTCCACCATCCGGAGGAAGGCCCGGCGCGCCGGCACGATTTCCGTCGCGATCAGGTCCCGCAACTCCTTTCGCAACAGTTCCTGCTGCGCCGGGGGTATTGTTGAAGGCAGGCTCGCGAAGGGCTTGAGCAGGGGATCCTCGTCAAGCCAGATCGCGTTTTCCGCGCGCATCACGGCGATCGCGCTTTCGACGACTGAACGTGGCTGCGTAAAGCCGGTGCGCACGCCGCGCCGCGCGTCTTCCATCGTGTCGGCGAAGGCCTTCGGCGCCTGGGCAAGCCTCGCCAGATAGGCCTCGGCGTCACTCTGCGACGCGATCCGCGTGGTGGACCCCATGTAGCTGAGGAAGCCGTTGGGGCCTCCCTCGGAGTCGAACGCCAGCCGGCCGCCGTCGAAATCGACCCGCTCGATGGCGCGCCTCAGCTCTCGCGCCAGAAACGCGTGATTCATCTGCGCGTCGGGCCCCGACAACCGGGTCGCATCAATGCGCTGCAGGCGTTCGGCGAATTTCCGATAGTCGGCTTGGCGGCGAAGCTCGCCCGCTCTTGAGAAGTCGGGCAGTCGGGCGAGAGCCTCCTTGTCGCCTTCCTGTCCTGCCGTGAACGGATCCTCCCGCCGTTCGTAAGCCTCGTAGTCTGCAATCAACTGGCCGAACGCTCTGTCCTCGGCGCTGACCTGGGGCGCGGCTGGCGCGGTCTGGGCATGAGCCAAGGAAAGAGGCGCGAGCGTAAGAGCTAGCGCGGCGGCGGCGGCCTTCAGCATCTGGAAATCCCCGACTTTCAGACTGGATAGTCGCGCGCGGCGCCCGCTGGAGCAAGCTGTTGCAGCCAATCGCGGATCACTCCCGGGCTGGAGCGCCCGCAGGTTCCGGGTCGTTGCGCCAGTCATCGTCCACATCGTCGTCCCCGAGCTGGCGCAAGTCGGCGCGAAGCAGGTCGTCCATCCTTGGCGAGCTCTCGCGGGTGGCGACCACGAATCGCTCTTCGTCTCCCCAGAGAGGTCGGAGCTCCCGGAACAGGGCCTCGTCGTGAAGGCGAAACAGCCGCGCCGCTCGTTCGGCGCGATAGGCGCGCCAGCCAAGGGCGCGCAGGCTTTCCGCAGCGAGTGCGAGCCCTCCCTCAAAGGTCTCGCGCTCCACAACATCCGCCCCGCGATCAAGGAGCTCATAGGCGTGACGCCTGTCGAAGGCTCGCGCCAGCACCTTCAGGTGCGGGAAGTTCTCCCGCGCCAGCTCCACGATCTCGGCGGCCTTGTCGCGATCGTCCACCGCCACCACGAGGGCGCGCGCCTTCTCGGCTCCAGCGGCCCGCAGCAGATCCAGGCGTGAAGCGTCGCCATAGTGAACACGCCTGCCGAACCGGCGCAGCAATGAGATCTGCTCTACGGACGACTCCAGCACGGATGTGCTGAACCCATTCGCGGTGAGGACGCGGCCCACGATCTGCCCGAAGCGGCCGAACCCCGCCACGATGACCTCGGGGTGCTCGTCGAAGTCATCGTTTTCAGGTTCGGCTGGCTTTGGCCCCACGATCCGCGCGGTCCACCTCGTATAGGGGAGCATCACCAAGGGTGTCGTGGCCATGGAGACTGCCACGACGATTGTCAGAAGGTCGGCGGTGGCGGGGACCAGTACGCCGCCGGCCCCGGCGAAAGCCAGCAGCACGAACGCGAATTCGCTCCCCTGGGAGAGGCTTGCCGCCACAGCCAGGGCGATGGGATTGGCGAAGCCGAAAAGCCGGCTGAGGCTGTAGAGCATGCCTGCCTTCAGCAGCATCAGGCCCAGCACAAGCCCAAAGACGGAGCCCGGTTGCGCCGCGACTGCGCCTAGATCGATGTCGGCGCCGATAGTGATGAAGAACAGTCCCAGCAACAGCCCCCGGAACGGTTCGATATCGGTCTCGATCTCCCGTCGGTACTCGCTCCCGCCCAGCACCACGCCAGCGAGGAAGGCGCCAAGCGCTGGCGAAAGGCCGACCGATTGCATGAGGCCGGTGACCCCGACGACGATGAGCAGTGCGGCGATGGTGAAGACTTCCCGCTTCCCCGAACGGGCAATGAACCGGAACACGGGCCGCGCTGCGAACCTGTTGAGCAGAAGCACCGCCCCGACCGCCGAAACTATGCCAAGCGCCTGCATCCACGCCGGCCAGTGGGTGATAAGACTGTCCCGGGCCTCCTGCGCCCCGGGAGTCGAGAGTGTCACCAGCAGCGGCAGAATGGCGAACAGGGGAATGACCGCCAGGTCTTCAAACAACAGGATGCCGAATGCGACCCGTCCGGGTGGCCGGTCCCGCAATCCACGGCCCTCGAGTGTCTGCAAAGCGATGGCGGTGGATGACAGGGCCAGGATCAATCCCGCGGCAAGCGCTGGACGCCAGTCCATCCCAAGCAAGAGGGCGCCCGCCGTGAGGACTGAACCGGTGAGGCTCACGTGGGCGGCGCCAAGGCCGAACACCTTCTTCATGCGCCACAGAAGAGAGGGTCGCATCTCAAGGCCGATAAGGAAGAGGAGGATGATCACGCCGAGTTCGGCGCCATGCATGACCTCGCTCTGATCGCCGACCAGTCCGAGCACGTGGGGCCCGATCACGAGGCCCGCGATCAGATATCCGAGGACGGAACCGAGACCGACGCGTTGCGCTACCGGCACCGCGATCGCTGCAGCGCCCAGGTAGATCAGGACCTGAAGCAGCACCCCATCCATCAGGACGGCGCGCCCTCGACGCCCAAGAGGCCGGACAGCCGCCTTTGGTAGCGCTCGACTCCGGCAGCGAGCGCCGCAGCGTCGGGCGCCTCGTTGCCATGCAGGACGAAGGGCTCAGCCCAGCTCAGGCCACAGTAGCGCGCCGCCTGTGCGAGGGGGGCCAGGAACTGCTCCATGGGGTAGAGGTACCGTCCGTCGGGACCGTAGGCGTCACGGTTGCCTCCAGTGGAAACCGCGCACATGAGGGTCCGGCCTGCGAACCTGGCGCCGTCGCCGTAGGCGAAACCCCGGACCCAGACCACGTCCATCCACTCCTTGAGCAAACTCGGAATGGAAAACCAGTAGAGGGGGAACTGCAGGATGATGACGTCGTGCTTGAGCAGGCGCTTTTGCTCCGCCCGGACGTCGATGGTGAAGTCGGGGTATGCCTCGTAGAGGTCATGGACGCTCAGCCCCGGCAGCCGGGCTGCGGCTTCCGCCATCGCTGGATTGATCCGGCCCCGCTCGAGCGCCGGATGGGCGAAGATGAGCAGGGCGCGCGCGGAGGGCGTGTCGCTCGCGTCGGCCATCTCCGTTTAGTGGGGTGATAACCTCGTTACGGCAAGGGCGCTGGTGCGCATTCCCTGGGCGGGCGATGGCGGTTAAAGACGAGGAATGAGCCTCTGGGACTGGTTCGCGCTAGCAATCTTCGCCGTGTGCTGGCTCGGCTACGAACCCTTGCTCCTCGGACTGTCACGGCGGACCGGGGCGATCACACGCGACATGGAAGGCGTGCGCCTCGCCTGGATGCGCGCCATGACCGGCCGTGAAATCAAGCTGCTGGACAGCCAGTTGCTGGGGCACGCCATCAATTCGGCATCCTTCTTCGCATCGGCGAACCTGATCCTGATTGCAGCGGTGGCCGGCGCTCTCTTCGGAGGCCAGGCCATGATCCCGGATGTCCCTGGCTTCGAAGTCGTAACGCCGGGCCGCCTCGAGGCGAAGCTCGCCCTGGTGCTGGCCTGCCTGGCCCGCGGCCTGTTGGAGTTCATCTGGTCGATTCGCCAGCTCAACTACTGTCTGGCCCTTATCGGCGCGGCGCCCGAGAAGCCGGGTCCCCGAGCCGGGGCATTCGCAGAAGCGTCGGCGGAAGTACTGAACCCCGCCATGAAGGGCTTCAGTCGGGGCGTGCGGGGCTACTATTTCGCCCTGGCGGCGGCGGCTTGGCTTTACGGCCCCCTCTGGCTGGCCGTGGCGACCATCGCCGCCACGGCCCTGCTTGTGTGGCGACAGTCGCGATCGCCCGCGGCGCACGGCATCCGGAGGGCTCGGGAACTGTCTCAACCACGCAGCCGCAATAATTCAGTTGAAGATGAATAGCTTGCTGGATCGTATCCTGTGTAACGGTTCGTGATCGCCGCATCACACAATGAGCTCTTGAATTTGTGTGCGCTGCAGCGTAAATTTTAAGGGTCGGTCGTTCCCTGACGGCCGGCAGCCCTTTTTGGGCGTTTCCTCCCTATCTGACTTTGCCGCCCCGGTGTCCCCGGGGCGGTTTTTTATGCCAGGGACCTGCCTACAGGCGCAGTAGCTCCGGCCAATCCGCCCGACTGAGCGTCTCGAAGAGGCGGGAGAGATCCTGTTGCAGTCTCGGATAGCCTGGGCCCGGCTCCAGGATTCTTTCGTCGAGATACAGTGAGCGATCGATCTCGACCTGCAGGGCATGAACGTTTTCGCTCGGGCGGCCGTGGATCTGGGTTGTCCATCCCCCCGCGTAGGGCCGGTTCATCGATACGACGTAGCCAGCCAGTTCGAATTCCCGTCGCACGAGGCGCGAAAGTCCAGTCGAGCACGCGTCGCCGTGGCGGTCGCCTAGCACGATGTCGGGCCGCGGCCTCCCCCGACGAGCTTCTGCCTTGCCAGCTGCAGAAGGCATGGAGTGCCAATCAATCAGGACCGCGAGGCCAAAACGCGCCCTCGCCTCCTCCAGCAGGGAAGTCAAAGCCTGATGCCACGGGCCGTGCACCGTCTCAATGCGGGCTTCCGCTTCCGCAAACCGGATCTTGCGGGCGTAGATTGGCTGACCGTCCCCCACTACGCGCGGAACGCTGCCCAGCCCTGCCGCAACCCGAGCCGACGTTGAGCGCGCATGGGCCGGTGCCTCGTCGGCGAACATCGCAGGGTCCATCTCCCAAGGGTCCCGGTTGACGTCGACATAGGCACGCGCGATCTGGCAAAGCACAACCGCCGCACCAGCCTCCCCGGCCGGTTCCAGGAGCCGGTCCACGAGCGCGTCTTCCGAGCGTCGGATGTCGCGAGCATCCAACCGTGACACGGCCATCAGATCTTGCGGATAGACCCGGCCCGAATGGGGTGATGCGAAGATCAACGGAGTCTTCAGGATGCGCGGCCTTCGGACGACGAAGGGGGCCGGCTTTTTCTGCTCGGACGCTTCGTCTTCGATGGGTTCGGCGGCGGACATGCGCACTAAGAACGTTCGAGGCGGGTTTTAGTCAACGCCGGCCGGGTGTGATGGGGGACCCGAGGCAAGGTCGGGAGGATTTTCTCCGACCGGTGGTTTTCACGTGCGGTTTACGGACGGAGGCGTAGGGTCGGATTTGGTAAACGTCGGGGTTTCGCCTGCATGGCCCGCATCCTTCTCGCTGAAGACGACGACAGCCTGCGCGGCTTCCTCGCGCGCGCCCTGGAGCGCGCGGGGCACGAAGTAGCGATCTGCGAGAATGGCGACGAGGCCATCGGCGCCCTCGACGACGGTCCCTGGGACCTGCTTCTCACGGATATCGTCATGCCCGGGGCCGACGGCATAGAGGTCGCCCGCGAGGCCGCGGTTCGACAGCCCGAGCTGCGCATCATGTTCATCACTGGCTTCGCCGCGGTCGCCTTGTCCGCGGCCCAGTCGACGCCCCAGGCCAAGGTCCTTTCCAAACCCGTCCACTTGCGCGACCTCGTCGCCGAAGTTGAGCGGATGATCGCCGCCTGATCTCGCGGCGCGGCCGCGAGGTCAGGCGAACAGGCCATCCTGGCCGGCCGAAGGCACATGCCGCGGAAGGATCGTGCGCTGTTCGGCGCTTTCCTGAATCGCCGTTTTCCAGCCTGCGCCAACGGACCGCTTGCGCTGCCGCGAGGCCCCGGTCTATATGCGCGTCCTTCCCGGGGCGGACGCGTAGCTCAGTGGGAGAGCACTACGTTGACATCGTAGGGGTCGCTGGTTCAATCCCAGCCGCGTCCACCATCTTCTTCTCCGCACGGAACCACGTGCGCAGTCGCTCTCAGACTCTCCCAATATGCATCTGTTAGGTCCCGTGCAGCGGTTCCGGCGCAACGGGCATGTGCCTGAGAAGCTGTTCGCGAAGCGGCGCAGTCCTCCGCCGCCGTCATCCCGTGTGTAGGCGGGCCCGCCGGAGGTGACGGCGGGCCCGCTTACCGGCAATGCCGGCCAAAGGGTCGGAGGAGGCCGGTACTGCGCTTGGCCTCGGGGGAGGCCGGGCACCCCAGCCGGTCCCCTCGACCGCCTGGAATGCCGAATGTCTAGCAGCCTGAGGGCGGCAGACTTTGCGCCCGCGCAACCTTTCCTCAAACAAGGGCCGCCCCCAACAGCCAGGTCACCCCATCGCGGCGTCTGAACTGAGACGATCGAGATTCCTGCGGATGTGAGCGGCCTCAGCGGGTGTATTGGCCAGCGCAATCGCCCGGTTGAACGACTCCCGGGCATCGCGGTCCCGGCCGAGCTGCATCTGTAGCCAGCCTTTCACCCCAAAGAAGTGGAAATAGCCCCCGAGCCGCTCGCCCAGCGGTTCAACCATCGCCAACGCCGTCGCCGGCCCGTCCAGTTTGGAGACCGCCACGGCGCGGTTGAGGGTGACGACCGGAGACGGCTGAATGCGCTCCAACGCCAAGTAAAGCTGGTTGATCTGGGACCAGTCCGTATCTTCGGGGCGGGCCGCCCGCGCATGCAGGGCCGCGATCGCGGCCTGCAGCTGATAGGGGCCCGGGCTGCGGCGCCGCATGGCCTTGTCGATGAGGGCGAGCCCCTCCGTGATCAGGCTCTGGTTCCAGAGCGATCGATCTTGGTCTTCCAGCAACACGGCTTCGCCGCCGGCGTCGTAACGGGCGCGGCGGCGGGCGTGCTGCAGCAGCATCAGCGCGACGAGGCCCATGAGCTCCGGTTCGGTCTGGAACAGGCGCAGGAGGAGGCGGCCCAACCGGATGGCTTCATCGCACAGCGACCCGCGAGCGTCGGGGTCCTGGGGGGCCGCCGAGTAACCCTCGTTGAAAACCAGATAGACCATGGCTGCGACAACGCCGATCCGCTCGGCGCGCTCGACTGGCCCGGGTGTTTCGAAGGGTGCGCCGCCCTGGGCGATCCTGGCCTTGGCGCGGGTGATGCGCTGTTCCATCGCGCTTTCGCCGACCAGAAAAGCCCGGGCGATCTGCTTCACGGAGAGGCCTGAGACGATGCGCAGGGCGAGGGCGATCTGCTGGGTGGCGGGAAGGTCTGGGTGACAGCAAATGAAGAGCAGACGCAGGACGTCGTCACGATACTCGGACCCGTCCAGCCGCTCCGCCAGGTCGACTTCGACGTCTTCCAGGTCGGAGATCACATCCTCGGGGGGAAGAGGCTGCTCTCTCGACCGCCTGCGCGTGACGTCGATCGCCGCATTGCGGCCCACCATGATCAGCCAGGCCGTAGGATCACGGGGAGGGCCGTTCTTCGGCCAGGCCCTCAAGGCGCGCAGGCAGGCCTCCTGGAACGCTTCTTCGGCGAGGTCCAGGTCCCGGAAGTAGCGAAGCAGGGCCCCTATGGCCTGGGGCCGGGCGGCGGCGAGCGCCGCATGGGTCCAGGCCTCGTCGATCACCCTTCGAATGTCCCCGGCAGAAACAGCGAAACGGGGCGGATCTCATAGGCGCCGCCCGGATTGGCCGCGGCCAACTCGCGGCTGATCTGCACCGCCTCTTCGAGGTCCTCGCAGTCGAGCACGTAGAACCCGAGGAGCGCCTCCTTGGTCTCCGCGTAAGGCCCGTCGATGACCATGTCCTTCTGTTTGTGGAGCGTCATGGCCCCCGTCGTGGGAACGAGCCTCAGGGAAGGGCCCATCTTTCCGGCCCGGCGCAGGCGTTCATGAACCACGTCAAGACGAGCCATCACGGCATCGTCTTCCTCCTTGGTCCAGGAGGTGACCATGGCTTCGTCATTGTAGCAGAGCAGGGCGTAGAGCACGTGAACCGTTCCTTCGCAGCAGAGGACGAAGGACTATGCCCGGCGACGACATTCCGAGCCAATAATTCGGTCAGCGCCTCCATTCCCGTTCAGGGTGTCGGTGACTGATGCGCCTGTAAGCGGCGTAGACAAGGCCTCCAATATTCAGAAGGCCCGCGAGAAGCAGTATCCACACCATGAAGCGCATGAGTTCGTCGCGCGGCCCGCTCATGCCTGTCGCGCCCGCGCCACCGGTCATGCCGATCAGGGCCCAGAGCGATCCAAGGGCGATCATCGGCCCAAACACCGCGACGAGAAAAACGCATCCGAGACTCTGAGAGCCACGCCGGTCCTTTTGCGAAGCCATCGGGTCCCCGCTGTTCAGGCCGGCCCAACGACTGCGCGCGACTCCCGCGGGTACGTGATCGCCGCCGCAGGGCCGGTACTATCCAATTGCATAGCCACCAACGCCGCTCCTTTCAGGGCGGCAACGGTCGCACGGCGAGCTTCGTTCCCGCCTAGGGAGCGGTTCGAGTCCCCGTCCCGGCCCCGGCCGCTGCCCCACTATCGAGCGTGACGGCGCCGTCCCCGATCAGGACAAAGCCTGACCAGTAGAAGGGATGGGCGGTCTCGGGATCCTCGTAGAGGGTCCTCTGGGCGGAGGACAGCGCCTCTGCCAGCGTGGCTTTCGACTGGGCGGCCTGGGTCAGGAGGGCGCGCGTCTGCAGGCTGGAGGCTGTGGCGTCCACCTTCCAGTGCGTGGCTAGCACTGAAGAGGCCCCCGCGTAGATGAAGGCCCGAGCAAGCCCGGACAAGGCTTCGCCTCCGCCGGCGAAGCCCCCTCGCGAGACGTCGCCTTCGCCGCCCCCGGCCGTGTCACAGGCGGACATCACGACGAGGCGAGCGCGGACGCCCGCGTCGAGAACCTCGGACGCCTCGATCAATCCGTCGCCCTCCGGGCCAAGCGAAGCCAGCAGGGCGGGTTCGGCGAGGCAGGACGACAGGCTGAGGACGCCGTGAGTGGCCAGGACGAGGACACCTGCCTGGCCTACTGCCGGGTCCTCCAGCACCGCCTGGTCGGTGAAGGTCTCGCCAAGCCGCACCTGTGCGGCGGGCCCGAAGACCGCGGCGCTTTCTCGGGCCTCTTCCGCCGTTTCGGGAAGCGCGTCGAGCCTCGCCAATGCCCTCTGCACCTCTTCGCGGCAGCGGTCAGAGAGACCTCGCGTCTCGGCCAGACGTCGCGCCATGGCGGCGGGATCGGGCCGAAAGTCGCCGAAGGCGTAAGCGGGCACGGTGATCGCCGCGGGTGTAGCGGCGCGCGTGCGCACGAATGCGGCGGGTCCAAGGGAGGCCGCCAGAGTCCTGTCCCGGCCGAACCACGCGAGTCCGCTGTAGTCCTGAGCTTCGCGGATTCGATCCTGAGCCGCCTGGTCCGGCGTTTCGGTGACGAGCGCCGCGAAGGGGATGGCGGCCAGGGGTCCGCTGGCGTCGATCTGGAGGCTGTCCAGGCCGGCGATACGATCCGCGGCCGGCGCCAGCAGCGCCTGATAGAGCTCCCCGGCCGCTTCAATGTCGTAGTCGGGCAGGGCGCCGCTGCGGCTAAGGTTGGCGCTGTTACGCAGTCTCGATGCAAGCGCTTCCGCCTGCGAGGCATCGATCGCGATCCTGTAGGGCGTCACGCCCGCGGAAGTGACGACGGCTCCGAAGCCCCCCTGGTGGGATACCACCATGCGGACGTAGCCTTCCCAGTCTTCCAGCGAGCCAACGAGTTCGCCCGCCGAAATCGCCGGGCTGAGCAGCTCCAGATATCGCGGAGACGATGCACGGACGCCGTCTTCGGCCTGCGCCAGGGCGGCGGCGGCCGCCGTGGCGGCGGCGTCGGCCTCGGCGATCTTCTCGGGCAGCGTTTCGGGGCTCAGGGACAGGCGTTGGCGCCTCGCCAGCGCAGCCCGATAGACCCGCTCGGCGTCCTGATAGGCGCGGACGGCGTCACCGCCCTCCTTCGCCGCCAGGCGTGCGGCAAGCTGCGCAGCCGAACGTGCGGCGGCGCCGTCCCACACCAGCGCCAGCGTCTCGAAATACTCGTTCGCGGCCGTTGCCTCACGTGTGCGCTCCCACTCTTCGTAGAGGGCGACCAGGTGCGACGCCGCAACGTCCGGCGCGATGCCCGGGGCCTCCCGATGCCGCGTGAACAGGACGACCGCAGCGCGGCCGTCCGCGAGAGCCCCGGCACTGTCCCCACCGAGCCGCCGAGCGTCCGCCAGCGCCATCAAGAGATGGCCCTCGGCGCGGGTTCCGGGAGCGGCGCGGCGCAGCAGGGCCAGGCCCGTTTCGGCTTCACGCCTGGCCACGCCGGTGTCGCCACGCTCCGCGGCCAGCCGCGAGCGTTCCTCATAGATCAGGGCGGTCAGCCAGGCGGGCTGGATCGCACTGGTCGCAAGGCGGTCGCGAGCGGCGTTCAGGTAACGGCCCGCGTCCCCTTCGCCCATCGCACGGACGGCGGCCGCGGCGAGATAGTCCGCCTGGGCGGAGAGGATGGCGGCGCGATCCTGGTCGGTCATGCCGCTGAGCGGCGGCGCGACGGCCCGGCGACGACCGGGCGCGGCCATCGCCTCGATGCGCCGGGCGTCAGCGGCGCCGATGCCGGGCGCGCGTGAAGAAGGCGCCCCGAAGAGCGCATCGCGGGCGGCGTTGGCGGCCCGGGCAAGCTCCAGCGCATCTGCGGGCCGACGCTGGTTGAGCCTGTCCATGGCGCGATAGTTGAGGATCTTGGTGAGGAGAAGTCTGGCTCCCGCCGCATTGGCTCGCCGTTCGGCCTCGTCGAAGGAATCCTCCGCCTCTTGGAAGCGTCGCTCACCGGAGAGGTTCAGGCCGATCTCGGCCAGGATTTCCGCGGCGCCCTCGGCGTCGTCGGGAGCGAGCCGTTCCTGGGTGCGTAGAAGTTCGGCGAAGTCGCGTTCGGACGCCGAGAAACTCCAGCTCGTGTTCTGTTCATAGGCACGCCGGCGCAGCAGCTCCTGGTTCACAGAGGCTGAAATGCCCGGCGCCCCGGCCGGGTAAACGGACTGGATCTCCCGCATGCCCGGGGTCAGGCCGTCGCTGTGCGTAACCGCCTCCGCACGCGCGGCTCCGGAGAGCACCCGCGCGGCAGCGATCATGGGGGCCCAGTCAGCCGGATATGCTGCGCCAAGGATAAGCTGATCGCCCCGTCGCGCGAGCAGCCCATAGCGCCGGACGGCGCCATCGTCAGAAGCCCGCTCGCACGGAATTTGGCGAAGCTCGGTGAAGTCCGGAGAACTCAGGGTCTGGCCGACGCCCGGACAATCCTCGGCAAACCGGGCCAGGGCGGCGGCCTCCGACGAAGCCGGCCAGACCACGACTTCGCCGGAAGCCCGTTCCCACTCACCGCAGTAGATGTCGACGCGCTCGCGGCCGCGTCCAGCGTCCAGCCGGGTCTGGGCCCGACAGGTCTGGGCCTCGGCGTTCTGTCCGAGGCTGAACGCCCCTCGCGGAGCCTGGGCTGTCGCCGTTCCGGCTGCAGCGCCGAGCACTGCACTGGATACGGCGGCGAGCAGCTGAACGGAGAGTTTCATCGCTGACCTCCACGGGATCCGACCGGCCAGAGGTCTTCGTTGCCCGAACCGGTCACTGGTTCGCCTTGGGTCTCATCCTCCTCTTCCTCCTCTTCCGGCTCGGTGAAGGGGAAGGCGGAGAAGAAGCTCGCCACCTCGTCGCCATCGATTGGATCGGGATGGACCGGCGGCACTGGATCCTCGAAGCGCGGCGTCTCGGGCGCGCGACTGCACTCGCTGCTCGACCCGAACAGGCAGGTATTGAAGAAGTCGTCACCCAGAGCGATGTCGGGATCGAGCAGATTGTCCACCAGGGCTGCGTCGAAGCCGCCGATCTGCTCTTGCCCGTCGAGGAACACGCCGAACAGCTCGACGCGCTGGGGGCCTGCCGAGAAGTTGGCCGTCCAGCTCGACGGCCCGCCGATGGTCTGACCTTCGATTAGGTCGGGGGAGAAGATCAGCTGCACATCGGAAGTTGGCAGTCCAAGGACCAGGCCGCCGAACTCACCATCCTCACCCGTATTCTGCTGCAGCACGCGGCCCATGGCGGCGATCTGCAAGCCGTCTGCGGCGACGAACACGTGGCCTGCTTCCGGGTCGAGATCTTCCGACTGTTCGAAGGCGTCGAATTCCGGATCGGCCAGCGCCGCCTCGAGAAACGCCTGCGAGCCCATGAGCACGTCCCCCTGAGCGATAAGGGTGACGACCCCGAACGGATTGTCGACAGTACCCAGGCTGCCTGAGATGTAGATGTTGTCCGGGATGAAGTTCACCAGTGTCTGGCCCGGTTCGACAGCTGCCGTGCTCGGTCCGTCAGGCAGCCCGTCGAACAGCAACGTGAAGCCCAGATTGATGTCCACCTCCCCCCCGCCGGTCGGCGCCACGACGCCCTCGACAATCAGGTTTTCGGAAGTCCCGAACCACACCTCACTGACCAGCGACGAGTCCAGATCGAGGTCTGCAAGGTAGAGATCGACGCCTTCGCCGTATGGCTCGCCCAGTCCGGCGGTCACAACGATCCGGGCGGCTTGGAGATTGTGGAACTCCAGGTTCGACAGCGTGAAACCTTCGCCCAGGAGATTGTCCTCGCCGCCGATCGTGACCTGTCCGTTGGGGTCGATTGCGCTGATGATGATGGTCGCATCGTCGCTTTCGGTTCCCGCACGGATCTGCCCGTCGATCTCCACGTCCGCGGCAGCGATCAGCACCCCCGGCGCCGTGCCGGGCAGGACTGGCCAGGCTCCGGGATCGCCCGGGTTCTGCCGATCGCGCGCGCCCCAGATCGCGGCGCCTTGCTCCATCACGAAGTAGGCGTAGGCGAAGAACTCGGCGTTCTCGTCTGCTCCGACCGACGCCCCATCGCGCAGATGAACCGAGCCGTTGTAGGCCTCCACCGTGACGTAGTCGGCCTCGATGTCGCCGGACAGCTCGACGGCGGCGATACCTTCCCCGTCTACGCCATAGCTATAGAGAGTCACTGTGCCTGTCGTCGCTTCTCCGCCCACACGGATCACCGAGCCGGAGCCCGTGACGATGCGGCCTCCGCTGTCGATGACCACATTGTCGCCGTGACCCGAACTGATCCCGTCAGTGTCAGCGAGGATGTCCCCGTCGATGAAGATGTCGCCGCCGCCGTAGTTGTAGACGTAGGCGCCGCCGGAAGTTGTGATCAGGCCGCCGATCGAAAGGTCGCCCGCAGCGGGGCCGCTGACCAGCAGTGTGACGTCGCCCCCGGCGTCGATGACGCCGTCCACAGTCATGTTCCGGCCGGCGCTGATCTGTACGGCCGAAGCGGCGTCGATCAGGGCGGGGGCCTCCATGCTGAAATCCAGGGCGCTCGCGATCACCAGGTCGCTTTGCACCGCGATCGTTCCGTCGCGCAG
This sequence comes from Pseudomonadota bacterium, assembly GCA_023432855.1. Lineage (GTDB taxonomy): Bacteria > Pseudomonadota > Alphaproteobacteria > Caulobacterales > Caulobacteraceae > JAEZEZ01. The sequence goes on along the minus strand of JAEZEZ010000019.1, from coordinate 39,896 downwards.
TCGGATGGAGCCCCCGTCGGCGTCCAGGCTGAGAACAGGCGCGGTGATATCGCCCGACAGATCGATGCTGTCGCCCCCGCCCGAGGCGGCGATCGATACTTCCGCGCCGGAAGTGATCACCGATGCGGAGCCGGTAACGACAGAGCCACCCGAAGCGAGCATGACGTCGCCCGTAGCCGTGAGCGAGCCGCCGACAAGCACCGCCCCGGAACCCCCGTTCTCCACGGAGATGTCGCCCGTCGAACTGATCGCCCCGCCAATCAAAAGATTCTGCGCCAAGGGCCCGGAGAGCGCCAGACCGACGTCGCCGCCCGCGGAGATCGCGCCATCTGCAACGAGCGCCCGGGCCGCGGAAATGGCGACGGTTCCCTCAGCATCGATGACGGCGGGAGCATCCATCACGAAGTCGAGGCCGCTGGCGATGGACAGCGGCTCGCTGACTGTGATCACACCATCGCGAAGGCGGATGGAGCCGTTGCTCGCGGCGAGGTCCAGCGAGGCCGTGGAGATGTCCCCGGAAAGGTCGATGGCGCTATATCCGGCGCCACCAGTTCCGCCTGCCGCGATGGAGACGGAGGCTGAAGATTGGATGGACGAAGCGGCGCCTGTGATGACGGCGCCGCCACTCGTGATCTCTATTCCTCCGGGCGTCGCAAGGGCGTCGGGATCGGGCGCGGATCCGCCGTCCGCCATGAGCGTCCCGCCGATCAGGACGTCGCCCGAGCCCGCGTTCTCGATATCGATTCCCGACGCGTCGATCAGGCCGCCCACGGAAAGATCCTGGGCTCCAGGGCCCTGGAGCAGCAGGTCCACCCCGCCCTCGGCGATAATCGAGCCATCCACGGTCATGGTCCGCGCGGCCGAGATGTTCACCAGATCGCCCGCGTAAATCGCGGCCGGGGCGTCCATGAGGAAGTCGAGGCCAGTGGCGATGGTCAGGGGGTCGCTCACGGCGATGTCGCCGTCGCGCAGCCGGATGGAGCCCGAACCAGCGGTGAGCTCGAGCGAACCGGTGACGATGTCGCCCGACAGGTCGATCGCACTGAAGCCGCCGGAGTCCGTCCCGCCCGCCGAAATGGCCACGAAGTCCGCGGACTGGATAGAAGACCCAGCAGCCGTAATCACGGCTCCGCCGCTGGTGATCTCGACGCCGCCGGGCACGGCCAAAGCCGTCGACCCGCCTGGAGCCGCCGGGGAAGCCGCTGTCAGGCTTCCGGCAAGAAGGACGTCCCCTTCGCCCGCGTTCTCGATATCGATCCCGCCGCCGGCGACGATGTCACCGCCGATGGAGATGTCCTGCGAGCCTGGGCCCTGGAGCTGGACATTCACGCCGCCCAGGCTGACGATCTGCCCTTCGATCCCCATCGCACGAGCCGCCTCGACAGTGACGTCCCCGGCGGCCTGCAGCGAAGCTGGCGCCTCCATGAGGAAGTCCACGCCTGCCGCCGCGTCGAAATCTCCATTCAACTGGACGTCGCCGCTGGCCAGCTGGATCGAGCCGTTCGCCGCGGTCAGGGTCAGGTTGATCGCCTCGATGTCCATGGACAGATCGATGGCGTTGAAGCCTCCAGCGTCCGTTCCGGCCGCAAGGATGGTCACGTCCCCGGTCGGCGCGCCTGTGGAGCCGACGCGGATCGATCCGCCGCCTGGGGCAATCACGGCATTCTGGCTGGAGATGTAGACGTCCGAGCCGGGATCATCACCGTCCGCGTCCGCGACGATCGTCGCCCCGCCCAGGATGAGGTCGCCGCCACCCGAGTTGATGATCGAGACATCCTCACCAGCGTAGAGGGCGCCGTTCACGGTCATGCCACCCGTCGCGCCGGTCTTCAGCAGGCTGATGTCGGCCGCGGCGGTGATCGTTCCGACGACGGTCAGGGAGCCCGCGGCTTCGATATCGACATCGTCGCCTGACGTGATCGTGGCCGGAGCGTCCATCAGGAAGTCGCCCACCGAGTCGATGGCTAGGGCCGCCACGACATCGATGTCGCCATCTCGCAGACGGATCGACGAGCCGGTGGCGCTCAGCGTCAACTGCTGCGCCGTGATGTCACCGGACAGGTCGATGCCGAAGGCTCCGAGGCTGGCCAGGCCGGATTGGATATAGACTTCGCCGGTGGGAGCCCCATCGAGGCCAGTCTGGATGGACGTCCCGGCCGCCGTCGTGACGCTGCCGCCAGCGGCGATTGTGATGTCGTCGGACACTCCGTAAAGGCCGTCGGCGTCCGCGTGGAGCCGCGCGTCCCCGGTCAGGGCCACGTCTCCGCCGATGCTGCGCAGGACGATGCCGTCGGCCGCCTGAACGAGACCGCCGACAGAGACGTCATAGGCCGTGGGTGAGTAAAGTGTGACGGTGCCGGCCGAGTACATAGACCCGTCCATGACCACACCGCCGTCGGCCGTGACCGAGATCCAGGTCTCGCTGGTGATCACGGCGGGCTCGTCGACGACGAAGGCTCCCTCGAAAACGCCGTAGAAGGTGTTGATGACGTCAATCTGCCCGTCACGGACGTGCATGCCCCCCGTGCCGGCGTCTAGCACGAGTGCCTCGGTGTCGATGTCGCCGGAGAGGTCGAGCGCCGCTACCGCGCCGTCGTCGCCCTCGGCGCGCAGTTCGATCGTTCCCACAGCGGGCCCCGCGAGGGCGCCGGCCCGCATCAGGGAGCCCGCCTCGGTGATGATCTGTTCGCCGACGATGAGGATTGCCGTGTCCAGGGTGCCCGCGCCGTCCAGCTGGCCGTAAAGCCGACCGGTCGCGCCGATCTCGACGTCTCCAACCTCGTTCCGGATCTGAATTGACTGCTCTGCGGAGATGTCACCCTCGACGCGGATGACGGAGTCATCGACGCCGCCGCTCTCGCCGCCATAGATGGACGCAAGCGCGTAGTCGGCCTCGATATCGCCCGCTAGCAACATGTCACGGTCTGACCGCACCTGCACCAGACGCGCCGTCATCAGGCCGCCTGTGATGTTCACGGCGCCGCCGCTATTGACGGAGACCTCCTCGCCCGCATCCAGCGTGCCGCCGGTGATCTGGACATCGGCGTCATAAGTGGAGCTGACGATGATGAAGCCGGAGGTGGTGATGTCGCCGGCCAGATCCACGCCCAGACCGTCGGTCGCGGTCGAGCGGATGGCCACCGTTGCGAAGTCGTAGGCTGGATCGGTGTAGATCTGCGACCCGGCCTCGGTCGAGACCGTGCCGTTCGCCTGCAGCAGTATATAGGGGTTGGGGTTGTCCTCGGTTGGGCCTGAATGAATCACGCCGGTGGACGCGACGTTGATGTCTCCGTTCGCGTTGCGGATTTCGACGACGTCCGTTCCGAAGATGGTCCCCGAGATCTCTATCGTGGAGCCGCCCGGAACCGCGGAGCCGGTGCTGACGATCTCGACCTCATAGCCGTCGAAAGTCCCGCCGAAGGTCATGTCGCCGTCGGCCCGGATATAGGTGGCCGCCGTGTAGGATCCGGGAAGGGCGTTAATGACGGAGGGCGCGTCCTGTATGAAGTGTAGGGCGCTGTCGATGTAGAGGTCTTCGGTGACCGTGATCTCGCCGTCGCGCAGCCGGATCGACCCCTGGGTTGTCGACATGTCGAGGCGCTCGGCCACGATGTCGCCAGACAGATCGATCGCCGAGTTCGTTCCGTCGGCGCCCGTCGAGACGATGGTCACCAGGCCGGCGTCGGCGCCCAGACCGCCGGTGGCGTCGATCAGCGAGCCACTGGCGGTGATGACCGAGCCCGCGCTGTAGATGTAGATGTCCCCGTCGAGACCGTAGAGCGCCGTTTCACCGCCGAGTTTCCCGGCGACCTCGCACCCCTCGTAGCACTCGCCGCTGTCGTAGTAGGTGGACACGACAGCCGTGCTTTCCAGCACCACGTCACCGTTATTGTAGTTCTTGATGCTGACCCCGCCGGGGCCGCTCAAGAGACCCGAAATGACGATGTCGGCATCCGTCACACCGTCTCCGAGCTGGCTCTGGATCGCGACGCCAGTGAACCCCGCCACGACGCCCGATATATTGATGTCGGCGGCTCCGTAGACGCCAACGTGGTAGCCAACGACCAGACCTGAAATGTCGAGGAGGCTGTCGAATTCGCGGGTAGCGAGTTCCACATTGCCGTCTGCCGTGACCTGGGCTCCATAGGCGATCGTCAGGGTGTCAGACGCCCGCAGGTCGATGTCGCCGCCGTAGACTTGTCCGTAGCCTTCCCCATAGGTGCCGGCAGCGTTCAGAGTCGCAGTCGCCAGCACGCGAAGATCCGAGCCTGCGTCGATATCCATGCTGCGGGCGGAAAGATCGCCGCCGATGTCGATGTCACCATTCCAGGCGGTGACCGACAGGTCGTAGTAGGCGCGGATGTCTCCGGACACGCTGATGAGCGTTTCGCCCGGGCTCATCACGCCCGTGCTCAGGATGTCGATCTGGCCTCCCCGCATGTCGCCGGCCAGCAGGATGTCGCCATCGGCGAGCAGGTAGATGTCGGCCAGATTGACTTCGTCGAAGCCACGAACGGATGCCTCATCGTCGATCACGAGGTCGGCTGCGCTGTCGAGTCTTAGGTACTCATAGACGGAAATCTCCCCGGACCGAACCCTGACGGAACCCTGGGTCGTGGAAATGTCGACGGTGCGGGCGTCGATGTAGCCGGACAGATCGACCGCCGCCCCTCCGGCGGTATCGGCGCCGGCCGCGACGATGGTCAGGAGGCCGACGTCATCGCCGTAGCCGCCCGTCGCTTCGATCACCGAACCCGCCTCGGTGATCACCCGCCCGGCGCTGTAGATGTAGATGTCGCCGTCCGCTCCCAGCAGGCTGGTTTCGCCGTCTCCCTTGCAGGAGAAGCCGCAGCCGAGATCCGTTGCTTCCACGACGGCGTTCGAGGTGAAGGTGACGTCGCCGTCGCTCTGATTGACGATGCTGATGCCGCCCTGGGCGCTCATCGATCCGTTGAGGACGATGTCGCCCGCGCCAGTTCCGGGCGCATCGCTCAGAACGGCAATCCCTCCATAGGCGAGTATGTTCGCCGACAGCGTAATGTCGCCCGTGGCCTCCACCGAGATGTCGATCCCGGTGATGTCAGCGTTTGAGACGACGTTGGCCCCTTGAAGATGAATGCCTCCGGGCGCGAAGAGCGAACTTCCGAGGTCGAGCGTCAGGTCGCCTGCTGCGGCGATGTCGATCGAATAACCATAGGCGTTGTAGCCAGCGTTCAGGAACGCTTCGTCACCAAGGACCACATAGTCGCTTCCGTCGATCGATATGGTGGAAGCCGACAGGTAGGCGTCGATGAAGATGCCCGATCCCGATCCCGTCGTTTCGATGTCGATGTCGTAGCCGAAAAGTCCCGCCAGCACGTCGACGTAGGTGTCCGAACGGATGGTGATGGCCCCGGCGCTGTTGATGCCGGATCCCCCGATCCCGACGCCGCCCGCCCCGTCGAGCGTCACGCCGGATCCGCGGATCCAGCCGCCCATGCTGATGACGCCGTCTCCGGTCGCCTCAAGAATGACCTGTTCCCGGGCGTCCAGAACGCTGTCGCCAGAGATGGTCAGATCGTCCACCGCCGTCATGGAGATGGACGTCTCTCCGGGCGAGATCTGCACATAGTTGCGAACATCGATGTCGGCGCCTTCGACAACGATCGCGCCGGCGCTGTCGACGGCGATGGTCCCCGCGTAGATCGTCGCGCCAATATCGATGAGGCTGCCAGTTCCGGTCGTCTGCAGGCTGATGTCGGAGTAGGGCGTGGACCACATGCCGTAGGGGTCGGCAGGATCGATCTCGATCAGACTGTCGGCCAGAACGTCGATCTGGATGTTGTCGCCGCTTATCTCGCCCAGACGAACGGCGCCGCCAACGATGTAGATGTCGTATTCCGAGTCGATCTCGCCAGCGGTCGTGTCGATCACCACGCTTCCGGCGGTCTCGTCGATGACCCCGTCGGCGCCCGTGAGGATGACCACGCCTTCGGTCGTGCCGTAGCGCACGCCGTCAGCCTCGAGCCTCCCGGTAAGGTTGATGACCGTCTCGAAACCCGACTCAACGGCTCCGGGGGTAGCGATCCCGATCCAGCTGTTCGCCGTAGTTATCCCGCCGTGGGTGAGGCTGGGTCGGCCGCGCCCGGCGACTGCCGAGACTGTCGCGTCGACCAGGGTCGAGCCGTCGGGGTTCGAGTCGATCTGGACCTGACCGCCTTCGGCCACGCCGAACCAGACCGCGTCGCTGTTGGAGACGACAGAGCCGTTCTGGACAATCGTCTCGCCCAGCAGCACGACATAACCGTCGGTCGCGGTGATCGCCGCCCCGGCCTGGACCTCGAGCGTTGCTCCGTTGCGGTCGGCGAGCGGCGACAGGGTCAGCGTATCGGCGGTCAGGGCAGCGGCCAGGTCCGCATCGAGCAGTTGCGCTGTAGACCCCAGGAAGCTGGCGACGTTGACGCTGGCGTTTGGGCCGAACAGGAGGCCGCCGGGGGAGAAGAGCCACACGCCGCCCGTGGCGTTGAGATTGCCGTCAATCGTGGTGAAGGCGGAAGGATCGACGCGGTTGAAGGCGATCCAGTCCACGCCGCCCTGGTTGAAGGTGACGGTTTCGCCCTGGGAGATATTGAAGGTCGCCCAGTCGATGACCACGCGCTGGTGCGACTGGTCGACCGTCAGGTTTCCCTGGCTAGGCGTGAATGTAGCGCCCGGGCCCTGACCGCCGCTGGTCCCGACAATGACGGGGTCGGTCGGCAGGGCGTTGGCGGCGGTGGCCAGGGACCAGATGATCGCGGCGGCGGAGGCTCCGGCCGCGCGGCGGCTGCGGCGGCCACTGAGGGCGGGCGACCGGGTCATGGATTGGCTCCTGAACGCGTGCGTGAAAAGGCGCGGCGGGCGAGGTCGTCGAGTGTGACCGTCAGATTGATGAGGAGGCGATCGTTCGGCTCCGGCTCGCCGAGCCCCAGAGGTGCGCGCAGCGGTTTGGCCCACAGCACATCCAGCCGGCCGCCGCCCGGAGCTTCGAAGCGAACGCCCCCGCCAGCGGACGAGACCCAGCGTTCGCTGACGCCCGTGGAATCCTCATTCCAGTAGTTGACCCCATCGAAGAAGATGAACGGGGAGGCCGTCACCCGGCCGTTCACCAGGCTCCACGGCCCCCACCGGGCTTCCAGAGAAACCGCGGCGGCTCGGTCTCCGAAGGCGGAGCCGGGGTCGAAGCCTCGCCCGATGGTGAGGTTTCCTACGCTGTATTCCTCAGGCGCGAGGAGAGCCTCGCCCGCCCATTGGCCCTCGGCTCGGCCGTAGACGCCGAATCCTCGCGTGATGCGCGCTTCCGCTTCAAGGCCCCCACGCAGCACGAACGCCTGGGGGTCGCCTTCAAGGCGTGACAGGAGGGCGTCGCCGGCCTGGCTGGCGCCGCCAATGTCGAGACCCTTGCGGCCTTCGATCCAGGCCGACCCGCCCCATCGATCGCCGCGGCGGCGGGCGGACACCCGCAGGCTGGCGACCCGTGTGCGATCTTCGGTGATGGGGATCGAAGAGAACACATCGGTCTGCTGGTCCTGCCAGTCCAGCGCTGCGCCGATGACCACTGATCCCCAGCTGCGAGCGAGCAGAGGATGGCTGACCTCACCCCGGAACAGTTCCACGTCCGTGGCGAGATCCAGGGGCGCGACAACGGCGCCAGGCTCCGAGTTGGCCAGAAGGTAGGACAGACCAACCGTGGTGCCCGCGGCGTTCAGGCGTCGCCGGTGCCCCAATCTGAGCACTTGCTGCTCTCGGGAATCGAACGTCGAATACAGCTGTACGGTGGTCAGGTCGCCGTAGAGCGAAGCGCCGTAGAAATCCGCGCCGACCAGCGCGCCCCATGGGCCTACCGGCTCGGAGAACAGGTTGTTGACGTTGAGATAGGCGCGCCATCCTTTGCGTCGGGGCTGGATCACCAGATCCATGCCGCCGGCTTCGCTGCCGCGACGCAAGGCGCCGGACATGGAAAGCCCGGGGATCTCGCGAGCACGTTCGTAGGCGCTTTCGACGTCGGTGCTCGAGAGCGGGCTCCGGGTAGTCAGTCCCGCAAATGCCGCCGCCGCCTGGCGTCGGGCGACGGGATCGGCGCCGATCACAGTCAGGTCGCTGATGCGTCCCTCGACCACGTCGAAACGCACCTGGCCATCGCGAACCTCTTGCGGAGGAACGACGACGGCCACGAACGGGTAGCCGGCGTCCGCGTAGATGCCCTCCGCGCGCGCGGCGGCGGCGCGTAGATCGGCCAGGGTCGCGCGGCGTCCGCGCAGATGCTCCCACGCCGGGCGCAGCTTCACCGGGTCAAGCGCGGTCACCCCCGAAAAAGTGACTTCCTGGACGACGAACCCGAGGTCCGATCCCGGACCCTCAGGGACCGGCGGATACTCTCGGACCATGCGGTCGAGATCTTCCGAGCGCTCCGGCGGCGGCGGCAGCGCGGCGGCCGGATCGGCGGGCGTCAATGGATCTTGCGCCGCCGCGGCTCCGGCGGTCAGACACGCCAGGCCCACGCCTGCCCACCATGCGCGCATTTTGGCTTCCCCCCACCTCTGGGCTGACAAATCCCTTAGGACTCCCCGACCGGGGAGTCGAGAAAAACGAACATTGTTCGGCCGAGCCGCGGCATAATTTCGCAGTTTCGTCCGAAGCTTGGCTCTGGAGCCGAACTTCCGTCGAGGGCGATTCAAGGCTTCGCGCGAGAGGGCGTTGACTCTTTCGAGGTATAGAACAAAAAGTGAACCAATGTCCCGGCGCCCTTCCCTTACCGCCAAGTCGACAGGCTCTGCCCTGTCGTCGGAGGGGCTTGCCCGGAGTTTTTCAGGCTCCCGAACGGCGGAGGCGCCTGATCAAATCCTCCGTCTCGCTCCGGGCCTGGAAGAGGCGACGGTAGCTGGCGGCGCGGAAATCGCCCCAGGCCTGGGTTTCTGGCTGGCCAGGCTGGCCGGAGTCGGAGAAGGCGGCGGACGGTTGGTAGTCATGGTCGCTCCGCGCGCCTGGAGTTGCGAGCGCGGCCGCCTGATGGCCCGAGGCGTACTGCGTTTTGGTCTTGTTCCCGAACAGTTGCTGATCGTGCGGACCCGCACCGAGACCGAAGCCTTGTGGGCGCTCGAGGAGGTGTTGCGATCGGACGCCGCTGATCTTGCCATCGGCGCTGTCGAAAACGCCACCCTCACCCAGACACGTCGTCTGGACATGGCTGCGCGTACGTCGGGAGCGACGGCGGCGTTGTTGCGGGTTTCCCCCGAAACGAGCTGGCCTCTCAGTGCGGCGCGCCGGCGGTGGCGGGTCGGCGCCCTCCCATCGGCCCCACACCCATGGGACCCGCGCGCTTCGGGAGCGATGCGGTGGCGGGCGCAACTGGCGCGGCGTCGGGACGGGCCGCCGGGCGCATGGGATCTGGAGTGGAACGATGAGACGGGTCGTCTCGATCTGGTTGCAGGACTGGCCAGTGACGGTTTGGGCGAGAAAGCCCGGGCGGTCGCTTCCGGATGACGGCATTCCCTTCGCCCTGGTGGAGCGGACCAGTCGCGGCCTAACCCTGTCCGGACTGAACCCCGCCGCTCGCCGGCTGGGGCTGCGCTACGGTCAAGCGCACGCCGACTCCTGCGCCATCGCCCCCGTCCTGGTCACCGCGCCTGCGGAGCCCGAGCGGGATCATGAGGCTCTGGTCAAACTTGCCCTTTGGGCGGAGCGGTGGTCGCCGGCCGTCGCCATCTATGCTGACCGTCCCGAGTTGGAGGGCCTGTTTCTCGACGTCACCGGCGCGGCGCACCTTTGGGGCGGCGAAGCTTCCATGCTGGCGGATATCCGCATCCGGCTGGACAGGGCAGGCATCCGCACGAGGACGGCGATGGCTTCCACCCCGGGAGCGGCATGGGCGTTGGCCCGCTACACTGCCCGCCAGGATCCGATTGCGCCTGCGGGGGAGGAAAAGGCCGCTCTGGCTGATCTGCCCATGGAAGCCCTTCGCCTTTCGTCCCGTGCGGTGACCCTTCTCGGACGTTTCGGCCTGCGCCGTATCCGCGACCTCTACGCTCTTCCGCGGGCGGGGCTTGCCCGACGTTTCCGCGGCGCGGAAGGATTTGAGGTGGTGGGACAGCTGGATCGCGCCCTGGGAAACCTGGGAGAGCCGTTGAAAACCGAACAGCGTCCCGCCGCTTATCGGGCTCACCAGCTTTTCGCCGAGCCGGTGACAGTGGTGGAGGCGTGCGCCGGGAAGGCGGCGGCGCTGGTTTCCGACCTCTGCGCCGCGTTGGAACGGGATGGAAAAGGCGCGCGTCGGGTAGCGGTCGTCGGCTTCCGTGTGGACGGGCAGGCCACGGTTCTGGAGGCGGCTCTCGGCGCGCCTTCACGGCGTCCCGAGCACATTCTCCGTCTGTTGCGTGAGAAGGGCTGGGAACGGCTCGACCTGGGGTTCGGCATAGACGCCCTCATGGTTTCCGCCCTGGTGGTGGAGCCGCTGCAGGCCGTCCAGACCGACAGCGAGATTCAGGCCAGGCAGGCCGGTCTCGCCGCTCGCACTGCCCTGATCGACCGTCTTACGGCTCGTTTGGGCGAAAAGGCCGTCGGACAGCCCGAACTTCGTCAGAGCTGGCTGCCGGAACGAAGCGAGGGCGTAAGCCCGTCTCTTATCCTTTCCCCCGGCAGCGGGAAGAGGACCAGGTCAGCCGTCTCGGGGGATCATCTCCCCCAGGGCGAAGAGACGCAAAACCCTGAACGTCCCCTGCTATTGCTTCACCCTCCCGAGCCGATCGAGGCCTTGGCGGAGTTGCCCGAAGGAGCCCCGGCCCGCTTCACCTGGCGGCGGGTCACGAGGCGGGTCACCCGGTCCACGGGGCCCGAGCGACTGTCGCCCGAGTGGTGGCGCCCATCCGCCAGAGAAGGGCGCAGGGCCCGCACCCGCGATTACTACAAGATCGAGGACGAAGCCGGGGGGCGCTACTGGGTTTTCCGGGAAGGACTGTACGGCCGGGAAGACGACGAACGCCCCCCGAGCTGGTGGCTCCATGGGGTGTTCCCGTGAGCTTCGCCTACGCGGAACTGGATGCCCGGACAAACTTCAGCTTCCTGGAAGGCGCCTCCCATCCTGCCGAACTGGTCCGACAGGCTCAGCATCTCGGTCTGGCGGCCATCGGCGTTGCCGATCGCAATACCTTGGCGGGAGTGGTGCGTGCGCACGTCGAGGCGAAGAAGCTCGGCATGCGTCTGCTCATTGGCTGTCGTCTCCAGTTTACCGATGGCGCGGAACTGATTGTCTATCCTCGGGACCGGGCGGCCTACGGCCGGTTGTGCCGCCTGTTATCGCTGGGCAAGAGCAACATCTCGGCGTCCCCATCGGAGCCGGACCCTAGCTCTTTCTGCGAGGAAGAAAAGCGGATCGCCAAGGGGGACACCCGGCTCACCTTCGACCAGGCGGCGCGATTGGGGGAGGGACTGATCGCCCTTGCCGTGGCGCCGAGGGCGATCGACGGGGGTTTCGAACGGCGCATCGCGGCCTGGCGGACCGCTTGGCCCGGTGACTTCTATCTTGCCGTCTCGCCGCTCCGACGGGGCGACGACCGCTCACGGTTGGCCCGAATGTCGGAGATCGCCCGACGAACAGGCGCGCCGCTCGTGGCTACCAACGCTGTCCTCTACCATCACTACGAACGACGGCCGCTCCAGGACGTGCTGACCTGTATCCGGGAAGGCGTGACCATCGATGAGGCCGGGCTGCGGCTGCAGGCCAATGCAGAGCGATACCTACAGCCGCCTTCGGCCATGGCGCGCCTTTTTCGTGGGTTCGAGAACGCGCTCGCAAATACGGTGAGGATTGCGGAGGCCTGCAGGTTCTCGCTGGACGAATTGTCCTACGTCTATCCGGACGAGCCTGTGCCGCCCGGCTTCACCCCACAGCGCCAGTTGATACGGCTGGCTTTCAAGGGCGCCAGGGACCGCTTCCCGAAAGGCGTGCCGCCCCAGGTGCTGGCTACTCTGGTCAAGGAGCTGAGATTGATCCGGCGCGTAGGCTACGCGGCCTACTTCCTGACCGTACACGACATCGTCTCCTGGGCTCGCGGCGGCGGCCGAAACATCCTGTGTCAGGGGCGCGGTTCGGCGGCGAATTCGGTGGTCTGTTACTGCCTCGAGATCACTTCGGTGAATCCGGCCGAACAGGACGTGCTGTTCGAACGCTTCATTTCGGAAGAGCGGAGGGAGCCTCCGGACATCGACGTCGACTTCGAACACGAGCGGCGCGAACAGGTGATGCAGTATGTCTACGAGCGCTATGGCCGTCACCGCGCCGCCATTGTCGCAACCGTCATTCACTATCGCCCCCGTTCAGCGATCCGGGATGTCGGCAAGGCGATGGGCCTGACGGAAGACGTCACCGCCGCCCTTGCCGGAACAGTCTGGGGCTCGGGAGGCGCGGAACTGGAGGACGGCCATGTCGACGCCACGGGGGTGCAGCGTGAAGACCCCAGGCTGGCCATGGCCCTGGATATCACGTCTCAGCTGATCGGCTTTCCGCGCCACCTGTCGCAGCACGTCGGCGGCTTCGTTCTGACCCAGGGGCCGCTGGTGGAAACCGTCCCCATCGGCAACGCGGCCATGGAGGACCGTACCTTCATCGAGTGGGACAAGGACGACATCGACGAACTCAGGATCATGAAGGTGGACGTGCTGGCGCTGGGCATGCTGACCGCTATCCGCCGAAGCTTCGACATGATCGCGCGTCACTACGGTCCCCGTCTCGATCTGATGAACGTGCCCCGCGAGCGTCAGCGTGTGTACCGGATGCTGTGCAAGGCGGATTCCCTGGGCGTTTTCCAGGTGGAGAGCCGCGCCCAGATGGCCATGCTGCCCCGGCTGATGCCGACGACCTTCTATGATCTGGTTGTGCAGGTCGCGATCGTACGCCCCGGGCCGATCCAGGGAGACATGGTCCACCCCTATCTGACCCAGCGCCGGCTTCGACGTGAGGCTGCGGCGGACCAGCGCCCTTTCGATATCGACTACCCGAAGCCGGCGCCGGAACACGGCGAGCCGGATGAACTGCGCAAGGTGTTGCACAAGACGCTGGGCGTGCCCCTGTTCCAGGAGCAGGCCATGCGTATCGCGATGGAGGCCGCGAAATTCACGGGCGACGAGGCCAACGGCCTGCGGCGCGCCATGGCCACCTTCCGGCATGTGGGGACTATTTCCACCTACGAGGAGAAGCTCGTCGGACGCATGATCGCTCGTGGTTACGATCCCGAGTTCGCGAGGAACTGCTTCAACCAGATCAAGGGCTTCGGCGAGTATGGTTTTCCTGAAAGCCATGCCGCGGCCTTCGCCCAGCTGGTCTATGTCTCGTCCTGGCTGAAATGCGTCTTCCCCGAGGTCTTCGCCGCAGGCCTGCTCAACAGCCAGCCGATGGGATTCTACGCTCCGGCCCAGATCGTGCGTGACGCCCGCGGTCACGGAGTCGAGGTGCGTCACCCCGACGTCAACGAGAGCGAGTGGGACTGCACTCTGCAGCCAAGGCCCGGACGTCGACGGCGCGTCGTCCGGCTGGGTCTTCGCCAGATCGGAGGATTTCGCCAGGCCTGGGCTGAGGCGTTGTGCGCCGCGCGGGCCGCGGATGGGCCCTTCGAGAGCATCGACCAGCTTCGCTCGCGCGCCGCCCTGCCCCCCGAGGCTATCGATGCCTTGGCCGAGGCCGACGCGCTTGGTTCGCTGAAGCAGAACCGTCGGACCGGGCTGTGGAACGCAAAGGGGCTGCCCCGGGCGAAGACCGCCGCCCCGCTTTTCGAAGCCGCCGGTCTGGATGAGGGCGATCCGACCGGGTTCGCCCACTTGCCGACTTCACCGGTGTCGGAGGAGGTTGTCGCCGACTACCAGACCATCCGGCTTTCGCTGAAGGACCACCCGATGCGTTTCCTGCGCGAGCGGATGCGGGGCCTGGGGGCGATCGCTGCGCGCGAAATGGAAGAGATCAGGGACAAGCGACGAGCGGCGGTGGCCGGGGTCGTGCTGGTCCGCCAAAGGCCAGGTTCATCCAAGGGGGTCGTCTTCATGACGATCGAGGATGAGACCGGGGTGGCCAACGTGGTGGTCTGGCCAAAGGTGTTCGATCAGTTCCGGCCGGTCGTCATGGGCGCCAGGCTTGTACTGGTGCGGGGCTACGTTCAGCGGGCCGACGACGCCCCGGAACATCCGGTCATCCACCTGGTCGCTCAGTCGATCGAGGATCTTACCGCTGACCTGGATCTCCTGTCCGCGGCCGATCCCGCCAGGAACGCAGCTCCGGGAGGGCGGCATCCCCGCGATGTCCGTGTCATCCCGAAGTCGCGGGATTTCCACTGACGGCGCGGAGCCGCCGCCGTTCCCTCTCGGCTTCGAAGAAGACGCCCAGAACGAGGGTGAGCATCTGGCACCAGAACCAGACCATTACGGCGGTAAGATAGGCATAGCTCCGGATGCGGGGGTCAAGGATCATGGCGACGTGAGCTCCGATGATCAGCAGCTGAAGCGCCGCGCATGGAAGCAGCCACTTGCGATTGCTGAACATGGCAAGCGGAAGCAGCACCGCCAGAAAAACCAGATCGACCGCGAACATTCCGTACTGCGGACGACTGAAATCGTAGCTCTGAACCATGCGAGCCGCCGCGCCGCCGATAGACATGGCGAGGGCGATGAACCGCTCTGGGTTTCCTCCCCGCCACACGGCGTAAGATCCGGCCAACAAGAACGCCACGAGAGTTAGCGTCGCGCCGGGCTGATGCACCTGCGCGAGAACCCAGATCACCGGCCAGGCAAGAACCAGTACGATCTCGGGCAGCCGGCCGGCGCCGAGGGCTAATCCGGCGCTGACGATCATTCCCGTCACAAGAACCGCCTCGCCTGGATCCACGACGCCGTCGGACGGACCGCCCCCGAGCATCAGCCGAACCCCCCAGTAGGCGAGGGGCCACAGGACGGCGAAAAGCCGCTCTCGCCAGGATCCGCGCCAGAACGCGAGTACGCCCCAGGCGCCCATGGCGGCGATGATGACAAGGTCTGGAGCGATCACCTGAGCCAAGTCTTGTCAGCTCCTTCCCCTCGGCGGGCGTGCGTGCGCCTTCAGGGCGCGGGCGAGCTGGAACGTGGCGGCGATGGATCGCGGGGCAAGGCTGACTGGATCGCCGACGCGAATCCGAGAGACGCCGCCACGACCCCCAGCGACAGCACGCCAATCACCACCGCGAGAACCAGGATCAGCAGCAGTCGCCGTCCCGGATCTAGGCGCCTGCCTCGGTCGCTGGAACCGACTCGTCCGCGATCACCCAGGCCAGCGACAATATCTCCCGCAAGGCCTGAGAGCGTGGAAGGCTCGGAGCCCGCCGCCGTGTCGCGGCGACCAATGCCGGCGTCATCTCGCGTTGCTGTGCGCTCGCGGCGATCGCCGTCAGCGCTTCTTCCAACTCCTCCCACGTGAACGCCGGGGCGGCCAGGGCCTCCTCCGGTGTCGTGTCTTCGCCGGCGCTGGCGGTCTGGACTACTCTCAACATGACGCATCCCCTTCTCAGGGAAAGCGGACCATCCGTCCGGAGTGGGAGGAACCCGCGAAGCTCCATCCCCCTCAATCATTGAGGGGGATGGCTGGGATTCTACCGCGAGCAGCATGAGCGCAGCTTCCCGCCGATCAGCGGCTCCCAGCCGTCGCCGGGCTTCGCTCACGTGCCAGTCAACGGTGTGAGCAGAGATGCCCAGGCGGCGCCCGATTTCCTTCGAGCGAAGGTGCTGGCCAACCAGGCGCAGGCATTCCCGCTCGCGAGGCGACAGCCGCGCGACAGCGTCTGCGAGAGCGTCATTAGGCCCGGTCATCGCAGGCGCATATGGGGCATTCGAATGGCGCAGGTCCATAGGCTCGGTGGTCTTGGCCGCTGGCGACCGACCGGCTTATGGTCCCGGCACGTAACCAACAATGGCAGGCCTCAGGTCATGATCTTCCAACGCGTCCGCTCGCTGGCCATGGCTGCTCTGGTTGCCCTCGCCCCCTGCGCCGCTCTAGCCTGGCAAGGGGAGGCCTCGCCTGCCGCCGCAGTGAAGCCCGCGGCTCAGCGGCTGTCGGCGCCGGCCAGCGTCAAGCAGTCCATCAGGCTCGGCGGACGCACTCTGAATTATGTCGCCTCCGCAGGCGCCATCCCTGTCGTCGACGCTTCGGGGGAGGTTCTCGGCGAGGTGGCCTACACGGCCTTCCTTCTCGACTCGCCAGACCGCCTGGATCGCCCGGTCACCTTCGCCTTCAATGGCGGGCCCGGAGCCGCATCCGTCTATCTGAACCTGGGACTGATCGGTCCGAAGATGGTCCCTTTCGGCGCCCAGGGTGATTTCCCGTCGTCCGCCGCCCGCGTCGTGGACAACCCTGATACCTGGCTTGAATTCACCGATCTGGTCTTCATCGACCCCGTCGGGACCGGCTTTTCCCGTTCTTACGTGACCGAGGAGAAGGCGAAGAAGCTCTTCTACGGCACCAACCAGGACATCGAGTACCTGTCACGCTCGGTCTACGACTGGTTGCTTAAGAACGGTCGGATGGGGTCTCCCAAGTATCTCGTGGGCGAAAGCTACGGCGGCTTTCGGCTGCCGCGCATCGCCTATGAACTACAGACGGAACTCGGTGTCGGTGTGTGGGGAATGACCCTGGTTTCGCCGCGGCTGGATTACTTCTTCCCCGGCGGCCGCGACATCTCTCCCTTGCCCTGGGTCTCGACGTTGCCCTCGATGGCCGCCGCCCGCCGGGAACGTGACGGCCGCCTGCTCACCGCCGCGGACATGGCGGACGTGGAGGAGTACGCCCGTACCGAGTTTATGGTGGACCTCCTGCGAGGCGCCCGCGACCCCGCGGCGGTGGAGCGGATCGTGGAGCGGGTGTCCCGGTATACGGGGCTGGATCCGGCTCTGGTTCGTCGGCTGGGCGGGCGGGTCGATCTGCCGACCTTCGCCCGCGAATTCCAGCGCGCCGAGGGGCGCATCTCCAGCCGCTACGACGTCAACGTGTCCGCCTTTGACCCATTTCCCTGGTCGCCGAGCACACGGGCGGGAGATCCCATTCTGGACGCCATCATCGCCCCGACCACGTCGGCCCAGGTCGACTATGTCACCAGAGTGATCGGCTGGAAGGCCGAGGGCGCCTACCATGCGCTGAGCGGCGAAGTCGGCCGGCTCTGGGACCGTGACCCCACCGCCGAGTCCACCACGGCCCTTCGCCAGTCCGTGGCGCTGGACCCGAAGATGCAGGTGCTCATCGTCCACGGTTTCACCGATATCCAGACGCCGTACTTCGCCAGCCGTCTGGTGATCGACCAGATCCCGGTGATGGCCGGCGCCGACCAGGTTCGGCTGGCCGTCTATCCGGGGGGCCACATGTTCTACAGCCGGCCTGACAGCCGCGCGGCCATGCGAAGGGACGTGCGCGCGATCTACCGCTAGATCACAGGCTGTTCCTTGTCGCGGATCCACTGCGACAGCACCCACTTCTCGCCGCTGGTGGGCGGCGTGCCGGCGTGAAGCGTTCGCGGATCGGGCCGCCCTTCTCCATCGATGTTGAAGAAGATCAGGAGGTCTCCCTTCCGGCCCTTATGGTTGTAGCCGAGCCTCGGGAAATCGGTCTCTCCGCCATCGTATCCGTCGTTGAGATAAAGCAGGGCGGTTGCCGTGCGTTGTCCTCGCGCGGCGAGATCCGCTGCGAAATGCTCGACCTCCGGGTCGATCCAGTCGTAGTGGGGTTCGAACTGTTGGCCCGGGTCGTAGTGAAGGATGTTCACCGGCTCGAAGCGGTTGAGCGCCAGACCGCTCGCGGCGGCGATGCGAGCGCGCATCAGCAGCACGACGAGATCGGTGTTCCAGAGGCCGAACGCCGTCCCCGTGTTGGTCCGGATATCGTTGTAGTCGCGTCCGCCTTTGAGGGCGTTATAGGTCCGGGCGGGCTCGAGCCTGGGCTTTGAGCGCTCGGCGATCCAGTCGCAGGCTTCTGGTGAGGCGAAGCCCTTCACCACCTGAATTCGCGGATCCTCGCGGACCGTCTCGACCCGAGGCGAAGCGACGAGCTTCTTGAGGTCCAGAGGCCTGCCGTGGAAGCGCGCCTCGGTCTCGAGAACGTCCATCTGCGCCTGTGATCCGGCATAGCCGCCCTTGATGGCCCGGGTCAGCCAGGCCAGGGCCCCTCGCCAGTCCTGAGGCCGCCCGACCCCTGCGGCTGTGAGCACCGCTGCGCGCCCGGCTGCCTCGGGATTCCCCGCTTCGGCGCCCTTGAAGATCAGGCGCGCGCCGTCGACGGGTGCGAAGGGGGCCGCCTGGGCCGTAAGGAATCGCATGCCGAGATAGGTGGCTGACAGGGCGTGGCCTGCATCGGCCGCCTTCTGCAACCATCCGATCGCGACGTCGTGCCGGCCCTCGCGGTCGAACAGTCGCGCCAGAGCGAACTGGGCGTCGTGGTCCCCTTCGCGGGCCCGCTTGTGAATCTCTTCCGGCGTCAGCTGCGTCATGAATTTCTCCGGATGCGCTTTAAGCCGAGAGAGGGTTTCGGTGAAGCTGCTTCACTACGCTTTTCCTCGGGTATCGCCCGGCAGAGAACACGCATAAGGTCGCGCCAAAGCAAGATGCCTGGGGGAAGTCATGGCGTTCTGGGGCCGCCGCAAGCCGATCGGCGATGAAGAATCGATCGACGACGATCACAAGCTCGGCCGAACGCTGAGTTGGCCCCATCTCGTCGCGCTCGGCGTCGGCGCGATCATCGGCGCCGGAGTCTTCGTCCTCATCGGCACCGGCGTGAACCTTGCCGGTCCCGGCGTGCTCCTGTCCTTTGCTATCGTGGGTGTCGTGTGCGCCTGCGCGGCGCTCTGCTATGCGGAGGTCTCGACCCTCATTCCCGCAGCAGGAAGCGCTTACACTTACAGTTATACGGTGCTTGGAGAACTGGTCGGCTGGATTATTGGCTGGAGCCTGATCCTCGAATACTCGCTTGTCGTGACGGCGGTAGCGATTGGCTGGTCAGGATACGCAGCGCCCTTCGCCGAAGGCATGGGCATACCCGCGCAGCTGCTGGCAGGACCGATGGCCGGAGGCCTGGTCAATCTGCCGGCCATCCTGATCATCTTCGTAGTCGCCGGCTTGCTGATGTTGGGCACCCGCGAAAGCGCAACCGTCAACATCGTGCTGGTGCTCGTGAAACTGGCGGCTCTCGGTCTCTTCGTGGCCGTGGCGGGCCCCCATTTCGACCCGTCCCGCTTCGACCCGTTCATGCCCTACGGCTTCGGCGGGCCGCTGCAGCCGACGGGTGTCATGGCGGCCGCCGCCATCATCTTCTTTGCCTTCTACGGCTTTGACGCCATCTCCACGGCTGCGGAGGAAACCAAGAACCCGGGCCGCGATCTACCCATCGGCATCGTGGGCTCAATGATCCTCTGCACCGCCATCTATATCGTGGTGGCGGCCGTGGCCGTCGGGGCTGTTCCGTTCCAGACGTTCGCCAACAGCCCGGAAGCCCTGGCCGTCATCCTGCGGGAGGTCCAGTCACCCGGCGCGGCCCGGCTGATAGCCGCGGCGGTCGTTATTGCGCTTCCGACGGTCTTGCTGGCCTTCCTTTATGGCCAGAGCCGCATCTTCTTCGTCATGGCGCGGGACGGCCTGCTTCCGCGCGCGCTCAGCAAGGTGAACGCCCGGACCAGAACGCCGGTCCTCATGACCATGGTGACCGCGGTTGTCCTGGCTGTGCTCGCGGGTTTCCTGCCGATCGACAAGGCGGCGGCCCTGGCGAACGCGGGCACCTTGGCCGCCTTCGCAGCCGTCGCGGTGTGCCTCCTCGTCCTGCGTGTGCAGGAGAAGGCCCGTCCCCGGGTCTTCAAGGCTCCGCTCGGGTGGATAGTCGGGTTGGTGGCTCTTGGCGGCTGCCTCTACCTGTTCGCCAGCCTGCCCCGGGACACCCAGGTGCTTTTCCTGGCCTGGAATGTCGTCGGCCTGATCGCCTACTTCCTGTACGGCATGCGCAAGAGCCGCCTGGCCCAACGGTCCGGGTAACAGCTAGGGCCGCGACCGGTCGGGGAGGGCCTCGACCTCCGCAGGGCTGAGCTGGCGAACCGCCCGCACCATGCAGCGGTGGGGGCCGCCCATCATTTCGTCCGGGACGATCAGCTCCGCGTCCATGCCCGTGCAAATGAAGCCGCCGCCGCGCGCTCGAAGGCCAATGCGATAGGTCCAGTCGATATTCGGACAGGCTCCAAGCAACTGCAGTTCGAACACCCGTCTGGGTGACACCCGAACATAAACCCGGTCATCGCTCGGCGCGGTGAAGCCGTCGACCTGGCTTGCAAGGAAACACTGCCGGTCGGACGGCGGTGCTGATGCGGCCTGGCTCTGGGCATTGGTGGAGCAGCCGCCGAGCAGTCCGGCCGTCAGTGCGGCGAGGGCGATGCCTGAGACCTGGGTGCGCATTTCATCATCTCCGTGGAGACCCGGCTTGCAGGATCCCGAACCTCCGGGTCAGCGATGTGGTTGCAGCCGGCTCGCGATCGGCTGGGGTAACGGCGAAGGCAGCCCGAGTATGTACGCCGCCAGATGCTCGGCCAGAAGAGGCCCGGTCGTGAACCCGCGAGAACCGAGGCCCCCCAGCACCCACAGCCCAGCCTCCAGCTGGCCCGCGACCGGCAGATGGTCGCGGGTCGTCGCCCGGATGCAGGCGCGACCCCTCCATGGGCGGTCGGCCAGTTCAGCGGCCAAGGCGCCGCGAACGAGAGACAGGGTCGCGAGATTCCGGTCGTGGTCGTGGGGCCGGACCTCCGTATTGCTGTCCCCTCGATCGAATGTGGAGCCGAACAGGACTCCTGACCGGGTGGGCACCACGTAGCCGCCCCAGGCTGCTGCGCGGGCTGCACGGCCATCGATCCAGCTGACCTGGCCCCGCGCTGGCGACAATGGAAGATCCGGCCGCAGGGATGACAGGCCCCAGCCAGCGGCAAGGCAGACAACCTCCGCCTCGGCGAGTTCACGACCATCCGGGTCGAGCAGACGCCAGCACCCTTCACCGCGCTCAAGGCTCTCCACCCTGCCGGCGCGCAGGTCGCACCCGCCGAGGAAGCGATCCAATACGTCGGCTGGCGAGATGGTCAGTCCATCCCGGATGAACAGGCCGCCGCGTCCTGCAACGTCACCCAGCAGTTCATCTGCGTCGCTTGGAGACACGCGGTTCATCGCCCCGGACGGCCAGATCGATTGACCGGCGATCGCGTCGAATCTGCGGGCGTCGCGTGGGCTTGCCTCGAGCTGGAGGGCTCCCCGCTCCAGGACGACGTTCGGCGCCGCTTCGTACAGAGCAATGGCGCGTTCGAACGCCTGAGCGAAGAAGGCGCCTTCCGGCCCGGGACCGACATCGAAGCGAGGCGTCACCAGCGCGGCGGGATTGCCAGAGGCCCCTGCGCCGGGCGTCCTGCACTCGACCACGACAGGCCTAAGCCCCTCGGCAAGCAACGCACGCGCGAGGCTGGCTCCGGCGATCCCCGCGCCGACTATGGCGACCCGCGGTTCGCGCGCGTGGGTCCTCGATCCCGGTAACGCCGCCTCCAGCCTTTCGCGCTTGCGACCATGTCCGGGCTTCTTGGCGACCGTGAAGCCCTGGGCTTCGAGGCCCCGTCTCACCGCACCCGCGACCGTGAAAGTGGCCGCACGGGCGCCCGGCGCCGAGCGGCTTCGCACCAGCGCCAGAACTTCGTCGCTCCACATGCGAGGGTTCTTCGCGGGCGAGAAGCCATCGAGGAACCAGGCATCGGCGCGCCCGCTCCAGGCTGACAGGGCTTCAACCACGTCCATGACGGCCACGTCGATCACGGCGCCGAAAGCAGGCAGGTCGAGGCGGTGGAACCCGGGCGTGCGGGAGGGCCACGCCTCGGTGAGGGCTCTGGCCGCCTCGCCCAGTTCAGGCCACGCGGACAGGGCGCGCGACGCCTCTGGCGCAGACATCGGAAACGCTTCGACGGTGAAGACGTGGAGCCGTCCGTTCGAGGGGCGGCTGCTCCTCCAGAGGTCCAGCAGCGCGGCTATGTTGAGGCCAGAGCCGAACCCGAGTTCGGCCACCACGAAATGGGATCGACCGATCCACGCTCCCGGCAATCCACAGCCGTCCAGGAATACGGCGCGGGTTTCCGCCAGCCCGTCCTCAGCCGAGAAGTAGACATCACCGAACCGCCTTGAGACGGGGGCGCGGTTCTCCGTCCAGTCCAGGCAGGGGTCAGCGTCGTCTGTCATGGGCCGGACATACAGCAGCCAACGAAAAAGGGCCGCTCCGAAGAGCGGCCCTCCAACTCGTATCCCCGAAGGGAAGCGAGATTACTGAGCCGGAGCCGTTTCGGCCGGAGCAGCTTCGCCTTCGGCCGGAGCAGCGGCGTCGGCCGGAGCGGCTTCAGCAGCTTCGCCAGCGGCGGCGGCGGCATCGCCAGCGGCTTCCGTGGCGGTCGCGGCGGCGTCGGCAGCCGTGTCAGCGGCGGCGGCGGCTTCAGCGGCCGGCTCGGCGGCGGTTTCTTCTTTCTTCTGGCAGGCGGCGACCGACAGAGCGGCGATCGCCACGGAGGCGACGAGGATTTTGCGGATCATGTTTCCCAGGTCCTTCTAGAGGGACGAAGACCGGAAAGGGAATCTCCGGCTTCACGCGGAGATAACGCGTTTTTGATCTCCGCCGCAAGAGGTCATTTCACGGCTTCGTGATCGCGGGCAAGGGCGTGAAAGCCCTGCCTGGATACGGTTCTGGCGTACCCATGAGGCAGCAGTAAACGAGGCTAGCGAAGGCGCCACGGATCGGAAGCGGCGGCCAAAGTCGGAAGCAAGGGTCAAGCTTCGTGATCTATGCGGCCGCTTCCGTGGGCGTGCTGTTGAGCGCTTCTTCCAGCTCCAGGAAGCTCGGCTGGGCCGGGGACGGGATGTTGCCCCGTCCGATCTCGACGGAGATCTGAGCCGCGTTGCCGTGAAGGTGGGCGACCAGGACCGACTGAATGATCTTGTAGAATTGCCCCTCTTCGTCGACCACCTCCTTCAGGCGGGTCGACATCGGGCCGACGAGGCCATAGGCGAGGAAGACGCCGAGGAAGGTGCCCACGAGAGCGCCGCCGATCATGCCGCCCAGCACCTCCGGCGGCTCGGTGATCGAGCCCATCGTCTTGATGACGCCCAGCACGGCGGCGACGATGCCCAGCGCGGGCAGGGCGTCCGCCATGCTCTGGAGCGCGTGGGCAGGCGCAAGCGCTTCGTGATGGTGCTTCTCCAGCTGCTTCTCCATCGCGTCCTCGACCTGGTGCGGGTCCTCCAGGTTCATGGTCATCATCCGCAGCGTGTCGCAGATGAAGTCGATGGCGAAGTGATCCTTCATGATCTTCGGAAAGCGATTGAAGATCGTTGAGTCGTGCGGGTTCTCGATGTGGCTTTCGAGGGCGATGACGCCCTTGGACTTCATAGTCTTGGTCAGCAGGAACAGCAGGGTCAGCAGGTCGCGGTAATCCGATGCTTTCCACTTGGGGCCGCCGAACACCTTGCCGAAGCAGCCCGCGGTCGCCTTGATCGTGGAGACCTTGTTGCCGATCAGGAAGGCGGCGATGGCTGCGCCGCCGATGGCCATCATCTCGTGCGGCAGGGCATGGGTGATCACGCCCATATTGCCGCCGGCCATGATGTAGCTGCCGAACACCATGGCGAAGAGCACCACGATGCCGATGATCTGGAACATGAAAGGAGCCCGCCCGCTCGATGGTTAGTCGAGCGGAGCATGGACGACGAATGCTTAAGGCGGAGTTGCCTTCGCGAAGGCGTTTGGGTTCAGCGACCTTCACCCGCGAGGTAGCGCAGCGCGGCGAAGACGTGTGCTCTGACCCCGACCTCCATCGCCGGCTCCCAGACGTCGAACTGGGGTGAATGGTTCGGCGGGGCGTCCGCCTGGTCGATCCCCGGCGGGGTGACGCCGAGAAACACGAACACCCCAGGGATCTTCTCCTGAAAGTACGAGAAGTCCTCGGCGACAGTGGTGGGCAGGATGTCGTTCGAGACCTTGTCGCGCCCGGCCGCCAGCACCAGGCTGTCGAAGACCTGGGACGAGAGCTCGGGATCGTTGCGGGTGACCGGCCCGGACTCCACGAACGAGACCTCGGCGGTGGCGCCCCAGCTGGCTGCGATGTCCTTCGATGTCCTTTCGATGCGGCGCTTTACCTCTGTCCGCTGCGCGGGGTCGAATGTGCGCAGGGTCCCGGAGAGCTCCCCCTCCTCGGGAATGATGTTGTAACGGACGCCGGCGTTGAAGGTCGCGATGGTCAGCACCAGGGGCATGCGCACGTCCATCTGCCGCGCGGCGACGCTGTGCAGAGCCTGGACGATCTGGGCGCCGACGCCCACCAGATCGATCCCCTGCCATGGCCAGGCGCCGTGGGTCTGCTTGCCCTTCAGCTTGATGTGGATTTCGTCGGCGGCCGCCATCAGGGAACCGGGTCGGTACTGCAGGGTTCCGGCTTCTCCCTTGAGCGAGTGAATGCCGAAGATGGCGGAGGGCTTGTACCTGTCGAGCACGCCCTGCCTGACCATCAACCGCGCCCCACCGTCCTCCTCGACCGGGGCGCCTTCTTCCGCCGGCTGGAAGATGAAGACGATCGTGCCGGGGATTTCCGCACGCATGCCGGCGAGGATTTCGGCTGCGCCCATCAGCATCGCCACATGGCTGTCGTGGCCGCAGGCGTGGGCCACGTGGACGGTCTGGCCGTTGTAGGTCGTGGTGACCCGGCTGGCGAAAGGCAGGCCGGTCTGCTCCTGAACCGGCAGGCCGTCCATGTCGGCGCGCAGGGCGATGACGCCCCCGGGCTTGCCGCCCTTAAGCACGCCGATGACCCCGGTGTGGGCGACCCCGGTCTCCACCTCCATCCCGAGGCTCTGAAGGTGTTTGGCCACCATCGTGGCTGTCCGCTTCTCGCGATTGGCCAGTTCGGGGTGGGCGTGGATGTCGCGGCGCCAGGCGACGACTTTGGGCTGCATCGCGGCGGCGGCGCTGCGAACGCTCTCGACCTGGGCCGGTTCGAGGGCGTATGCCGATGGCGCGGCCATCGCCGTCGCCAGAGCCGCAAGTCCCGCAACCGTCGAACCCGCCGTCCGCATGATGGATCGCATGCCCGTCGCCCCTGCTGAAAGCATGCACCATGACCGGTCGGGACCCGGCCCTCAAGGGAGGGGCGAGCCGCCCATGCGCAAGCCGGGAAACTTGCCGTTCGTCCTGGTCTTCGCCGCCCTGATGACGACGGCGGCGGGGGGCAATGCGCTGATCACGGTGATGCCGGCCATCGGGCGCGAGATCGGCGTGTCGGACACCCTCATCGCGTCGGTGTTCTCGCTCTCGGCGCTGTTTTGGACGCTCACGTCGCCATTCTGGGCCGCTCAGTCCGACAAGCGCGGACGCAAGGCGATGATGCTGCTGGGGCTTGCCGGCTTCACCGCGTCGATGCTGCTGTTCGGCCTTGTCGTGCTTGCGGGCCTCGCGCATCTCGCGGCGCCGGTGGCCATCCTCGCAGGCATGGCCGTGGCGCGGGCGATCTACGGCCTGATCGGCGCCGCCGCCAATCCCGCCGCCCAGGCCTATGTCGCCGACCGCACCGACCGGAAGGAGCGCACTGCGTCCCTGGCGCTGCTGGCCTCCGCCTTTGGCCTCGGGACCATCGTAGGCCCGGCGCTTGCGCCCTTCTTCGTGCTCCCCGGCGTGGGCCTGGCCGGGCCGATGTTCGCCTTCGCCGTGATCGGCGCGGTGGTGATGTACCTGATCTGGCGCAGGCTGCCGTCCGGTGACATTCCGCTGACCCCCGAAGGGGCGCGGCCGACCAAGGCCATGGCGCCGGCGCGGGGCGTCTGGTTCGATCCGCGCTTCATGCCTTTCCTGGTCTACGGCTTCCTGATGGGCAGCGCCCAGGCGGTGAATACCCAGGTCTTGGGCTTCCACGTCATCGACGCGCTCGGTCAGAGCCCTGCCCAGGCCCAGGCCTTCATCGGCATCGCCATGTTCGCCGGCGCGGCGGCAGCCCTGATTGCGCAGTGGGGCCTCATCCGGATTCTCGATCTGGGCCCGAAGGAGCTTCTGCGCCTCGGCGCCGCCACGGCTGCGGCGGGCAACCTGCTGCTGGTATTCGCGCCGGGCTATTTCTCGATCGTCATCGGCTTCTCGCTGCTCAGCCTCGGCTTCGGCTTCGCCCGGCCGGGCTTCACGGCGGGCGCCTCGCTCGCGGCCAAGGGCAGCGAGCAGGGGGCGGTGGCCGGCGCGGTGGCCGCGGTCAACGGGGCGGGCTGGCTCGCGGCGCCGGTGATCGGGGTCGCGCTCTACGAGTGGAAGGGCCCCGCGCCGTTCCTGATGAACCTAGGGCTGATCGCCCTCATGCTGGGTTACGCCTTCTGGGACCGCACCCTGAAGTCGGCGGGCGTCACGGCTGTGGAGCTCGAGGGCCCCGCGCCCCCGACCCCTGTCTGATCCGCTACCCGCCGCGCTGCTGGCCGGTGATGCGGGCTATCAGGCCGCTGGTGAGGTAGCCGTCGGGGGTGACGCCGTTGGCTTTCTGCCAGGCCTTCACCGCCGCGCGAGTGTCGGGACCGATGCGGCCGTCCGCGCCATTGGTGTCAAAGCCCTGGGCGGTCAGGGCCCGTTGCGCCGCGGTGATTTCCGCAACCGAGAAGCGGTTCTCGGCGGGCCAGGACCTCGACGGGCCGGGGCGTCCCAGCATGCGGTCGGCGATGATGCCGACGGTCATGGCGTAGTGCGGCGAGCCGACCGAGCCATTGTACTTGCGGATGACGTAGTGGTTCGGAAGCGCCAGGTAGGCGGGCCCGGACGCGCCGGCGGGCAGGATCAGGCCGGCCTGGGCTTCGGCGTCGGCGCTGGACCAGCGGCCGCCGTCCACCCGCCGCACGCCGAGCCGTTCCCACTCGGCCGGCGTCATCTTCGGCCCTTCGACCAGGTCGTAGTTGAAGTTCGCCGGCAGCGTCACCTCCTGGTGCCATCCCTGGCCTGGCTTCCATCCGTCGCGACGCAGCAGGGCGGCGGCGGAGTGGAACGCGTCGCGGGCGGAGCCGCGGACGTCGACCTTGCCGTCCCGGTCGCCGTCGACGGCCAGGTTCAGGATGTGGGTCGGCATGAACTGCACCTGACCCACGGCGCCGGCCCAGGATCCCTTCAGTTCGGCGCGGGTCAGCTTGCGCGCGTCGATCGCCTTCAGCGCATCGATCAGATAGCCCTCCATCGCCGCGCGGCGGGTGGCGGTGCGCTCGGGCGTGGCGCGCTCGCTGAGCGCCGAGAGCGTGGCCAGCGTGTTGATGACGTCGAAGGAGCCGGTGTTGCCGCCGAGGTCCGATTCCTGGCGCCAGATGCCGACGATGATCTCCCCGGGCACGCCGTAGCGCTGCTCGATTTCGGGCAGCCAGCTCAGCTCGCGCATCTTGGCGCGCGCCCGTTGGACCGTGGCCTCGCCCGTGTCGCGCTGGATGTAGAGGCCGGCAGGGGTCGAAAACTCGGGTTGCGAGCCGTCCAGCCTGATGGCGTCGCGCTCGACGGTGATGTTGGCCAGCTCCCGCTCGGCCGTCTGGCGGCTCACGCCCGCCGCCACGGCCTTCTGGATGAAGGCTGCGCGCCATGCCCTCAGCCTCGCCTCGTCGTCTCCGGGGGAGGCGATCGAGGAATAGGGCACCGGCTGGCTGGGCGTGGTCTGACCCACGGGTCGCGTGTCCGCGATCATCACGAGTCCGCCGGCTGCGCCCACGGGCGGCAGGTCCGCCTCGGCGGTGACGGTAGGGGTCACGGCCGACACGGTCGGGGCGCAGGCGCCCAGGCAGGCGATCAGGAACAGACGCAGTTTCATGCGGGGAGCCTAGCAACCGCGGCGCGAACCGTTCAATCACAAGGCTGCTATATTGGTTAAGCGCGGCCGTGGCGGGCCGGATGGGGAAGCCCGTTGACTTTGCGGGGCTCCACGGCATATACCCCCGCGCTCGCACCGCTCGGCGCCTGAACGGCGAAGGGCGGCGTTTGTTTTTCTCAGGGCCCGATCACGATGAAAGTCCGCAGCTCGCTCAAGTCGCTCAAGTCCCGCCACCGGGACTGCAAGGTCGTGCGCCGCAAGGGCCGCGTCTACGTGATCAACAAGACCGACCCGCGCTTCAAGGCGAAGCAGGGCTGAGGTCCGGCGGCCCGCCGGGCCGCCGCCGAGTTCGCAGGAAGCCGCGGGTCCCGCCGCGGCTTTTTTGCTGCCTGGAACGAAGCTTGGCTGTCGCCGTTCTGTCGCCGTTCCGCAATCAATCGGGACTATCCCGCCGCCGCCGATCATCCCCGGGGGCGCCCAGTGAAGCAGTCCGAGTCCGTGTCCGATATCACCATCGTCCATTTTCCCGACGGCTGGCGCCTGCTGTCCGGCGACCGCCGCTGGGGCCGTTTCCAGTACCGCGTCGACGCCGAGGAGGCCGCCCTGCGCCTGGCCGCCAAGTCGAAGGCGGAAGGCCGCGAAGCCCGCGTGCTCGTCCAGCAGCGCCATGGCGAGCTGCTGCCGCTGATCGCCTGAACTGCAATTAACTTGCGGCCCCTGGCTGCACGGCGGACCGTGCGGCCTCGACCAGTCAGGGGGCCGATCATGAAACTGCGCCACGCCGTCACCGCCGCGGCCATCTTCGCCATGGCGTGGGGCCCGCTCGCGCCCGCCGCCCTGGCCCAGTCAGCGCCTGCCGATCAGGCCCAGCGGTCCGAGGCGCTCGCCGCCATCAGTCGCGACGCCATCCAGGCTTTCCTCGCCTACGACCCGACGATCGAGTATTTCACCGGCCTGAAGGCGCCTTACCAGGACCGCTTCGCCGATCGCAGCGCTGCGGGGATCGCGGCCATCGAGGCGGTGGAGGACGGCCTCTACGCGCGGCTGCAACGGATCGACCCAGCGACCCTGAACGCCGCCGACGGGATCGACTACGCCATCCTGAAGGAGCAGCTGGAATCCAGCATCGGGTCGCGCGTGTGCCGGGGCGAGCTGTGGAACGTCAGCCACTTCGGCTGGCAGACCGGCATGGCCGACATCGCCGCAAAGCAGGCTGTCGGGACGCCCGAGGCGCGGAGCGAGGCGCTGAGGCGCTGGGGCTCCATGCCCAAGGTGGTCGACGACGAGATCGCCAACCTGCGCCGCGGCCTGGCCGCCGGCTATTCCGCGCCGAAGACGGTGGTCGCTCGGGTCATCAAGCAGTTCGACGCCCTGCTGGCCCAGCCGGTGGACAAGTCGCCGTTCCTCTCTCCGGCCGAGCGGGACGACGATCCGACCTTCAAGGCCGCCATGCGAGCGGTGGTCGCCAACCGCATCAACCCGGCGATGAAGCGATACCGCGATTTCCTCGTCGCCGAATACCTGCCCGCCGCGCGCGAGAGCCTGGGGATCCTCGCCCACCCGAACGGCGAGGCCTGCTACCGCGCCAGCCTGCGCAGCTACACCACGCTCGACCGCTCGGGCCGCGAGGTCTTCGAACTCGGCCAGCGCACGGTGGCGGCCAATATGGAGCGGGTGAAGGCCCTGGGCGAGAAGGCGTTCGGGACGTCCGACCTCCCCACGATCGTCGCGCGCATCGCCGAGGACCCCGCCAACCGCTTCAAGGACGAGGCCGAGCTGCTGGCCTACTCACGCGCGGTGGTGGCCCGGGCCGAGGCGGCCATGCCGCGCGCCTTCGCGACCGTGCCCAGCCAGCCGCTGGTCGTCGAACCCTTCCCGGAGTTCATGCGCGGCTCGGGCGTCAGCTCGCACTATGTGGTCGCGACCGACCCGACGAAGCCCGGCATCTACCGTATCAACCTCGACGACGTGGCCGGCGAACGGCGCTCCCAGGCGGCCATCACGGCCGTGCATGAGGGCTGGCCCGGCCACCACATGCAGCTGGCGACCTCGGCCGCCCTGCCCAAGAGCGACATCTCCAAGCTCAGCTTCAACGGCGCCTACATCGAGGGCTGGGCGCGCTATTCCGAGATGCTGTCCGAGGAGCTGGGGCTCTACGACAACGACCACACCCTGATCGCCCGACGGCTGTGGCCGGCGCGGGGCATGGTCATGGACCCGGGCATCCACCTCTTCGGCTGGACCAGCGAGCAGGCCGAGGCCTATGCGCTGGAGACCGGGCGCTTCACCGCCCAGGACGCGAAGGACATGGCCGACCGCATCGCGGTCTGGCCGGGCCAGCTGACCTCCTACGATTCCGGCGGGCTGTTCATCATGGCCTTGCGCGAACAGGCGCAGCGGGAGCTCGGCGACCGCTTCGACCTGAAGGGCTTCCATGCCGTGGTGCTGGGCTCGGGCGTCGTGCCCCTGGCCAAGCTGCGCCAGAACGTGGAAGCCTGGATCGCCGCCGAGAAGGCGAAGGCCTGAGGCTTATCCACAGCCGGAAGGTCGCGGTCCGCAGCCAATCGCGCCGCGCCGGTTGAGCCGGCGGAAGCCGCATGGTTAGCGTCGGGCCGATCCCGCAGTTCTCTTTCGGAGCCTCGACCGCCATGGCCGACGACGCGTCCTTCGCTTCCCACCCCGACGTCATGACCGCCACGGCCCAGGGCCGGCTGAAGACCATCATCGAGCGCATCGAGCGGCTCGAGGAGGACAAGGCCGCCATCGCCGGCGACATCAAGGAAGTGATGGCCGAGGCCAAGGGCGAGGGCTTCGACACCAAGATCCTCCGCAAGGTCGTCCGCCTGCGCAAGCAGGACAAGGCCAAGCGCCAGGAGGAGGAGGCGATCCTCGACCTCTATCTGTCGGCCATCGGCGAGATCTGATCGCGGTCGGCCGGGTGCAGCGAAAGCCTCCCGGCAAGGGCAAGGCGGCCCGCCCGCCCAAGCCCGGCAAGCACCCGGCGCAGGTCGCCCGAGACCGGGCGAAAAAGGCTGCCGTCAACGCCCTCAAGAAGGCCCAGCGCATCGCCGCGCGCACCGGCGTGCAGCTGTCGGAGTGGGAGGACGAATTCCTCGGCTCCGTGGCCGAGCGGGTGAAGACCTACGGCCGCGCCTTCGGCGACGCCGACAAGGGCGACCTTTCGGCGCCCCTGTCGGTGATGCAGGGCCGCAAGCTGAAAGAGATCACCGCCAAGGCCAAGGGCGAGAAGCGCGAGTTCAAACCGCGCAAGGGCTTCACACGGAAGAAGCCGGAGTAGGCGTCTGCCCGCTGTTTCCCGCTGTTTTCCCGCTGTTCCGGCGAACAGCGGGGCGGAGCGAAATCCTCGTCCTTCGACAGGCTCAGGATGAGGATTTCGGGGCTACCGTCGTCTCAGTCGCCCTCATCCTGAGCGTGTCGAAGGACGAGGGCGCGCCGCCGCCCTTGCCGACTCCGCCCGCTGTTTTCTCGCTGTTCCCCGCTGTTATTTCGCTGTTCCGTCGAACAGCGGCCGGCGCCGCTTCGGGGACTGGATCGGCGCCGCAGGCGCGTTCCTGTCCCCGAACGCAGGACGCAGGCGACCTTCGGGGACAGGAAGCGGTCTGCGACCGCCATCCCGTCCCCGGTGTTCGCCGTCCTCGCGCCTGCCGATCCCTGTTTCCCGATGCCAGAAAATTCTCAAACAACCGCAGCATTGAAATTTTTGCGGTTTTCAGCCGGAAACAGGGAACTCGGAACAGGGAAATTCACCGTCCCGGAACAGGGATTTGGCCGTCCCGGAACAGGGAATTTCAGCGTTCCGGAACAGGGAATTCACCCCTCGAAAACCGTGATCCGAGTCATCGCTGAAGTTCAATTGTCAAAGACCGCCGTCGCGGCGGCGGAACCCGCGGCCGCGAGGCGGAATCGCACACTGGTTCGGGGGTGAGTGGCAAGCCGGGTTGCTAGTCCACGCCCATGCGCGGCCTCTCCGTCAGCTCAACTTCGACGTCCTGCTCGTCACTTACTTCAGAAATCCGGCGTGTGGCCGCAGGGCTGGAGGGTCGGTCGGGCTTCCTGGC
Organism: Pseudomonadota bacterium; assembly: GCA_023432855.1. Lineage (GTDB taxonomy): Bacteria > Pseudomonadota > Alphaproteobacteria > Caulobacterales > Caulobacteraceae > JAEZEZ01. Next base: position 7,957 of record JAEZEZ010000019.1, on the reverse strand, counting down.
GGCGCAGTGCCGGGGCCAGGGCGGCGGCCAGCGTGCCGGCGAGGCGTATTCGATTCGTCGGGTGCCGGACGGAATCGGTGGAGACGATCCGCGTCACCCCCGCCTCGCGAAGGGCCCGCGCCGTTCGCCGGTCGAACAGGGCGTGCGTGACCAGCGCTGTCACCTCCGCCGCGCCGCGGCGCTTCAGCAGTTCCGCCGCCCGCATCAGGGTGACGCCCGTCGAGCAGACGTCGTCGACAAGCAGCCCGGGCCGGCCCGCGAGATCCATCGTGTCCTCGATTTCCATCTCTACGGCCCTGTCGCCTAGGCGCGTCTTGCTGAGCACCGCCCAGTCGCGCCCGCCGGCAAGGGGCTCGACCCATTGGGCCGCCTCGGAGTCGGGGCCAATGACGACCGTGTCGTCGGGAAGGCGGTCCAGCCACCTGCGGCAGGCGTCGGCCGCCGACACGCTGTCGGCCTCGGTTCCGGGCAGCGCCTGGCCCAGCGCGCGGGTGCGGTGCAGATGCGGATCCACCGTGACGACGCGATCGAAGAGGTCGGCGAGGAGACGACCGACCACCCGCTGGCTGGCCGGCTCGCCCGGAGCAGGGCGTCCTGGCGCATGTAGCAGAGGTAGGGCGCCACGAGGACCAGCCGCTCCGCGCCCTCGCGCCGCCAGGAAGGATGGCTGCGGAAGACCGGCGCCGCCTTGAGCAGGATCAATCGCGCCGTGGACCGGTCACCCCATCAACCTCATTTTGCTGCGGCGGCCGGGGCCGGGAGACTGGTCGGTCGACCCGTCAACCCGCCTCCTTCAGCTCCACCTCGATGCCCTGCTCGCGGACCTTGCGGTAGAGGGTGGAGCGGCCGATGCCGAGGCGGCGGGCGACTTCGCTCATGTGGCCGGCATAGACGTCGATGGCGTGCTGGATGAGGTCGCGTTCGACCTCCTCGAGCTTGCGCAGGTGGCCCTTCTCGTCGAGGAACCGCACCGGCGCGTCGGGCGCCGCCGGCAGCGCCGCGACGACCGTCGCCGCGGGCCGGTCGACGGCCTCGGGCAGCGGCGCGGCGACGCCCGAAATAGCCGGGAAGTCGTGCGGCTGCAGGTACATGCCGTCACACAGGACGATGGCCCGATAGACCGCGTTCTCGAGCTGGCGGACGTTGCCGGCCCAGTCGAAGCCCTGCAGCAGGGCCAGCGTCTCGGGCGTGGCGCCCACGACTCGCTTGCCTTCCTCGACGTTGAAGCGGCGGACGAAGTGATCGACCAGGGCCGGGATGTCCTCGCGGCGCTCGCGCAGGGACGGCGCCTCGATCGGGAAGACGTTCAGGCGATAGAACAGGTCCTCGCGGAAGCGGCCCTCGGCCACGGCCTGGGCCAGGTCGCGGTTGGTGGCGGCGATGATGCGCACGTCCACCTTCACCGGCCGCTTGGAGCCGACCGGGTCGATCTCGCGCTCCTGCAGGGCGCGCAGCAGCTTGACCTGCATCTCGAGCGGGAGCTCCCCGACCTCGTCCAGGAACAGCGAGCCGCCGTTGGCCTCCTGGAACTTGCCCAGGTGCTTGTCAGTGGCGCCGGTGAAGCTGCCCTTCTCGTGCCCGAACAGGATCGATTCGACGAGGTTGGCGGGCAGGGCGCCGCAGTTCACGGCCACGAAGGGGCGGCCGGCGCGCTCGGAATCGCCGTGCACGGCGCGGGCGATCATTTCCTTGCCGACGCCGCTCTCGCCCAGGATCAGGACGGGGATGGCGGACTTCGCCGCCCGCTCTCCCAGGCGCTTGACCATGGTCATGGCCGGCGAGTTTCCGACGAGGTCGTCGAAGCCCGTCTGGTTGGTCGATCGCTTCTTCAGCCGGTCCACTTCGGCCACCAGGTCGCCGGTCTGCAGGGCGTTGCGGATCGAGATCAGGATCCGCTCCGGGCTGGCCGGCTTGACGAAGAAGTCCTGGGCCCCGGCCTGCATCGCCTTCACGACCGTGTCGATGCCGCCGGTGGCGGTAAGGACCACGACAGGCGTGCGTACGCCCGCGGCGCGCGCCTCGGTCAGGGTCTCGATGCCCGACAGGCCGGGCATGACGAGGTCGAGCAGGACCACGTCGGCGCCGCCGCCGTGCTGGAGCCGCTCGAGCGCCTCGCGCCCGTTCTCGGCGTGGACCACCTCGTAGCCCTCGCGGTCGAGAACCGCCTGGATGAGACGCCGCTGCGTCGGGTCGTCGTCGACGACGAGAACCGTCTTGGCCATTGGAAACACCCGTCCACCTTGAGCGCCCGGAATCTGACGTCCCGGGTCGTTTCAGCCTTCGTTGTACGGGGCGCGGGTGAAGATCGGGTTATTGTGTGCCGGAACGATACTGCCGAGCTTCGCGGACGGGGGCGATCCGCGACGTGACAGCTTGAGCCCGGCGGCGGCGTGGTATAGGTCCGCCCCTGAATTCGAAGCCTTTCCTGAGGAGACGCCGGCCATGGCCGAGCACGAGGAATACCACCGCGGCCAGATGGACATCTCGGAGCAGAAGGCGACCTACGACCTGTTCATGGGCCTGACCAAGTGGGGATCGCTGCTGACCGCGGCGAGCCTGCTCGGCCTTACCATCTGGTTCGCCACCGACGCGGGCTTCTTCCCGGGCGCCATCGCCTTCGTGGTGATGATGGTGCTGGGCTGGTTCATGCTGCGCAAGAAGCCCGAGGCGCACTAACGACATCTCTCTCTCTCTCGCCTCCGAGAGAGAGGGCCCCGCGCACCGGAGGCGCTTCGGCGCCGGAGGTTCTTGCGCGGGAGAGTGAGCGGGAATCGCTGTCGCGTGAGGGTCGCCCCGCCACCGTCCCGCTTCCCGCTCATCCTCCGGCATGGGCCTTTGCGCTGCGCGCGCCGGCATGCCGGGCCATCCTTCTCGAAAAACGAGAAGGAGAGTGGCTTTACGCCGCCCGCCGGGTCAGCCTAACGTCCCCGTCTCCGGATTAACCAGGACGCGAGGGGCCGGCGTGGGGTTCACGATCGCTGTGATCAGGGAGCGGCGCGCCGGCGAGACGCGCGTCGCGGCGACCCCCGATACGGTCAGGAAGTTCGTCGCCATGGGCGCGGAGGTGCTGGTCGAGACCGGCGCCGGACAGGCCGCCTCCTATCCCGACGCCGCCTACGCCGAGGCCGGAGCCCGCGTCGTGGGCGAGGTGCTCGACAAGGCCGACATCGTGCTGTCGGTGCGTGGCCCGGAGCAGGGCCAGGTGTCGGCCCTGAAGAAGGGCGCCGCTGTCGTCGCCCTGCTCGACCCCTATCGCGAGAAGGAACTGCTGCAGGCCCTGGCGAAGTCCGGGGCCTCGGCGTTTGCGATGGAATTCGTCCCCCGCATCACCCGCGCCCAGGTCATGGACGCCCTGTCCAGCCAGGCGAACCTCGCCGGATACCGGGCGGTGATCGAGGCGGCGGAGGCGTACGGCCGGGTCTTCCCGATGATGATGACCGCCGCCGGCACGGTGGCCGCGGCCAAGGTGTTCGTGATCGGCGTCGGCGTCGCCGGCCTGCAGGCCATCGCCACCGCCCGGCGGCTGGGCGCGGTGGTCACCGCCACCGACGTGCGCCCCGCCGCCAAGGAACAGGTCGCCTCGCTGGGCGCCAAGTTCATCGCGGTCGAGAACGAGGAGTTCAGGCAGGCCGAGACCGCCGGCGGCTACGCCAAGGAAATGAGCGACGCCTACAAGGCCGAGCAGGCGGCGCTGGTGGCCAGCCACATCCAGAAGCAGGACGTGGTCATCACCACCGCCCTGATTCCCGGCCGCCCGGCGCCCCGGCTCGTCTCCGCCGCGCACGTGGCGTCGATGAAGCCGGGCTCGGTGATCGTCGACCTGGCCGTCGAGCAGGGCGGCAACGTCGAGGGCTCGCGTCCGGGCGAGGTCGTCGAAACCGCCAACGGCGTGAAGATCGTGGGGCTTGGCAACCTGCCCGGCCGCGTCGCCGCCGACGCCTCGGGCCTTTACGCCAAGAACCTGCTGGCCTTCGTCGGCCTGCTGGCGAAGGAGGGCGCGGTTGCGCCCGACTGGGAGGACGAGATCCTCAAGGCGGCGCTCGTCACCCGCGACGGCGCGGTGGTGCATGAAGGACTGAAGGCATAGCCATGGAACACGTCGATCCCACCGTCTTCCGCCTGGCCATCTTCGTGCTGGCGATCTTCGTCGGCTACTACGTGGTGTGGAGCGTGACGCCCGCGCTGCATACGCCGCTGATGGCCGTCACCAACGCCATTTCCTCGGTCATCATCGTCGGCGCCCTGCTGGCGGCGGCGGCCATGAGCGGGGAGCAGGAAGGGGCGCGGGCCTGGATCAGCAAGGGCGCAGGCGTGGTCGCGGCGGCGCTTGCCGGGGTCAACATCTTCGGCGGCTTCCTGGTCACCCAGCGGATGCTGGCCATGTACAAGAAGAAGGCGGCGAAATGAGCCCGGGCCTGCTGATCACCCTCGACTGGATATGCTGGATCGCGGCGCTTGCGGCGATCGGGGGCTACGTCGCCGCCTTCCTGCGCAACCGCCCCTACGTGCGGCCGTCCAGCAGCCTGGGCCTGCTTCTCACCGGCGCCGCGCTGCTGGCCATGCCCACCCTGGTCGGCATGGCCGCTGACGAAGGCCGCCCGGGCGCCATCGCCTATGTGGTGCTGGCCCTGGCGACGGCGGTGGTCTTCCAGCTGATCGCGGCGCTGCGCCGCCGGCGCCCGCGGGCCAGCGAGCAGGGGGCGTGAGCATGCCCTCCGCGATCGTCCTGATTGCCGGGCCCAGCCTGCCGGCCATGCCGTTGGTCCACTGACGATGGCTCCGGGGGACAGGAGGGGCGGTGCGTGATCGGTCCGGACCCGGCTGTCGTCGCCAGCACCGGCGCGTGGATCGCCATGGGCCTGGGCGCCGCCCTCGTCATCGCCGCCTGGACCGCCTTCCGCGGCCAGGAGATCCGGCGCATGCGGCTCAACGACAGCGGACTGGTGCTGATCTTCGCCGCCAACCTGGTGCTCATCCTGGTCAAGCACGGCCCGCAGCATCCGCTGGAATGGTTCCTGATGGTGGTCAGCCCGATCATCATCGCCGCCGCCCTCTGGCGCCTGTCCCACACGCACGGGGCGCGATGACCGCCCGCCGCTACACCCCCCGAAAGGCCCCCGCATGAACGCCAGCTTCGCCGCGCTCGCCTATCTGGTCTCGGGCGTCCTGTTCATTCTCAGCCTGCGCGGCCTCTCCAGTCCCGAAACCAGCCGCAAGGGCAACACCTACGGCATGGTCGGCATGGCCATCGCCATTGCGGTGACCCTGGCCACGCTGTGGAGCACGGGTGCGCTCGATCCGCTTACCCTGCTGCTGATCTTCGGCGGCGTGGCCGTGGGCGGCGGGATCGGCGCGGTGATCGCCCGGCGCGTGCCGATGACCGCCATGCCGCAGCTGGTCGCGGCCTTCCACAGCCTGGTGGGCCTGGCCGCCTGCCTGGTCGCGGTCGGCGCGGTCTATTCGCCCGAGGCGTTCGGGATTTCCGACGGGCTCGGCGGGATAAAGGCGCTGTCGATCATCGAGCTGTCGCTGGGGCTGGCGATCGGCGCGGTGACCTTCACCGGCTCGGTGATCGCCTTCGCCAAGCTGAACGGCAACATGAGCGGGGCGCCGATCCTGCTCCCCGCGCGCCATTTCATCAACATCACCCTGGGCATGGCGATCGTCGCCCTGATCGCGGTGATGATCATCTCGGGCGGGACGGCCATGTGGGCCTTCTGGGCCCTGTTCGCCATCGCCCTGATCATCGGGGTGACCCTGATCATCCCGATCGGCGGCGCGGACATGCCGGTCGTGGTGTCGATGCTGAACAGCTATTCGGGCTGGGCGGCGGCGGCGCTGGGCTTCACGCTAGAGAACATCGCCCTGATCATCACCGGTGCCCTGGTCGGCAGCTCCGGCGCCATCCTCAGCTACATCATGTGCAAGGGGATGAACCGCAGCTTCATCTCGGTGATCCTCGGCGGGTTCGGCGGCGAGACGGCCGGCGCTGCCGGCGGGGCCGTGGAGACGCGGCCGGTCAAGCAGGGCTCCGCCGACGACGCCGCCTTCATCCTGAAGAACGCGTCCAAGGTCATCATCGTCCCCGGCTACGGCATGGCCGTGGCCCAGGCCCAGCACGCCCTGCGCGAGATGGCCGACACCCTGAAGGAGGAGGGGGTGGAGGTGAAGTACGCCATCCACCCGGTCGCCGGCCGCATGCCCGGGCACATGAACGTGCTGCTGGCCGAGGCCAACGTCCCCTATGATGAGGTGCTCGAACTGGAGGACATCAACAGCGAGTTCAGCTCCTGCGACGTGGCCTTCGTCATCGGCGCCAACGACGTCACCAACCCGGCCGCCAAGACCGATCCGCAGAGCCCGATCTACGGCATGCCGGTGCTGGATGTGGAGAAGTCGGGGACGGTGCTGTTCATCAAGCGCGGCATGGCGGCGGGCTATGCGGGGGTCGAGAACGAGCTGTTCTTCCGCGACAACACCATGATGCTGTTCGCCGACGCCAAGAAGATGGTCGAGGGGATCGTGAAGGCGCTGTGATGGGTCGGACCTTCTGCGGGATCACTCTCGGATATCCGGGTTCGGCATGAACCGACGGCGCTTGTTCAGGACGCTCCTGCTGGCTCTGTCCGGGGTGGCCGCCGTCTATCTGATCGTGATCGGCGTCATGTTCTTCCTGCAGCGCGACCTGCTCTACTATCCGGTCGCCCCCGGCGCCTCGCCCGATGCGGACGGACCCTCGATCCAGGTGGTCCGGATCGACACCCAGGACGGCGAGCGTCTGGTCGGCTGGTGGCGGCCGGCAGAGGGGGACAATCCGACCATCCTGTTCTTCAACGGCAACGCCGCGGGGCTGGCCGTGCAGAAAGGGCGCTGGCGGCGCATCGCGGACCGTGGCGTCGGCTTCCTCGCCATCGGCTATCGGGGCTACGACGGTTCGACCGGGCGGCCCACCGAGACGGGCCTGCACAGGGACGCGGAGGCCGCATACGACTGGCTGGGCCGGCGGGTTGGTCCCGACCGGATCGTCATCCACGGCTTCTCGCTAGGCAGCGGCGTGGCGGTGCGGCTGGCCAGCCAGCGGCCCGCCCGGGCGGTGATCCTGGAAGCCCCCTACACTTCGACGGCAGACGTAGCCGCCAAGGCCTATCCGTGGGCGCCCGTGCGCCTGCTGATGCTGGACCAGTACCGCTCGCGCGACATCATCGGGGAGGTCGAGGAGCCGGTGCTGATCATCCACGGGGACGCCGACGAGGTGATCCCATTCGAGCAAGGGTGGGCGCTATACCGGATGGCCCGGCCGCCCAAGGCCTTCGTGCGGATGGCGGGCTCCAACCACAGCACGCTGACGCGCGACGGCGCCTATGATCATATCTGGCGCTTCCTCGGCCTGCCGCCGGGGCCTTCCAGCGCCGCAGAGGGGCATCAGGCAAGGTCGGTCGTGGTCTCCGAGCGACTGGAGGACATGCGGTGACCCGCCGGCTCGGTTGACTTCGCCATAGGTGAGGTGACAGCCGATCGGCGCTACACCAGGGGGCGAACAACTAGTCAGGGCCGGATCCCTGACGAAGGGGAGTGAGGCCATGGCCGTCGAACAGAAGACCAAACCCACCCCCGTCTCCGTCACCGACTTCATCGCCGCCGTCGAGGACCCGAAGCGCCGGGCCGCCGCCCTGGCCGCCTGCGCCCTGATGACCGAAGCGACGGGCGAGCCGGCGGTGATGTGGGGCCCATCGATCATAGGCTTTGGGGCCTACCACTACCGCTACGCCAGCGGCCACGAGGGCGATGCGCCCTTGGTCGGCTTCTCGCCGCGCAAGGCTAACCTGGTCTTCTACCTGTCCGGCTGCGATGAGGGCCGGGACGATCTGCTGGCGCGGCTGGGCAAGCACAAGGCGGGCAAGGGGTGCGTCTACGTCAACCGACTGTCGGATGTGGACGCCGACGTGCTGCGCGAAAT
>JAEZEZ010000011.1 GCA_023432855.1 Pseudomonadota bacterium | reverse complement strand
TGTAAAAGACACCGGCCGACGACGGCGCCCGTGGCCTTGGCCCCGCCGACGACGACGGCGCCGGCCGTTCCGACGACCGCGCCGGTGGCCGCGGCGGCGAGGCAGCCGCCCAGCCCGAAGGCGGCGGCCAGGAGGGCGATGGGAAGAAGGCGCGGCATGGAGGGCTCCGGCTGGGAGTCGTCAGCCTTAGCAGAGTCCACGCCGCGCCGCCCTGCGTCGCGTCGCCGTCAGGCGGCGTCGACCAGCACCACCTCGGCCTCTTCCAGGGCCTTCAGGGTCAGCACTTCTTCGTCGCGGATGGCGGCCCCGTCGCGGGCGTCGAGCCGCACGCCATTCACTTCCACCGCGCCCTTCGCCGGCACCAGATAGGCGTGGCGGCCGGCGCCCAGGTCATAGGTCACCGTCTCGCCGGCGGGGATGGTCGCGCCCACCACCCGCGCGTCGGTGCGGATGGGCAGGGCCTCGGGGTCGCCCGCGATCCCGCTGGCCAGCACCTGGAAGCGGCCGGAGCGGTCGGCCCTGGGAAAGGGGCGGGCGCCCCATGCGGGGTCGCCGCCCCGCTCGGTCGGCAGGATCCAGATCTGGAAGATGCGCGTGGTCTCGTCCTCCAGGTTGTACTCGGCATGGCGCACGCCGGTCCCGGCGGACATCACCTGCACGTCGCCGGCGCCGGTGCGGCCCTTGTTGCCCAGGCTGTCCTGGTGGGTGATGGCGCCCTCGCGGACGTAGGTGATGATCTCCATGTCCGCGTGCGGGTGGGGCGGGAAGCCGGTCTGCGGCGCGATCTCGTCGTCGTTCCAGACGCGCAGCGAGCCCCAGCCCATGCGCGCGGGATCATGGTAGCCGGCGAACGAGAAGTGGTGTCTGGCCTTGAGCCAGCCGTGGTCTGCGCCGCCGAGGCTGTCGAAGGGTCTGCGGTCGATCATGGACGTGCTCCTGAACCTGTCAGAAACCTGATATGGGTAACAGAGGCTGTTACGGAAGAGGCAGGCTTCGCCCTTCGCGGCCGGGGCGGAAGGCGCCGCCGCCCGTCTGGCCCCGATGCCGCAGGAAGGCGTCGGCGAGCACGCAGGCGGTCATGGCCTCGACCACCGGCGCGGCGCGGATGCCCACGCAGGGGTCGTGGCGGCCCTTTGTGGATACCTCGACCTCCCGGCCGTCGCGGTCGACGGTGCGCCGGGGCGTCAGGATCGAGGAGGTCGGCTTGAAGGCGGCCCGCGCCACGATGGTCTGGCCCGTGGACACGCCGCCCAGCACGCCGCCGGCCGCGTTGGAGAGGAACAGCGGACCGTCCTCGCCCATGCGCATCTCGTCGGCGTTGTCCTCGCCCGACAGGGCCGCGGCGGCGAAGCCCGCGCCGATCTCCACCCCCTTGGCGGCGTTGATCGACATCAGGGCGCCGGCCAGCTCCGCGTCGAGCTTGCCGTAGACCGGCGCGCCCCATCCCGCCGGGACGCCCTCGGCCTGCACCTCGACCACCGCGCCGGTGGAGGAGCCGGCCTTGCGCGTTTCGTCGAGGAACTGCTCCCAGCGGGCGGCGGTGTCGGCGTCCGGGCACCAGAACGGATTGCGCTCGACCTCGTCCCAGTCCCAGCGTTCCCGCTCTATGGCGTGCGGGCCGATCTGGACCAGGGCGGCGCGGATCCTGACGCGCTCGCCCAGCACCAGGCGCGCCACGCCGCCGGCCGCCACCCGCGCCGCCGTCTCCCGCGCCGAGGACCGCCCGCCCCCGCGCGGGTCGCGCACGCCGTACTTGGCGAACCAGGCGTAGTCGGCGTGGCCGGGCCGGAAGCGGTCGGCGATGTCGCCGTAGTCCTTGGAGCGCGCGTCCTCGTTGGCGATCTGGATCGAGATTGGGGTTCCGGTGGTCAGCCCCTCGTAAACGCCGGACAGGATGTGCGCCCGGTCGGCCTCGCGCCGCTGGGTGACGAAGCGGCTGCCGCCCGGTTTGCGGCGGTCCAGCCAGGGCTGCAGATCCTCCGCAGATAGCGGCAGCCCCGGCGGGCACCCGTCGACCACGCAGCCGATGGCCGGCCCGTGGCTCTCGCCCCAGGTGGTGACGCGGAACAGGTGGCCGAAGGTGTTGTGGGACATGACCGCAAGGCTTAGCGCAGATTCACGGCTTGCCGAAGGACGACGGGCCGGGGCCGCGCTATACCGGCGCCATGAACCGCTCCGACATCCCGCCCAGCCCTTCCGCCGACGAATACGCGCGCGCTCACGCCGCCAACGCCGACGAGACCATCTTCGACCTGCAGGAGCCCTTCGCCCTGTTCGACGCCTGGTTCGCCGAGGCGAAGAAGAGCGAGCCGAACGACCCCAACGCCATGGCCCTGGCCACCGCCGACGCCTCGGGCCTGCCGGACGTGCGCATGGTGCTGCTCAAGGGCGCCGACGAGCGGGGCTTCGTCTTCTACACCAACACCGAAAGCGCCAAGGGCCTGCAGCTGGCGGAGAACCCGCAGGCGGCGCTGCTCTTCCACTGGAAGTCCCTGCGTCGGCAGGTCCGCGTGCGCGGGACGGTGGCCCCCGTGTCGCCGGAGGAGGCGGACGCCTACTTCGCCTCCCGCGCCCGCGACAGCCAGATCGGGGCCTGGGCGTCCGAACAGTCGCGTCCGATGGACGGGCGCATGGCGCTGGAAAAGCGGATCGCGAAGTTCGCCCTGCAGTTCGGCCTGGGCCAGCCGCCCCGGCCGCCGCACTGGGCGGGCTACCGCGTGACGCCGACGAGCTTCGAGTTCTGGCGCGACCGACCGTTCCGCCTGCATGACCGGCTCAGCTTCCGGCTCGATCCGGGAGCGGGGGAGGGCTGGCTGCGCGAGCGGCTCTATCCCTAGGCGCGGCCGTTTCCGTATCGGGCCAGGAAGGTCTCGACCGCGTCGGCGGCGATCTCTTCCGGCGAACGGGAGCACACGATCTCGCCGTCGGTGACCAGCGGCACCATGAAGGTCGGGTGTTCGATCATTCCCAGCAGCTGGCCCGCGGCGGTCGCCGGGGCGGGCGCCTCGACCACGCCGTCGGCCTGCAGTTCCTTCAGCAGGGCGATCAGCGCCCCGCCGAACTGGTCGCGGCCCATTTCATAGAAGTCGCGGGCGACAGGCGTGAACCGCCGCCGCTCCGACGCCACGAGCCGGAAGACGGCGCGGACGAACGGGTCGCTCATGAAGTGGGCGTAGCTGACGGCGAAGGACTGCAGCCGGTCGCGCGGGGAGCCGTCGAGGCGGCGGAACTCGCGGATACGGGTCCGGAACGCCTCGCCCGCGTCCTCGATCACCGCGTTGAACAGATGGGTCTTGCTTGGGAACAGGGAATAGAGGGTCGCCGTGGACACCTTGGCGTCCCGCGCGACCATCTCGATGCCTGTGTCGGCGAAGCCCTGCGCCATGAAATGGCGGCCGGCCTCGTCGAGAATCCTGCGTCGCTTCTGGGCCAGCCGGTCGGCCAGGCCCGCCGTCGGCAGGTCATCACTCTTGCCGTACACTCAACCCCCCGGCGACTATCGTGCATCTTGTTACAAGGACGCGCAAAACGCGACAAGATTGGCAACCTCAGGATGCGGCACATTGAAGCGGTCGCGCGATAGGTTCGTTTCCGTAAGCAGTCTGTTCGCCGAACGCGCGAGGCATCCCGGATCGTTGCGTCCGGCCGCCTGCAAACGTAACGTCTGCCCCAAGCGCCGCATGGAACGGCGCGCTGACGGGGGTGGGCATGCTCGGACTGATGCAGAACTGGTCGCTGACGGTCGACAAGATCCTCGACCACGCACGCCAGTGGCATGGCCACCGCGAGATCGTCACGCGCTCCGTGGAAGGGCCGATCGTCCGTGCGACCTACGCCGAGGTGCATGACCGGGCGAAACGGGTCTCCAACGCCCTGAAGAGCTGGGACATCAGGCTCGGCGACCGTGTCGCCACCCTGGCCTGGAACACCCAGCGGCACATGGAGGCCTGGTATGGCATTATGGGCATCGGCGCGGTGTGCCACACGCTGAACCCGCGCCTTTTCCCCGAGCAGATCGCCTGGATCATCAACCACGCGGAAGACCGGGTCATCTTCACCGACCTGACGTTCCTGCCGATCCTGGAAGCCATCATCCCGCACTGCCCCTCCGTCGAGCGGGTCGTGGTGATGACCGACGCCTGGAACATGCCGCAGACGAAGCTGCCGCGGGCGGACTGCTACGAACGGATCATCGAGGAGCAGTCGGCCGACTGCCAGTGGGGGGGCTTCGACGAGAACACCGCCTGCGGCCTCTGCTACACCTCCGGCACCACGGGCAATCCGAAGGGGGTGCTGTACTCGCACCGCTCGAACTTCATCCACACCCTGATCGGCCTGCAGGCCGACGTGCTGGGCTCATCGGTGAAGGACACCATCCTGCCGGTGGTGCCCATGTTCCACGCCAACGCCTGGGGCATCGCCTTCGCCGCCCCGGCGGTGGGCGCCAAGCTGGTCATGCCCGGCGCGAAGATGGACGGCCAGTCCATCTACGAGCTGCTGGAGAGCGAGAAGGTCACCTATTCGGCCGCCGTGCCCACGGTCTGGCAGATGCTGCTCCAGCACCTGCAGGCCAACGGGCTGAAGCTACCGCATCTGGAGCGCGTGACCATCGGCGGCGCCGCCTGCCCCGAGAGCCTGATCCGCGCCTTCCACGACGACTACGAGGTCGACGTGGTCCACGCCTGGGGCATGACCGAGACCTCGCCGCTGGGGACTGTCGGCACCCTGACGCCCGAGATCGCCGCCCTGCCGTTCGAACAGCAGATGCCCGTGCGCCTCAAGCAGGGGCGCGTGCCCATGGGCATCGAGCTGAAGCTGACCAACGACGAAGGCGAACGCCTGCCGCACGACGGCAAGACCTTCGGCCACCTGATGGTCAAGGGCGCCTTCGTGGCCGCGTCCTATTTCAAGGGCGACGGCGGCGACATCCTTGATTCCGAGGGCTTCTTCGACACCGGCGACATCGCCACCATGGACCCCGACGGCTACATGCAGATCACCGACCGGGCCAAGGACGTGGTCAAGTCGGGCGGCGAGTGGATCTCCACCATCGACATCGAGAACATCTCGGTCGGCCATCCCAAGGCGGCGCTCGCGGCCGTCATCGGCGTGCCCCATCCCAAATGGGACGAGCGCCCGGTTCTCCTCATCAAGCTGAAGGAGGGCGAGAGCGCCGAGAAGCAGGAGTTCCTCGACTTCCTGCAGGGCAAGATCGCCAAATGGTGGATGCCCGACGACGTGCTGTTCGTCGACGACATCCCGCTGGGCGCCACCGGCAAGATCGACAAGAAGGTGCTGCGCGAGCGGCTCAAGGACTACCGGCTTCCCACCCACGAACCGGCATAGGAGGCGGCCATGGCTGCGCGCAACGGGCCCGGCGGGCTCATCAAGCTGGCGCTGGTGATCGGGGTCGCCGCGCCCGTGGTCATGCTGGCGGGGGCGGGGGCGACCAAGTTCGGGATCACAGACTGGCAGACCGGGTTCGGCCTCATCAGCATGAAGATGGGCTTCTGGACCGCGGTTGTCGGCGTCGTCGCCGGCCTCGCGGCGGTTCTGCTGTCGCTGAAGGACTTTCGGCGCTGGGGCCTGATGGCCCTCGTGGCCCTCGCCATCCCCGCGGCCGTGCTGGGGGGCATCCTCAAGCTGCGGGCAGACGCCAGGGCCCTGCCGCCGATCCACGACGTCGCCACCGACTGGAGCCAGCCGCTCGGCTTCTCCGACCGCATCATGGACGAGCGCGCCGGGTCGCCCAACGCCGTCGAGGCCGACCCGCGCGTGCCTGACCGCGTCGGTCCGCCCTGGGGCGGCCGTCGCATCGCCGAGATCAACGCCGAGACCTGCCCCGGCGCCAGACCCGTGATGCGCAGCCTCGACCCCGACCAGGTGGCCGAGGCCATGGAGGCCGCCGGCGTCCAGGTCATCGGCCGCGCCCCCTGGCGAGTCGAGGGCACGCACGAGAGCTTCTGGTTCGGCTTCAAGGACGACGTCGTCGCCCGCATCCAGCCCCACCGCACCGACTTCCGCTCCATCAGCCGCGTCGGAATGTCGGACATCGGCGCCAACTGCGCCCGGGTGACGAAGATCGTGAAGGCGCTGGGCGGGTAGGGGTGCGCTCCGGGGACAGGAAGCGGCCAGTGGCCGCCATCCAGCCGCCTGTGATTGCCTGGTGGGGTATTGGGGGACTGGATGTCGCCGCACGGACTTCTGTCCCCGAGCGAGCGTTAGGCACAGTCGTGTCGCGAACCGATGCTGCACAAACTGCAAGATCGGTGCATCGCCCCTAGGTCGAAAGGTCGTCGAGGAGCTGGGATGGAAGGTCAGGTCATGACAATCGCGCGTCTGTCAGTTCCTCTTATGCTATTCAGGCGCCTCCCAATCGTGCTGGTACTAGTGGCGTTCGCTTGGCACATTCTCGAGCAATTGACGGGGGCTGCCGAAAATCTGGCGCTCATAGAGCTTGTGGGCCCAGCATTTCTGTGGGTCTGGCTTGCCTTCACCGCAATAGCTCTCACGATTCTAGTTCCAATGATTTGGAACAGCCTTTTCTCCGCACTGGGCTTTATTTACATCAAGGGGGATAAGTTACACTTTACGATATTGTATCCAAGAAGTGTGCCCCTTGCGGATATTGCCGCTGCAAAGCCGGCGATCGGACCTCTCGGCTTAGGGAAGCGGTGGGTTGTAATAGAAAGGAGAAGCGGGTGCAGAATTCGCCTGCCTCTCAGCCTCACTGCGGAGCAGCCGCAGACTGTTGCACGGGCAATTGAATCGCGGCTTCCCGAAAGAGCATTCTGAGAGCGGGGGAGAAACAAGGGCATTTACGCCGGCCGGAACGCCGACTGCGGCCCCGGGGGCCCGTCGGCGGCCACGCTCCCCTGACGGACCAGATGAATCAGGTGCGCCAGCACCGAGTGCGCGGCCGCCGGCCATAGCCGCTGATCCACCGCCGCGTAGATGACCGGCACCATGTCGGCGATGCGTGAGCGGCCCCGCCGGACCTGTTCGATGATCTGCGCTTCCCGGTCCAGACGGTGCGCCTTGTAGGCGGCCAGGAAGGGCGCGGGCTCGGTGATCGGCGGGCCGTGGGTCGGCCACAGGGTCGAGAAGCCGCGCGCCGCCACCCGATCCAGGCTGTCGTAGTAGGCGCCCATGTCGCCGTCGGGCGGGCTGATGACGGTGGTGGACCAGCCCATGACGTGGTCCCCGCTGAACAGGGCGTTCTCTTCGGCGAGCGCGAAACACAGGTGGTTGGACGCGTGACCGGGCGTGGCCAGGGGCTCGAGCGTCCAGCCCGGGCCTTCGAAATGCGCGCCGTCGGTAATCTCGACGTCCGGGCGGAAGACGCCGTCGTCGCCCTCCTCGACGATGATCCCGGGCACGTCGTCGGGCGCCGGCGGGCGGGCGGCATGGATGGTCGCCCCGGTCTCGCGGGCGAGGGGGCGGGAGAGGGGCGAGTGGTCCAGATGGGTGTGGGTGACGAGGATATGGGTTACGCGCTCGCCCTCCACCGCGCGCAGCAGGGCGGCCAGATGGGCGTCGTCGGCGGGGCCGGGGTCGATCACCGCCACCTCGCCACGGCCAACGATGTAGGTCCCCGTGCCGGTGAAGGTGAACGGGCCCGGATTGTTCGCCACCATCCGACGGATCAGCGGCGAGACCTGGTCACAGCGGCCGTACTCGAAGGCGAAATCGCGAACGTAGGGGATCAAGCGTCGCTCTCCTGATGGACGGTGCGGAGTGGCCCGCCGCTTGCGTTTACGATTCGTAAACCAATCGGGAGGCCTGGCGATGGCGGTGGCGGCGGCGCTTTTTGTATCAAAACGGCTTCAGCGGCTAACGGCGGCCTTCCTCTGTCTCATGACGATGCAGCTGGTGCTGGCCAGCTGCGGGCACACCGAACTGGTTCCGGGCTTTGCCGGCGCGGGCGCCATGGTGGCCATCGACCGCTAGATCGGCAGCTTCGACAGGTCGTAGCCGGCCGCCGCGCCCGCCTCGAGCAGTTCGTCGCGCGGCCGGCCGCGGGCGGACTGGGCCAGCGCCCATACCATGATCGAGCGCGTCCCCGTGCGGCAGAAGGCCAGGGTGCGCGTGTCTCCCCCCGTCAGGGCCTGGTCCTGGGCGAGCGCGGTTTCGGCCGTCGGCATGCCGCTGACCGGAAAGCTCAGGAACGCCATGCCGTTCTGCTCGGCCCACGCCTGCACCTCTTCGGCCGAGGGCTGCCCCGCCTCCTCGCCGTCGGGGCGGTTGCTGACGAGCGTCCGGAAACCCGCCGCCGCCGCGGCGCGCACATCCTCTTCGGAGACCTGGGGCGCTACCCAGAAGTCGTCGGTGACCCGCCGGAACTCGACCATCGTCAAAACCCCTGTTCGCCTTGCGGCTTTCGTTGACATCATCCGGGACGGCTGTGAGCTTCGCAAGCCGGACCATCTCCGTCCGGCGTGCCGAGGCCGACCATGCTGCGCTTCCTGTTACGACGGCTGGCTGTCGCGATCCCGACGCTGTTCCTGGTGGTGACGCTCGCCTTCTTCATGATGCGCGCGGCGCCGGGCAGCCCCTTCGACATCGACCGGCGGCTGCCGCCCGAGGTCGAGGCCAACATCAAGGCCAAGTACGGCTTCGACCGGCCGCTGCACGAACAATACTTTTCCTATGTCGGGGGCGTGGTTCGCGGCGACCTTGGGCCGTCGCTGAAGTACCGCGACAAGACCGTGCTGCAGATGGTGCGCGAGGGCTTTCCGGTCAGCGTGAAGATCGGGCTGTCGTCCCTGATCATCGCGGTCATGGTCGGGATGAGCCTGGGCGTGATCGCGGCGCTGCGCCAGAACCGCCCCGCCGACTACGTGGCCACGGCGGTAGCCATACTCGGGGTCTGCATACCCACCTTCGTGACCGCGCCACTGTTGATCCTGTTGTTCGGCTCCAAGCTGGGATGGCTGCCGAGCGGCGGCTGGAACGACGGCGCCCTGCCCAACCTCGTGCTGCCGGTCACCGTCCTGGCGCTCCCGCAGATCGCGATCATCTCGCGCCTGACGCGGGCGGGCATGGTCGAGGTGCTGCGCTCCAACTATGTGCGCACTGCCCGGGCCAAGGGGCTGCCGGAGCACAGGATCGTGCTGGCCCACGCCCTGCGCGGGGCGGTCATCCCGCTGGTGTCGTACCTCGGCCCCGCGACCGCGGCTCTGTTCACCGGCTCCCTGATCGTCGAGAAGATTTTCCAGCTGCCGGGGCTCGGCAAGTATTTCGTCGATGGGGCGCTGCAGCGTGACTACACGGTGGTCATGGGGGTGGTGATCCTCTCCGCCACGCTCATCCTGGTGCTGAACCTGCTGGCCGACGTCATCGTGGCCCTGCTCGATCCGCGGGTGCGACTGTCGTGACCGGTCCCCGCTTCGCCATCGGTTCCGAGAGCGGCGCCCGCGCCATGGAGAAGGCCGTTCGCGGCCGCAGCCTGTGGGACGACGCGCGCCGGCGCCTCCTGCGCAACAAGGCCGCCATGGTCAGCCTGGTGATTCTCGCCGTCCTCACCCTGGCGGCGCTGGTCGGGCCGCTGATCGTGCCGCATGAATACGGCGCGGTGAACAAGGACGCCGTCTGGACGCCGCCCTTCCATCCCCAGTTCTGGCTCGGCACCGACTTCCTCGGGCGCGATCTGCTCGCCCGCCTGCTGATCGGCCTGCGAGTGTCGCTGGCGGTCGGGGTCGTGGCGACCTTCGTCTCGCTGGTCATCGGCGTGATCTGGGGGGCGACCGCGGGCTATGTCGGCGGGCGGGTGGACGAGCTGATGATGCGGGTGGTCGACGTGCTCTACTCGCTGCCCTTCATCTTCTTCGTCATCCTGCTGACGGTCACCTTCGGGCGCAGCTTCATCCTCATCTTCGCCGCCATCGGCGCGGTCGAGTGGCTGACCATGGCGCGCATCGTGCGCGGCCAGACCCTGTCGCTGAAGCAGAAGGAGTTCGTCGAGGCGGCGAGGGCGGCCGGGCTGGGCTCGGGCGCGATCATAATGCGCCACATCGTGCCCAACCTGCTGGGGCCGGTGGTGGTCTATGTCACCCTGACCATTCCGACGATCATCCTGGCCGAGAGCTTCCTGAGCTTCCTCGGCCTGGGCATCCAGGAGCCGCTGACCTCGCTGGGCACCCTGATCTCAAAGGGCGCGCAGGACATGGAGATCGCGCCGTGGCTGCTGATCATCCCGTCGGTCACCATGGTCGTGACCCTGATGTGCTTCAACTTCGTCGGCGACGGCCTGCGAGACGCCATCGATCCGAAGGATCGGTGAGCCTTTGCCTCTCCCTTGGGAGAGGACGGTGATGCAAAGCAGACCCGGGTGAGGCGTCGTGGGCTGCACAACGGCCTCACCCGTTCCCGTCTCGCTATGCGAGCCAGTCACGTCCTCTCCTGAAGGAGAGGACGGCGGCTACTTCTCGCGCCTCGCCCGGATGGCGCGCTGGCCGTCGATGTTCATGAAGTAGCTGCCCATAGAGGCGCGCCGGACCTCGGCCTTCATGCCCTTCTTCGGGTCCTTGTACATCTGCTCGCGGTCGATCTGGCGCCAGACCTGGCCGTCGTTCATGACGATGACCCACTTGCCGCCTTCGCCGCGGAAGGCGCGCTCGACGGTCAGGGTGACGTTGTCGATCTGCTCCGGCTTGTCGCCGCGGTCGAAGATGCTGAGCGCGCTGGTGTCGAAGCCGAACAGCGAGCGCTTGGCCTCGCGCACCTGGCCCCGGTCCATGACCACCAACTCGCCGGCGGCTTCGGCCGCGTCCACGGCGGCGGCGGCCTCGTCGTAGCAGGCCAGCCTTGCGGTCTCGTCGGCGATGCTGCGGCAAGCGGAAAGCTGTTTCAGCACCGCGGCGCGTTCGCCGGCGAGCGGATCCCTGCGGCCCGACTGCGCCAGGGCCGGCGCGGTCAGCGCCAGCGCGACGGCCGTCAACGCCAGCGCAGCCTTTTTGGCGCCCATCAACTGTGTCATTCGTTTCGTCCCGTGCCCGACTGTTGCGGCGCCATTGAAGAAGACACGCGCTTGTTCCGCAATCTCTTCCTTGCGGCCGCCCTGGTGGTCGGACTGCTTTTCCTGGCCGCGTGCGGCGACCGCGGGCCGCAGAGGCCCGCATGTCCAGAGGGCCGGCGCTGCCTGCACATCGGCAACACCTCCGAGCCGGTGACGCTGGATCCGCACGTCTCCACCGGCACCTGGGAAGACCGCATCCAGTCCGACATGTTCATCGGCCTGACCCAGAGCGCGCCTGACGGCACGGCGGCGCCGGGCATGGCCGAGACCTGGAGCGTCAGCGACGACGGCCTGGTCTGGACCTTCAACCTGCGCGAAGCGGTGTGGTCGGACGGCCAGCCGGTGACCGCCGAGGACTTCGTCTTCTCGCTTCGCCGGGTGCTCGATCCGGAGACGGCGTCCGAATACGCGTCGCTGATCTACCTGATCAAGAACGCCCAGGCGGTGAACGAGGGGAAGGCGCCGCTGACGGCGCTGGGCGTGCGGGCGGTCGATGCCCGCACCCTGGAGATCACCCTCGAGCACCCGGCGCCCTACCTGCCTGAGCTTACCAAGCACCACGTCCTCTATCCGGTGCCCAAACATGCGGTCGAAAGGTTCGGGAAGGACTGGATGCAGCCGCGGAACTTCGTCGGCAACGGGCCCTACACCCTGGTCGACTGGCGCCTGGGCGATCACGTGCGGGCGGTGAAGAATCCGCGCTTCTACGAGGCGGACAAAGTCTGCATCGATCAGGTCTATTACTACCCGACCAACAACGCGATCTCGGCCGAGCGCCGGGTGCTGCGCGGCGAACTCGACATCAATACCGACATCCAGTCGAACCGGATCGCCTGGTTGCGGGAGAATCCCCAGAGCCGGCCGTACGTGCGGGTGAACACCTATCTCGGCGTGGCCTATCTGGCCTTCAACGCGGGCGACAAGGCGGTCACCCCGGCCCTGCGCGACCCGCGGGTGCGGCGCGCGCTGAGCATGGCCATCGACCGCGACTTCATCACCGGCAAGCTGCTGCGCGGCGGACAGCTGCCGGCCTACAGCTTCGTCCCGCCGGGCGTCGCCAACTACGTCGACCAGCCGGCCCAGCCCTACTGGGCGACGTGGAGCTTCGAGCGCCGCCAGGCGGAGGCGCGCCGCCTTCTGCGTGAGGCGGGATTCGGGCCGGAGCGTCCGCTGGAGCTCGAAATCAAGCACCGCAACACGCCCGATCCGATGACCTTCATGCCCGCGGTGCAGGCCGACTGGGCCGAGATCGGCGTCAAGGCCACGCTCAGCCAGAACGAGACCCAGATCGCCTACCAGTCCTACCGCCTGCGGGATTTCGACGTCGCCGACGCGGCCTGGATCGCCGACTACAACGACGCCATGAGCTTCCTCTATCTGCAGCAGTCGTCGACCGGGGCGCAGAACTACGGCGATTACGCCAACCCGGCCTACGACGCCCTGCTGGCGAAGGCGGACAACGAGCCGGACGCGGCCCGCCGGGCGGACTACCTCGCCCAGGCCGAGCGAATCATGCTGGCCGACGCGCCGATCGCGCCGATCTATTTCTACGTGAACAAGAACCTGGTCAGCCCGAACGTGACCGGATGGGTCGACAACCTCGTCGACCATCACCGCACCCGCTACCTGTGCCTGAAAGGCCAGCCCGCCGCCGCCGCGCGCTAGGCTTTGCCCCGCAAAGGGGCGCTCTCCATCAAGGCGAAGCTGTGGCGGATTTGCGACAACCCGGGGCCAACAAATTACACGGGTTTAATCGTCCGTTGACCCGCGCGGCGGCAACTCCCTAACCTGCAAGCATCCGGAGGCGTATCGCCTGCGGGCTATTTCGCTGTGGCGAGGCGAGGGGGGCGTCTTCTTGACGACCCGTTCGGGGAGCCGGGCTCAGGAGGAATGAAGTTGAAAACCCAAACCGCTCGTCAGCGCCTTTTGGCCTCGACGATGATCGGCGGCGTTGCGGCGATGGCCATGATGGCTGCGCCGGCGTACGCCCAGGACGAAGAGGCGACGGAAGTCACCGGCGTCGTCGTCACCGGCTCGCGTATCGTCCGTCAGGACTTCGAGGCCATCAGCCCTGTCACCACCGTGGGTTCGGAGCAGCTCGAGCTGACCGCCACCCTGACGGTCGACAGCCTGCTCA
>JAEZEZ010000099.1 GCA_023432855.1 Pseudomonadota bacterium | reverse complement strand
CAGTCGACCCCCGCGAACCGCCCCAGCGCCTCCTCCATCGCCGCCAGCCGGGCGGCCTCCGGATCGGGCTGCGGGGCCTGCGGGGGCTCGGCCGGGGTTTCGGGCGGGGTTACAGGCGCCTGATCGCGCACAGGCAAAAGCCCGCCGCCGACCATCTCGGTCGCGTCGTCCATGGTGTTCTCCGGTTTGGGTTGGGTGAAACGCTTGGGAACCGGAGGCCGCAGGCGCGACCTCCCATTCATCCTCATCCTGAGCCTGTCGAAGGACGAGGATGAACCGCGACGATGGCCGCCTTCGCCTACATGCTCGAGTGTTCAGACGGTCGCTTCTACGTCGGGTCGCATCGAGGCGAGGACGTGAACGGCCGGGTCGAGGAGCACCAGATGGGGCTCTATCCCAAGGCCTGGACCTTCAGGCGTCGACCCGTGAAGCTCGTGTGGAGCGAGCAGTTCGAGGAGATCACCGACGCCATCGCGTGCGAACGCCGGCTCAAGGGGTGGTCGCGCGCCAAGAAGCAGGCCCTGATCCGCGGCGACTGGGACGCGGTGTGCGCCCTGGCTCGCTCCCCGGACTACCGTCCTTCGACGGCCTTCGAAGACAGGCTTGCCGCCGCGGTGAAAACAGAGACGGACGATGCCGCGATCGCCGCGCCGCATCCTCGTCCTTCGACAAGCTCAGGATGAGGATGAATGGGATGGGGCGCCCGCGCCCGCATCTCCGACCGTTTACAAATTGCACCCTGATCCGGCCCCGGCCGTCAAGCGCGCATCTTCCTCCTCGGATGAGGAGGACGGGCAAACCCCGGTTCATCCCCCCCTTCGTCATCCCCGGGCTTGTCCCGGGGACCCATTCGTCCGTCGCAGAGCGGGTCAGGGGTTGCACACGCGCGCGCGCCGACGCCGTAACGCGCTCAGCCTCGCCGCCGCCATGGATCCCCGGGACAAGCCCGGGGATGACGGGACCGGGGAGGCGTGCGGTGCCTAGATAAACCCCTTCGCCTTCAGCTCCTCGATCGACCGCCTGGCGTCGCGGTGGTGGATGAAGACGCCGCCGGCGTCCTCCCACAGGTGGGCGTACTTGGTGCGGTCGTCGACCAGGGCGTCGCCGGGGTGGCAGTGCTCGCGCTTGAGCGCGGCGTTGGTGGTGATGATCTCCACCCCCGGGAAATAGCGCGCGGCCCAGCGCACCTTCTGCGGCGCCGCCCACGATCCGCGCGGCAGGCCGGTCAGGATCACCGGCTCGGTGTGCTTCACCGCCTCGTACAGCTCCATGGCGTCGGGCAACAGCGGCAGGCGCTCGAAGAAGTGCGGCGTCGCCGCCAGCGCCTCCCACAGCTTCTTCAGCCCGTGGCGGCGCTCGAAATCGCGTGGGTGCATGGCCAGGGTATTGGCCGCGCCGGTGTCGAAGTCGGCCAGCACCCCGTCGCAGTCGAGATAGATCGTAGGCATCGGCGACCTCTATTGCGGGATTCGCCGCGCGGTTCCCACGGCAAAGCTCCCGGCCTCAGGTCTGCGGCGACGGCCGGGGCTCGGCGGGCGGCCGCCGGCGCGGCGCCGAGGTCAGGCGCACGGGCGGCTGGCGCGTCACGGGCCGATCCGCGTGGCTGCCCGGCTGCACCGCCAGCACGAAGTCGGCGATCAGGTTGTGGTAGTGCTCGTGCGCCTCGAGCGGGCCCATGTGATTGGCCCCCTCGACGATCTCGAGACCCGCCCGCGGCGCGGCGCCGGCGATCTCGCGCGCGGCCCCGGGGCGGGTGACGAGGTCGTGCTCGCCGCCTATGGACAGCACCGGAACCCCGGCCTTCGCCAGCGCCTCCGACGCGTCCCAGTTCATCATCGCCAGGTTGCCCTGCGCCTCCACCCGGGGCCGCGCCAGGGTGATCAGGTGCGCCACGTGCTTGAGCTGGCTGCGCGTCGGGTGCCGGCCGAAGCCGAAGCGCACCATGATGTGCGCCGTCCCGCTCATCCAGCTCTGCCACTTCAGCGCCCAGGCCAGCGGATGCAGCGCGGCCGTGGCCTTTTCCATGGGCTCCAGCACCGGCTTCTGCAGCGCGCGCAGCACGCGGCTGAAGGTCATGCAGCGCAGCGGGTTGGACAGGGTCGTGTTCAGCAGCACCACGCCGGCGATGCGCGGCGCGAGGTCCGGCCGGTCGCGCAGCAGGGTCTGGATGACCATGCCGCCGATGCTGTGGCCCACCAGCACGGGCCGCCGCGCCGTGCCCGCCTCGATGACCGCGGCCAGGCACTCGGCCATGCATTCCAGCGAGACGATCTTCTCCCGGCCGAGCTTGGAGCGGCCGAGCCCCGGCAGGTCCCAGCACACCACGCTGAACCGCTCGCCCAGGTCCTCCCGGGCGTAGCGCCAGAAACTGGAGTCCAGCCCCCAGCCGTGGGTCAGCACCACCGGCGGCGCGCCCTGGCGGCCGTGGGTCTCGACGTAGAGCTCCGACCCGCCGGGCCCGGGCAGCTGCTGGCCGTGGGCGCGCTTGCGCTCGATCGGCCTGTGGTCGGGTCCCGCCAGCAGGAAGGGGGTGACGAAGCGGCCTAGGAAGGACCAGGCGATCAGCGCCAGGCCCGTCCACAGCATCCAGTAGGGCCGCGAGAATTCGCCGTAGCCGGCGGCGTTGATGGTCCACCGCCCGTCCCACCACTCGTAGATGAGCCACCCGCCGCCGGCCAGGATGGCCAGCGAGATCAGCGCGGTCAGGAGGCGGAGGGGGGCGATGAACATCTGGGGCGCGCTCGGTGTCGG
The DNA here is from genome assembly GCA_023432855.1 of Pseudomonadota bacterium. GTDB lineage: Bacteria > Pseudomonadota > Alphaproteobacteria > Caulobacterales > Caulobacteraceae > JAEZEZ01. The sequence goes on along the minus strand of JAEZEZ010000099.1, from coordinate 43,448 downwards.
ACATGATCGAACACCTTCGAGGCTCCGCCGTTCCCGCCCCGGAACATGTCGGCGGCTGGCCGGTTGGAATTGCGACCCCCAGGACACGCACGAAAGGAAGGCGCCCATGCACGCCCAGCAGATGATCTCGACCCACCCCGACGTCCGCGGCTCGACCAACGACGCCCTGATCCGCGCCATCGAGGAGGCCTACGACTGCGCCCAGGTCTGCTCGTCCTGCGCCGACGCCTGCGTGGCGGAAGCCAAGCCCGAGCTGGTGCAGTGCATCCGGCTCGACCTGGACTGCGCCGACGTCTGCTACACCACCGGCGTGCTGGCCACGCGGCGCGCGGGCTCGAACGAGGCCCTGCTCGTGCGCATGCTCGAGGTCTGCGAGGAGGCCTGCCGCCTGTGCGCCGAGGAGTGCGAGAAGCACGCCTCGATGATGGAGCACTGCCGCATCTGCGCCGAATCCTGCCGCCGGTGCGAGGAAGCGTGCCGCGAAGCCCGCGGCACGATCACCCCGGAGCGGATGCAGTAGGCGGGGCCGCGCCTGTCCCCTGCCCCGGCATTAGCGCCTGCAGCCGGCGCGCGATCTCGGCGGCGCCGGGCCAGTCGAGGTTCTTCGCCAGCAGGTCGCCGATCACCGGCGCGGCCTGCGGGAAGACGCGGACGAAGGCCATCATCTGCTCGGCCGCTTCCTGCCGGCGCGTGGTGTAGGACGGCCCCGCCTCCACCGTCAGGTCGTAGCGGCCGAGCCCCAGGTCGTAGATGCGCCGCACCGGCCCCGCCGGCCCCGCTGCCTGCACCGGCTGGTTCACCGGCACGACCTGTGGAGCGCCCTCGGGCCCCAGCACCCGCAGCACCCTGGGCGTCGAGTACACGCGCGGGATCAGGTCGATGAGGATGCGCCCGGCGTGGCGGATCGCACGGCTGAGGTTGTCGATGTAGTGGAAGGTCGAGACGTCGCCCTCGCGCTGGCGCGCGGTGATGGCCCGGCCGGAGGTCTCGTTGGACGGCGCGCCCAGCGAGGCGTCGAAGACCCCCATGATCGCCTTCATGTCGTCGGACGCGTTCATCGCCTCCTGCAGGGCGCCCGCGGGCGGGCCGTCGAAGGGCTGGCGCTCAGGCGCCTGGGGCCCGTCGAACTCGATGAAGGCGTGGGTCTCGGCGTTGGCCGTGGCCCACTTCTCGGCGTCGGTGTCGAAGGCGCCGCGCGGTCCGATGAAGGGCGCCTTGGGAGCCAGCGCCACCAGTTCGGTCGACGCCGTGCGCCAGTAATTGAACATCCGCTGCGGGTCCTTGGCGTCGCGCACCAGAGAGCGGAACACGCGCCGCCCCTCCACCGTCAGCTCCTCGCCGAAGACCGGCACGATGGGGATGAAGCGCCCGGGCCAGTCGGTTTCCTCCAGCACCTCGGCGCCGGTCAGCAGCCGCTGGCGCACGCGGCGCGTCTTCACCGGCCGCTCGGCCACGACGTTCAGCCCCAGCGCATCGAACTGCGCCCTGCGCGCCGCATAGACCGCGGCCTCCACCACCTGCCCGTCCGACAGCCCCAGCAAGCGCGAGGCGGTCTCCTCGCGCGTCCAGTACTCGGCCACCGTCACCCGGTCGCCGTCCAGCCACAGGCCGCCGACGCCGCGGTAGTCGGTCCCCCAGTCCACCGACTGCCCGCCGCGAAAGCGCCGCTCGAACAGGGCCCGCGGCATCGCCTCGACCACGAAGGCCATGTTCCAGTCGGCGCTGTCGGCGGCGGTCGAGTGCGGGTCGGCGTAGACGCTGAAGGGGTCGGCCACGCGCTGGATGCGGATGTCCTGCTCGAACCCGTGCTCGCCGGCGTAGTCGAGGCCGATGCGGAAGTAGCCCAGCCCCGAGGTCACCGCGCTCTCCAGGGCCGTGTCGTAGGCCACGTCGGCGTCGGAGGCGTATTCGATGTTGCGGATCAGGCCGCTGATGATCTCGGCGGTGGCCGGATCCGCGCCGCTGTCGGCGGGATGGACGGTGATGGCCGGCTTGTTCTGGCGCGCGTCGTTGACGACCTGGCGGATGAAGGCCGGCAGCCGGTTGATGGTCAGGCACGGCCGCCCCTCGCGCCGGCGCTTGTCCAGCACCCCCTTCGGCCACTGCTCGCCCAGGCGCGCGAAGCGCAGGTCGTCCAGCGCCTCGGCCCGGTTCTCGGCCTCGTGGGCGCAGCACAGCTCGAAGGCCTCGCGGGCCTCCTTCAGGATCTCGTCGGTCATGGGAGCTCCTTCGCGCGCGGCGGGGCCGGCGGCGGCGGGAAAGTTCGTCTGGGGAGAAGGGGCCGGTCCGCGGCGGGCGGAACTGCGACCGGATGCAAATTGCATCCTGATCCGGCCCCGCCCGTCAAGAGCGGGGGCGGCTACGGCCCGAAGACGAAGTCCGAGGCGTCGACCAGGCCCGCGTCCACCCCGAACAGGCTGACGGTCGAGCCGTCCGGGAAGGTGATGACCGCCCAGCCCTGGGCGTTGTTGCTCACACTCAGGTCCGAGACATCGTCCACGCCGGCGATCCCCTCGACGCGGATGACGTCGATCCCGTTCTCGAAGTCCCGGATCAGATCGGCGCCGAAGGCCCCGGCGTCGTAGAGGAACGTGTCGGTCCCGGCGCCGCCCCACAGGGTGTCGTCCCCGGTCCCGCCGACCAGCGTGTCGGCGCCGCCGTGGCCGTAGAGGCTGTCGGCGCCGCCTGCGCCCTCCAGACGGTTGGCGCCGGCGTTGCCGCCCACCGTGTTGGCGAGTTCGTTGCCCGTCAGGTCGATGGCCGCCGATCCCGACTGCAGCACCGTCGACAGGATCTCGACCTCGGCGCCGGCCGTCAGCACATAGCTGGCGCTGGCGAAGACCCGGTCGGCCGCGCCCTGGCCCGCCGTTTCGACCACCATGTCCCCGGCATCGTCCACATAGTGCCAGTCGTCGCCCGCGCCGCCGATCGTCGTGTCGGCGCCCGCGCGCCCGTCCAGCCGGTCGTCGCCGGCTCCGCCGCTCAGGACATTCGACCCGGCCGCCCCCGTCAGGACGTCCGCGAAGGCCGAGCCGGTCAGGTTCTCGATGTCCAGCAGGACGTCGGCGCCCGCGCCGCCCGACGCGGTCCCGGTCGTGAGGCTGGCGCTGACGCCCGAGGCGGCGGCGGCATAGCTGGCCCGGTCCGTTCCCAGACCCCCGTCCAGCCGGTCGTCGCCTGCGCCGCCGATCAGCACATCGTCGCCGAGGTGGCCCAAGATGACATCGTCGCCGCCGCCGCCGTCGAGCACATTGAGCCCATTGTTGCCCACGACCGTCTGGCCGAAGCCGTTGCCCGTCAGGTCGATGGCGGCGGTCCCCGCCTGCAGGGCCGTGGACAGGATCTCGATTTCCGCCGCCGCGCCGAGCGCATAGCTGTTCCAGGCGAACACCCGGTCCAGCGCGCCCTCGCCGGCCGCCTCCACCACCACGTCGGCTGCGCTGTCGACCCAGTGCTGGTCGTCGCCCAGGCCGCCCACGGTGGTGTCGACGCCGAGGAAGCCGTCGAGCACGTCGTCCCCCGCGCCGCCGGTGATGTGGTTGGCCGCCCCGTTGCCGCGCAGGACGTCTGCGAAGGCTGAGCCGACGATGTTCTCGAACCCGGCGACCGTGTCGTTGCCGGCTGCGCCGGTGGCGGCCTCGATCAGCAGATTGACGCTGACCCCGCCTGCGGAGCCTGCATAGCTCACGGTGTCGACACCGGTGCTTCCGTTCAGGATGTCGTCGCCCAGGCCGCCGATTAGGGTGTCGTCGCCGGCGCCGCCGAACAGATTGTCGTCGCCAGCGCCCCCGTCCACCACCTCGCCGCCCGTGTGCAGGCCGACAAAGGCGTCGTCGAAGGAGGACAGACGCCAGGAGGCCACCCGCCCGCTGCCGTCGCCGAAGGTGTCGCCGGCCGCGTCGCCGGTGTGAACTCCGGTCTGGAGGTTGATTGTCACAGATGCAGCTGCGGTCTCATATGCAGCTATCCCCCGGCGCAGCTCGTCAGCGCCTGAGCCGCCCTCGAGCACCGCCTCCGGACCGGCGGAGAGGAAGTCGTCGCCCTCGCCGCCGAACAGGTGCGAGTCGTTGTCGCTCGACAGGCGATCATCGCCGCCGCGTCCTTCGTAGATCTCGACGACTCCATTGCTCTCGAGCACGGAGATGCCAAAACCGAGCAGCAGATAGTCGTCAAAGGCGCTGCCGATCACGCGCTCCAGGCCGCTCGCCTCGACCGTTTCGCCGGCGAACAGTGTCTGAACTTCGGTGTTGAACATCTGGAACTGGACGCCGACAGCCGCCGACTCGAAGCTGATGGTGTCGAAGCCGGTCCCGCCGTTGATCCAGTCGCCGTCGGGGCTCCAGTAGAACAGGTCGTCGCCCGAGCCGCCGCGCAGCTCGTCGCGCCCCTCCCCGCCCTCCAGCACATCATCGCCGCTGGCGCCGTAGAGGAAGTCGTCGCCGGCCCCGCCGTTAATCTCGTCGGCGCCGTCCAGGCCGTTCAGGGTGTCGTCGCCATCGAGGCCGTTGATCACATCCGGATCGGTCGTGCCGTTCAGGACGTCGTCGAATTCCGTGCCGTTGATGAGGGCCATGGGAAGCTGCTCCACTGGACTGACTGTCGTCAGCCTAGGCGAGCGCCCGCGGGCGGCAAACCCCGGATCGCAAGCAAGTGATCCCCCAACGCAGAAAGGGCCCGCCGTTGCCGGCGGGCCCTCGTTGCCGTGTCTCTACGTCGGGGCTCAGCCGCCGCCGAAGAGGAAGTCCGAGGCGTCGACCTGGCCCGTGGTCACCCCGGTCAGGGTGATGGAGGAGCCGTCCGCCAGGGTGATCACAGCCCAGCCGGAGCCGTTGGCCGTAATCGTCAGGTCGGAGAAGTCGTCCACGCCCGCAATGCCCTGGAACGAGATCAGGTCCACGCCGTCGGCGAAGTCCGTGATCCGGTCCGCGCCGAACGCCGCCTCGTTGAAGAGGAAGGTGTCGGCCCCGGCGCCGCCGGTCATGACGTCGTTGCCCAGGCCGCCGACGAGGGTGTCGTCGCCGCCATGGCCGAGCAGGCTGTCATTACCGCCGCCGCCGCTGAGGACGTTGACGCCGTTGTTGCCGACGATCGCCTGGGCGTAGCCGTTGCCGGTCAGGTTGATCGCGCCCGTTCCGGCCTGGACCGTCGTGGACAGGATCTCGATCTCGGCGTTGGCGGCCAGGGTGTAGCTGACCGAGGCCAGGACCCGGTCCGCCACGCCCTGCCCCGCGGCCTCGAGGACCACGTCGCCGGCGTTGTCGACATAGTGCCAGTCGTCGCCGAGACCGCCGTTGGTGGTGTCGACGCCCTGACGTCCGTCGAGACGGTCGTCGCCGGCGCCGCCGACCAGGATGTTGGCCACGGCCGAACCGGTCAGCGTGTCGTTGAAGGCCGAACCGGTGAGGTTCTCGATGTCCTTCAGGACGTCCGAGCCCGCGCCGCCGGAAGCGGTCTGGGTCAGCAGGCTGGCGGTGACGCCGGCCGAGGCGCCCGCGTAGCTGGCGGTGTCGACGCCGGCCCCGCCGTCGAGCAGGTCGTTGCCCAGCCCGCCGATCAGGGTGTCATCGCCGGCGTGGCCGTAGATGACGTCGTCGCCCGCGCCGCCGTCCATCACGTTCACGCCGTTGTTGCCGGCGAGGTTCTGGCTGAACTCGTTGCCCGTCAGGTTGAGCGCGGTGGTCGCCGACTGCAGGGTGGTCGACAGGATCTCGATCTCGACGCCCGCGGCCAGCACGTAGCTGGTCGAGGCGAAGACGCGGTCGGAGCCCTGGCCGGCAGCCTCGATCACCGTGTCGCCGGCGTTGTCGACATAGTGCCAGTCGTTGCCCAGGCCGCCGTTGGTGGTGTCGGCGCCCTGACGGCCGTCGAGGATGTCGTCCCCGTCGTTGCCGGTCAGGACGTTCGCAACCTCGGAGCCGCGCAGGACGTCGTTGAAGTTCGATCCCTCGATGTTCTCGAAGCCGAGCAGAGTGTCCCAGCCGCTGCCGCCGGTGTTCTGGGTGTTCATCCAGAGCTGGGCGGTGACGCCCGCGGCCGCCGACAGGTAGCTGACGGTGTCGATGCCCGAGCCGCCGTTGAGGTTGTCGTTGCCGGCGCCGCCGTCGACCCAGTCGTTGCCCGAGCCGGCAGTGATGGTGTCGTCCCCGGCGTCGCCGTAGAGCACGTCGTCGCCGCTGCCCGAGTTCAGGGTGTCGTCGTCGTCGCCCCCGTGCATCTCGTCGTTGCCCGAGCCGGCGAACAGCATGTCGTCGCCCGCGCCGCCGTCCAGCAGGTTGTTGCCGGCCGCGCCGTGAAGGGCGTCGTCGCCTGCGCCGCCGATCAGGACGTCGGCGAAGCTGCCGCCGAGCAGGGTGTCGTCGGCATCGGTGCCCAGCTGGCCTTCGAACTGGCCATTGATGGTGATGGTGACTGTCTCGGTGTCGGTCCCGCCCACGCCGTCGTCGACCGTCACCTCGTAGCTGAGGGTCAGGGTCTCGCCCGGATCGAGGAAGTCCATGCCGAGGCCGGTGGCGAACGCCCAGTCCACCTCGCCGCCGTCGACCACGGCGCTCAGCGCGCTGTCGAGGTCGTCGATCTGGGAGGCCGAGAGGGTGCGCCCGGTCGAGCTGACGTAGCTGAAGCCGGTGACCGAGGCGGAGTGAACATCCGTGCGGTCCACGCCCTCGAAGCTGATCGCGCCCGATGCGGACAGGGCGTCGTCCTCGTCGAACGTCGCGCCTTCGCCCGTCTCCGTGAATACCGGGGCGTCGTTGGCGCCCGTCACGGTCACCGTCAGGCTCTGCGGGACGACGCCGCCGTTCCCGTCCACCACGTCATAGGTGATGGTGATCTCGATGCTTTCGCCTTCGCCCAGGGCGCCGAACTCGCTCGGGTAGAGTTCGGCCTGACCGGTCTCGGTATTGAAGGTAAAGCCCCAGGGGTCGTCCCACACGCCGGCCGTGATCTGGGACGTCACGTTGGCGATCGAAAGGTCGTCGCTGGTGTCGACGTCCGTCGCCCCGGCCAGCAGGTCGATGGCGTATGGCTCAGGGGTGTCTTCCGAAATGGTGTCGGTCAGGCCCACCGGATCGAGGACGGGCGTGTCGTTCGAGCCGGTCACCGTGACGGTGGCCGTCTGGGTGGTCGCGCCGCCGTTCTCGTCGATGACGTCGTAGGTGATTTCCAGCGTCAGGCTCTCGCCTTCGGCCAGGGCGTCGAACTGGTTCGGGTCGAGGGTGAACTCGCCGGTGACGCCGTCGATGGTGAAGACCACCGGCGCCGTCCAGGTTCCGGACGTGACGCTGACCGAGGCGCTGGACTCGTCCACCGAGACGCTGTCGCCGCGGTCGACGTCGCTGGAGCTCCAGCCGCCGCCGTTCAGCAGGTCGAGCGTGAAGCTGGCGTCGTCCTCGTCCAGCGAGCCCGTCGGGGCGCCCACCAGCACCGGGGCGTCGTTGTCGCCGGTGATGGTGACGGTCACCTCCTGGGTGATCGTGCCGCCGTTCCCGTCGTCGATGGTGATCGTGTAGGTCTGGGTGATCACGTCGTCGGCGCCGAGCTGCTGCAGCACCGCCGGATCGACCGTGAAGGTCCAGTCGACCTGGCCCTCGCCCGTGCCCGTGGTGTCGGGGTTCAGGACCGCGTTGAAGGTCCCGAGTTCGCCGAGGTCGATGTCCTCGCCCGTCACGTCCCAATCGACGACGTGGGCGTCGGTCAGGTCGACGTCCGCGACATCGAACGAACCACCCACGCTGTGCGGGCCGGCATCCTCTTCGACGCTGGCCGCCAGGACGTCGCCCTCCACCACCGGGCCGTCGTTCGTGCCGTTGATGGTCACGGTGACGATCTGGTCGGCGCTGGAGCCGTTGCTGTCGGTGACGGTGACCGTCACTTCCAGGGTGATGGTCTCGCCCGCGGCCAGGAAGTCGGCGTCGGCGTCGGCCAGGTCGAAGGACCAGGTGGCCGAATCCTCGTCGTAGACCAGCGAGAAGGCGTTGCGGATCGCCGCTTCCTGCTCCGCCGTCAGCGTTCCGCCGGACCAGGTCACCGAAGCGGTGGTGGCGGCGTCGTGCTCGACGCTCAGCACGTCGTCGCGGTCGGCGTCGGAGAAGTCGATGTCGCCGCCGGTGGACAGCGTCGGGCCGGCGCCTTCGGTGACCGAACCCGAGGCGTCGGCCGCGTCGATCACCGGGCCGTCGTTGACGCCGGTCAGGGTGATGGTCACCTCGTCGGTGACAACGCCGCCGTTGCCGTCGGAGACTTCGATCACATAGGTCTGGGTGATGGTCTCGCCGGCGCCCAGCTGCTGCAGCACGGCGTTGTCGACGGTGAAGTTCCACAGCACGCGGTCGCCCGCGCCGTTGAGGACCGCGTCGAAGGTCCCCAGCACGCCCAGGTCGGCGCTGTCCGTCGAGGAGTCGATGACGCTGACCAGATGGCCGTCGGCGCCGTCGGCGTCGTTCAGCAGGAACGAGCCGCTCTCGGCGAACACGCCGCCGTCCTCGGCGATGGCGCCGCTGTCGTCGTTGGCGATCAGGACCACCGGATCGTTCACGCCGCTGACCTGGAAGGACAGGGTGGCCAGCTCGCTGTCGGAGCCGTCGGTGACCCGGTAGGTGAAGTTCTCCACCGCGGTCTCGCCGTCGGCCAGCGCCTGGGTGGCGGCCTGGTCGGCGACGTAGGTGAAGGAGCCGTCGGCGTTGATGGTCAGGGTGCCGTAGGTCCCGACGATGACCGTCGCGGCGCCGCCGGCCACGGCCGTGATGCCGCCGTGCGCGCCCTCGGCGCCCACCGCGACGCCGCTGACCGTCATGGTCTCGGCCGCTTCCAGCTCGATGTCGTTGGCCAGCACGTTGCCGCTGGTCCCGGCGCCGTCTTCGGTCACCGCGCCGGCGTCGTCCACGCCGTGGGCGATGGCGTTGCCCGTCGTCGCGTTGACCGCAATCGTGTGGTTGTTGAACTGGATGAACTCGGTCGACTTGACGATGTCCTGGCCGTCGATCGAGGAGATGATCAGCTGGGTGCCGACCTGGGTCGCCATGCCGGTCGCCGCGTCGGCGGCGATCACCGCGGTGTCGCTGCCCGCGCCGCCGGTGAAGGTGTCGTCGCCGGAGCCGCCGACCATCACGTCGTCGCCGCCGTTGCCGGTCAGGGTGTCGTTGCCCGCGCCGCCTTCCAGGACGTTGGCGCCGCCGTCGCCGATGAGGGAGTCGTCGCCGTCGCCGCCTACCGCGTTCTCGAAGCCGGAAATGGTGTCGATGCCGATGCCGCCGCCCGAGGCCACGCCATTGGCCAGGCTGACCGTCACGCCGGTCGTGTCGCCCACGAAGCTGAGCGTGTCCGTGCCCGCGCCGCCGTTGAAGGTGTCGTTGGCGCCCGCGGTTTCCGTACCGATGACGGTGTCGTCGCCGTCGTAGGTGAACACCGTGTCGGCGCCGTCGCCGGCCACCACCAGGTCATCTCCGCCCGCCGTGCGCACGCTGTCGGCGCCGGCCCCGGCGTAGGCGTAGATCGTCTGGTCGGAAGTCATCCCGGTCGCGTCGAAGACGTCGGCGCCGGCCGTGCCGTACCAGGTGATGGTCTCGAGGCCGGCGTAAAAGTCGCCGCTGACGCTCACGTTGGCGCCGCTCAGGACGAGGTCCTCGGCGCCGTAGATCCGCGCCTGGTGCCCGCCGAACCCGCTCACCTCGACGGTGATCGAGCCGAATTCCGCATTGATGTTCTGCTGGGCGTCCGCCGGCAGGCCGTCGCCGTCCACCAGCTCGACGACCACGACGTCGTCGTAGCCGTAAAAGTAGTGGTGGTTGTCGGTGTAGGAGTCGGTGACGTCCACCTGGATGGTCTGCACCGTGCCGGCGGGCAGCTCGGTCGTCCCGGAATCGATGACGCTCTTTTTGGTGGTCGGAGTCGGCTTGGCCATGTGTTCCCCTCGTGCCGGACGGGCCGGCGAAAAACGGACGGGAGGAGAGCGCGCACGTCGGGCCGCGGCGCGATTCGGTCAGCCCTCCCCCGGGCGATGCTAGGGGGTTAATGGCCGGCCACTAACAAATAATTATGAAGGCCTGCAAGGACATGCATTTGCGAAGAAATCGGGCCGAGAGTAACCGCGATTTCTTCGAATCAATCAGTATTGGGTATATTGAGCCGACCCGTGTTCGTTGAGCCTGTTAACTAGCCGCCCCCGAACAGGAAGTCGCTCGCGTCCACAAGACCCGTGTTCACCCCCTGCAGGGTGATCGAGGATCCGTCCGGCAGGGTGATGACCGCCCACCCCGATCCGTTCGCCGTCACCGACAGGTCGGAGAAGTCGTTCACCCCGGCGATCCCGCTGATGCGGATGTGATCGACGCCGTTGGTGAAGTCGACGACCCGGTCGGCCCCGAAGCTTCCGGCGTTGAACAGGAACTCGTCGGCGCCCAGGCCGCCGTCCAGCACGTCGTCGCCCGCGCCCCCGATCAGCACGTCGGCGCCGTTGTGGCCGTAGAGGGTGTCGTTACCGCCGCCGCCATCCAGGCGGTTGGCGCCGTGGTTGCCGACCACCGTCTGCGAGAAGCCGTTGCCCGTCAGGTTGATCGCGCCCGTCCCGGCCTGCAGGGCCGTGGACAGGATCTCGATCTCGGCCGCGGCGGTCAGCACATAGCTGGCCGAGGCGAAGACCCGGTCCCCCGCGCCCTGGCCGGCCGCGTCGATGACCACGTCGCCGCCGTTGTCGACATAGTGCCAGTCGTCGCCGAGGCCGCCGTCGCTGGTGTCGGCGCCGTCACGCCCGTCCAGCCGGTCGTTCCCGCTCCCGCCGGTCAGCACGTTGTTCGAGCCGTTGCCGGTCAGCACGTCGTTGAAGCCGGTCCCGATCAGGTTCTCGATGTCGAGCAGCACGTCCGTACCCGCGCCGCCCGTCGCCGACTGGGTGAACAGGTTGGCGGTCACCGCCGATCCCGTCCCCGAGTAGTCGGCCGTGTCCGTCCCGCGCCCGCCGTCCAGGCGATCCGAGCCCAGGCCGCCGATCAGCACGTCGTCGGCGTCATGGCCGTAGAGCACATCGTCGCCGGCCCCGCCGTCCAGGCGGTTCGCGCCGTTGTTGCCGGCCAGCGCCTGGTTGAAGGCGTTGCCGGTCAGGTTGATGGCGCCCGTCCCCACGTGCAGCGTGGTCGACAGGATCTCGATCTCGGCGCCGGCCGCCAGCACGTAGCTGACCGAGGCGAAGACCCGGTCCTCGGTCCCCTGCCCGGCCGCCTCGATCACCGTGTCGGCGGCGTTGTCGACGTAGTGCCAGTCGTTGCCCAGGCCGCCTTCGGTGCGGTCGATCCCGTGGAAGCCGTCGAGGATGTCGTTCCCCGACCCGCCCGTCAGGCTGTTGGCCCCGCTGTTGCCGCGCAGCACGTCGTTGAAGGCCGAGCCGATCACGGCCTCGATGTCTCGCACGGTGTCGGCGCCCGCGCCGCCCGTGGCCGATTGCAGCAGCAGGCTCACGGTCACCGCCGAGGAGGCGGCCGAATAATCGGCCGTGTCCGTGCCGAGCCCGCCGTCGATCAGGTCGTCGCCCAGCCCCCCGATCATGACGTCGTCGCCGCCGTGGCCGTAGAGACTGTCGTGGCCTGCCCCGCCGTCCAGCCGGTTGGCGCCGTCGTTGCCGATCACCGACTGGTTCAGCGCATTGCCGGTCAGGTTGATGGCCGCCGTGCCCGTCTGCAGGTTCGTCGACAGCAGCTCGATCTCCGCCCCGGCGGTCAGCACATAGCTGACCTGGGCGAACACCCGGTCCGCATTGCCCTGGCCCGCGGCCTCCTCGATCACGTCGCCGGCGTTGTCGACGTAGTGCCAGTCGTCGCCCAGCCCGCCAAAGGTGGTGTCGGCGCCGCCCCGGCCGTCGAGCCGGTCGTTGCCTGCCCCGCCTTCCAGCTGGTTGGCGTTACCGTCCCCCGTCAGCACGTCGGCGTGGTTGGAGCCGGTCAGGTTCTCGATGGTCGAAAGGGTGTCGGTCCCAGCCCCGCCGGTGTCCTGGGCGCCCAGGAGGCCGAGGTTCACGCTGACGCCCGAAGCCGCGTCGGAATAGTCGGCCCGGTCCACGCCGCTGCCGCCCACCAGGATGTCGTTGCCGGCGCCGCCGCGCAGGATGTCGTTGTTGGCCCCTCCCTCGAGCAGGTCGTCGTCGCCCAGCCCGATCAGGGTGTCGTCCCCGCCGTTGCCGTAGATCTCGTCCTTGCCCGAGGTCCCCGTCAGGGTCTCGCTGGTGGCCAGGCCGTTGATGATGTTCGGCCCCGTGGTCCCGGTGGTGAAGGCGATGTTCAGGTCGGCGGCGGTGAAGGCCGCGGCGCTCACGCCCTTCAGCAGGATCGAGTTGTTGGCGTCCAGCACGACGCGAAGGTCGGCGCCTTCCTGCTGGATCACCGCGCTGGCGAAGCCGGTGACCTCGATGCGGTCCTCCGAACCGCCGGCGGTGAAGCCCTCGATCACGTCATGGCCGTCGCCGGCGGCGAAGACGTAGAGGTCGTTGCCCGCCCCGCCGTTCAGGGTGTCGTTCCCCAGCCCGCCGATCAGGGTGTCGGCGCCGCCGTTGCCGCTCAGCACATTGGCCAGGGCGTTGCCGGTGATGTGGTCCGCGCCCGAGCCGCCGATCGCATTCTCGATCCAGGCGCCGTAGGCGATGGCCACGTTCTGGGTCATGTAGCCGACGTCGGAGTAGGTTCCGGCCTCCAGCGTGATCCGCTGATTGGTCGAGTAGCCCGACACGTCCAGGGTGTCGTTGCCGCCCGCGTCCCAGATGCAGATGATCGGGTTGTAGTTGACGGTGAAGTCGAACACCGCCTTGTCGGCCGTGACATTGAAGCCGTAGACCGTGTCGCCCGTCCGCGTCGTGTAGTCGGCGCCGTACTTGTCCTGGATCGCCGCCACGTCGTGCAGCATCGGCGTCGACGGGTACTTCCAGCCGCCGTCAGAGCCGTAATGGTCAACGCCCGAGCCGTTCTCGTCGGCGTAGAAGTAGGACATCACCGTCCACTGGTGGGTGTCCTGGTTGTACTCGGCGTCGTCGTCGTAGTCGGCCGTGCCGTTATAGGTCCCCGGGTGCGACAGGCCCAGGGTGTGGCCGATCTCGTGGATGTAGGTCAGGTAGGAATAGTTGCCGAAGACGAAGTCGGAATCCTCGTTATGCGAGGACCACTGGCTGGCCAGCCAGATCTTGCCCGACGTCAGGGTGTAGTTCGGCGCCCAGCCCGAGATGCTCGACGAGGCGTAGGTGCTGTTCCCCGTGTTCGACGACATGGCCATGGTGATGTTGGCCGTGGGGCTGGTCGTCTCCACCAGATCGATGGCGATCAGGTCGTCCCACAGCTCGAAGGACAGCCGGCCCGCCGCCTTCATCACCTCCGTCATCGGCGTGAAGCCGAGCGCCTCCGAGCCCGAAGGCGAGGTGTTCGGCATGGAATAGGTGATGACGCTGGAGCCCCAGGTCCGCGTGGTGCCCTCATGACTGCCCGACCACTGGGTGGTCAGCTGCCAGATGATCTGGCTCAGCGTCATGGTCGGCGCCAGCATGACGTCCGTGTCGGGGTTCGGCTCCGTCGCGTAGTGGACGGTTTCGGGGTGTCCGCACAGACCGCACATGGCAATGCCTCATCCTTGGGGTGCGGCCACCCTGACTGGTCCATGGAAACGGAATGCTAACCCGCTCCGCCCGGCCGCCTTCGGCGACCCTGCCGCAACCGTCGATCATGTTCAGGGAATGGGGCGAGGAAAAGGGCGCCCCCTGCGGCCGATGCGCGCGTCCGGCCTGGCCCGAACCCTAGGCCTGCTCGGCCGCCGGCTGCAGTTTGCGGCGCGGCAGGCGCAGCTTCCAGCGCTTGAGCCGCTGCTGCAGCGGCCAGTCGACGGCGTGGTGGAAGGCCCAGGCGATGGCGACCGCGGCGGGGATCGACAGCGCCCACAGCGCCCACTGCACCGGGTCGCCCAGCCCGAGCCTGGCCTCCAGCGTGTTCACCACCCCGAACCAGCCGATGCGCACGACCTCGTTGGAAATGAACATCGAGAACGACACCACCGCGGCCTTCTCCACCAGCTTCGAACCCTTCGCCGGGATGGCGGCGGCGAACAGGAGGATCAGGCAGATCAGGGCGATGCAGATCAGGCTGTAGCGGCCGAAGTACTGCAGCACGCAGATGGCGGCGAACGCCGCGCCCATGCCCCAGGCCGCCAGCCTCGGATGGATCCACACCGTGTCCGACAGCCGCGCCAGCATGACCCCCAGCAGGAACAGCGGCAGCGCCCGCCAGATGCCGTACTTCAGGGGCATCTGGTAGACGGGCAGGTCCACCAGCGCCCAGGCCGCCAGGTTGGCGCAGGCATACACCCCCGCCCCGATGGCCAGCGCCATCCACCAGCAGCGGCGATGGATCAGCTTCACCATGAAGGGAAACGCCAGGTAACACCCCAGCAGGGCCGAGACCGACCAGGTCGGCGCGTTCCAGCCCACGCCGCCGGGAACCCCGAACGACTGCACCAGGAAGACCTGGGCCGGCAGCTGGCTCCAGTCGAACCACTCCGGATTGCGCGGCGGCACGCCGGCGGCCGTGGCTCCCAGGGTCATCGCCACCAGCGCCCCCAGCACCATCAGGTGCGCCGGAAAGACACGCAGGAAACGCTTGCGCAGGAACTCACCCAGCCCCTGCCCCCCGTTCAGGTGCGCGGCCCCATAGATGCGCGCCAGCACATAGCCGCTGTCGATCAGGAAGAAGTTGGTCAGCAGGTAGCCGCGCTCGAACACCGGGTGGAAGTCCTTGAGCGGTATGGGCGCGGCCAGCTCGAAGTGGTGCACGATGATCAGGAACGCCACGATGAACCGCAGCGCGTCGAGCCAGCCGCCGCGCGCGATCGCGGGCGTCTCGCGGTCGAACGCGATCCAGTCGGACAGTCCCCTCCTCGTGCCGCTTTGGGTCATCGCCCAACCCCGGCGCAAACCCCGGGCCAGAGGCCGGGAGGGCGGTCCGGCCGCCCCCCTCGCCCGCGCGCCTAGGCCCCGCCGAACACGAAGTCGGCCGCGTCCACGCTGGCGGCGGCGACGCCGAACAGGGTGATGGTCGAGCCATCCGGGAGGGTGATCACCGCCCAGCCCGAGCCGTTGGCGCCAACGGCCAGATCCCCGAAGTCATCGACCCCCGAGGCCGCCTCGAAACGGATCAGGTCGGCCCCGTCGGCGAAGTCGCGGATCAGGTCATGGCCAGACCCCGCGGCGTCGTAGAGGAACACGTCCGCCGCCGCCCCGCCCCACAGCGTATCGTCGCCGGCGCCGCCGACCAGGGTGTCCGATCCGCCATGGCCGAACAGGGTGTCGTGCCCCCCCAGGCCCTCGATGCGGTTGGCCCCGTTGTTCCCCGCCATGCTCTGGGCCAGGCCGTTGCCGGTCAGGTCGATGGCCGCCGTCCCGCCCTGCAGGGTGGTCGACACCAGCTCGATGTCGGCGTCGGCGGCCAGCGCGTAGGTGGACGAGGCCAGCACCCGGTCGAAGCCCTGTCCCGCCAGCTCCACGACCGTATCGCCTGCGTGATCGACATAGTGCCAGTCGTCGCCCAGGCCGCCGAGGGTCGTATCCACGCCCTGGAAGCCGTCCAGACGGTCGTCGCCCGCCCCGCCTTCCAGGGTGTTGGCCGCCGAGCTCCCGCGCAGGACGTCGTGGAAGCCGGTGCCGATCACCCGCTCCACATCCTTGATGGTGTCGGCCCCCGCCCCGCCCGTGGCCCACTGCAGCAGCAGGTTGACGCTCACCGCCGAGGCCGCGCCGGAGTAGTCGGCCGTGTCGAAGCCCAGCCCGCCGTCCAGCAGGTCTGCGCCCAGGCCCCCGATCAGGACGTCGTCGCCGTTGTGGCCATAGAGGCTGTCGTCGCCCGCGCCGCCGTCCAGCCGGTTGAGCCCGTTGTTGCCGGCCATTCCCTGGCCGAGCTCGTTGCCGGTCAGGTCGATGGCGGCCGAGCCGGCCTGGAGCGTGGTCGACAGGAGCTCGATCTCAACCCCCGCCGCCAGCACATAGCTGGCCGAGGCGAACACCCGGTCGAGGGTCCCCTCGCCCGCCGCCTCGACCACCATGTCGGCGGCGTTGTCGACGTAGTGCCAGTCGTTCCCGAGCCCGCCATAGGTGGCGTCGGCTCCCTGGAAGCCGTCCAGCCGGTCGTCGCCGTCCCCGCCGACCAGCGTATTGGCCACGCCGTTGCCGCGCAGGATGTCGTTGCGCGCCGAGCCGACGACCCGCTCGATGTCGCGGACCACGTCCGTCCCCGCCCCGCCCGTCGCGCTCTGCAGCAGCAGGTTCACGGTCACGCCCGAGGCCGCGCCGGAATAGTCGGCCGTATCGAACCCGATGCCGCCGTCCAGCAGGTCCGCCCCCGCCCCGCCGACCAGGGTGTCGTCGCCGCCATGGCCATGGACGCTGTCGTCCCCGCCCATGCCGTCCAGCCGGTTGGAGCCGTTGTTGCCGACGACCGCCTGACCGAACTCGTTGCCGGTCAGGTCGATCGCGGCGGTCCCGGTCTGAAGGGTCGTGGAGAGGGTTTCGATCTCGGCGCCCGCGGCCAGGGCGTAGCTGACCGAGGCGAAGACGCGGTCGGCGGTTCCCTCGCCCACGGCATCGACCACCGTGTCGCCGGGATCATCGACGTAGTGCCAGTCGTTTCCGAGGCCGCCTACCGTATTGTCCGCAGCGCCCCCCCCGTTGAGCCTATCGTCGCCGGCGTCACCGTACAGTGTGTTGGAGGCGTCGCTGCCGGTCAGAACGTCGCCATGGATTGAGCCGGCCACGCCCTCAATTGCGTCCAACTTGTCGGAGCCCCCGGCGCCGGTGTTCTGGAAAACCGCAACCCCGAGGTTCACCGTCACGCCGGCTCCGGCGTCGATATAGCTTACCGTGTCGAACCCGGTTCCACCGTCGATGACGTCGCTTCCTGGACCACCGTAAAGAATGTCGTCGCCCGCCGCGCCCCGCAGCACATCGTCGGCATCGTAGCCGATCAGAGTGTCGCCACCGTCACCTCCCGCAAGAACGTCCTCTACCGCGGAACCGAAAACGGTGATCCCAAGTGGGGGAAATCCGTCGGGAGCCGTGACAACGTCCGCCGCGCTCAGCGAACCCTGTACTGCGATGAGGGCGTCGTCATTGCCGTCGCCATCTGTATCGATGTGGAGGTAGCTGAAACCGTTGGAAGAGGTGATGGAAAGCTTCAGGCTGCCGCTGTAAAGCGCAGCCACGTCGAGGGTGTCCTCCCCCGTCGTGAAATCGTACCAGACATCGTAGTCGGCGACGCTGGATTCACCTGCTGCTTGGAGCATAAACCGGTCAGCGCCGCCTTCTCCGTAAAACAGATCGCGGCCCGCTCCTCCAACGATCACGTCGTCGCCGCTGCCACCATACAGCAGGTCGTCCCCGGCCATTCCGTTCAGCAGATCATTCCCAGCGTTGCCCCGCAGCTCGTCGGACCCGTTCAGCCCGCTCAGGTCGTCGTCCCCGCTGCCCGCAAATATCCTTACGCGCTCTATATCGCGTGCCCACACTCGGTCGCTTGCTGCATCGTAAAGCCCGCCGACCGAGAGCAGGTATGACGGAATGCTCCCCATCAGTCCGGAGTATGCGTAAAGGGAACTGGCGTCCCCGGATTGGTCGATGACCAGAAGATCGTCTCCGCTGCTAAGCGCAATCGTGTTCGTACCGGTGACCTTCATAACCACCGTGTCGTCACCCGATCCGAATGTCAGGTCCAGACTCTCGACATTTCGGATGTGCGTGCCATCCGACAGGGTCACCCCTGCGGAGGTCGCTGCAGCAAAGCCGTCGAAATAGATGCTGCCGAGAGACGTACGGTTGAAGGACGCGAGGTCGATCCCCGTGCCGCCATCGGCCCAGTCATCGCCGTCCCCCAGATACAGGGAGTCGTCGCCGCTGCCGCCCGTAAGAATATCGTCGCCGTCGTTCCCCACCAGCGTGTCGTCGCCGGAATTTCCCGTCAGGATATCGTCGCCGTACAACCCGCGCAGCAAGTCATCTCCCGAACCGCCCGTCACGACGACATGCTCGATGCCCGAATGACTCACGCCATCGTCCGAGCCGACTACCGAGAATGACAGGCCGGAACTGGACGTTGTTACGCGGGAAGTCGCCCAGCTGAAGTCTGCAATCAGCCGGTCGGTGCCTGATCCCCCATCGACGTCGTCATCGCCACGCCCATCCGTCGTGATCTCATCGTCACCCGAACCGGTGTCCACCCTGTCTGAGTAATCGCCCAACCACAGTCTGTCGTCGCCAGATCCCGTCGTGATGTCGAAACGCTCGCAGTTCTTCACGTGGGCGCCGTTCGCGAAGGTGAAGCCCTCTTCGGTTGCGGCTGCCGAAGCGATGAAGGTTATCGCTCCGCTGTAGTCGCTCATATCGAAGGTGGCTTTGTCGAAGCCGTCGCCGCCATCCAGCCAGTCGGCTCCCGTGTCGGCATCCAGCTTGTCGTCGCCGTCTTCGCCGTAGAGAATATCGAGCCCATCCCCTCCGGAAAGCTGATCGTCTCCCTCACCACCCTTTACATAGTTCTGTTCAGCACCCCCGCCTGCGAAGTCGTTGCCGCTGCCAAAGAACACGGCCACGACCTCGATATTTCGTAGCTCGATTTGACCTCCGTCGTTAGAATTGTCGGGGTTGATCGTCACTACGCCGTTGTGCTCGTGCAGTTCCCAATCATCGTTGCTATCACTCAGATCAACGAGCGCGAGATCTTCACCAGAGCCGCCATCCCCGTAATCCAGGCCATCTTCTCGACAACCGTAGAACACAAGGCGGTCATCCCCCGAGCCACCCTCAAGGCGATCGATCCCATTCTGGTCGCCGATGTCACCGTCAATGAGAAGATCGTTGCCACCGTCCCCCAGCAAGACATCGTCATCGTCACCGCCAAGGATGATGTCGTCGTCATTTCCCCCAGAGAGGGCATCAGGGCCGTCCAACCCCGCCATGACGTCCTTTCCGCTGGTGCCGAAGTTGATATCTCCCGCGGAAGTACCCCACCACGTTATGTCGCTGCCTGACGGTTCCTCCACATCGTCATCCGCGGGAGTATCGGGGAAGACGGCATCTGGCGCACTCCCCTGATCCCAGAGTTCGCCCAGTGCAATTGAGCCGATTGCGACATTAGGATCATCGACAACGAGCCGGATAGTTTCCACCCGTCCAGATGCCGAGTGCATCCCCTGAACTCTGAACTGGGATACGATCGCGCCGGCGTCACTCTCCACGGTGACAATGAAATCGTTGCCGTCTGCTTGAATTATAAAATTGGCGGGAGAACTTACGATACCACTACCGTAGAATATAATTGTATCAAATGCACCATCTCCTTGATCAGAGATGGTGTCGTAACCTTGGCCGGGCCCAATGTGGTATGTGTCTCTCCCAGTTCCTCCGACTAATGTGTCCTGATGACTGCCGCCGTTTAAGTGGTCATCTCCCGCCTGTCCGAACAACTGATCGATGTCTTCACCACCGGTGAGATAATCAACGCCGCCACCACCATAGAGGGCGTCATTCCCTGAGCCACCGTCTAGTCGATCCGAAGCTGTTCCAGCCGTGATATGGTCGCCACCTCCTTGTCCATCGAGCCTAAGGTTCTCAAGCAGATTACCGCCTTCAAAATGATCCGAACCGTCTCCACCGAAAAGTATCGAATGTTGAGTGAGCTCTAAGCTAGAAACATAGTGGTCGATCCCGTTGGTCAGGAAACGCGCTGAACCACCACTATGAACGTTAAGGCCAGCGGCAGCGGCACTCGCGCCGATTGCTCCCATATAGAAAGCATAATTATCGGAGTTGTGAGCCTCTATAAAGCTTGGATATTCAAAACTATCATCATGCACAAAAAAGCTTGTCCCTAGATGAAGATTGTCGAATAAGGTGCCAACATAGTCCGCCGTACTGGTGACGTGAACGAAGTTCGGATGCGGCGAGACGAAAGAGCCAATGATTGGCAAGCCCGGCGATCCAAACGCAGCGCCGCCAGAGTAGCCGTGCTGTGAGACCAGCAGTTCTGCCAATGCGCCACCGAGGCTGTGGCCAGCGGCCAAGATATTTGCTCCCACCCCGGCAGCATATGATTTGGCCGCAACTATTAAGTCTGCAAAAGCGACCAGAGCCAGCGATAGGAGGCCGGTAGCGATAGTTACGTTTGCCGCCAGATCGCCGCTAAGCCAGTCATCTGTGCCCCGGAAAATCAGTGCAACCTCACCGGTCTCCTGGTTCTCAGCTACAAAAGCGGCACCCCAACCTGCAGCAACTACATAGCCGTTACCATCGGTTTGAAACCCCAGGTCAACATAGCTCCATCCAGGCAACGCGGCTTGGATGAGCAAGGACACGTGACTGTCTTGGTCGTAGGCCACATCGGACAGCGCGGCTAGCGACGACAAGGATGAGAAATTCATGAGTCCCTCTGCGACACAGATGTCTCACAAACGCAATAATAACGCCGGTATTAACTACTTCTAGTAGAAAGGCAACTCTCGCGCGTCTGGGCTGACCAGCGAATATCTCTCAAATGTATCAACGAGCCGGGGGATGTGATCTACGCCGCCACTCGCCGCCGCTTCCCGCGAGCGCCAGCCAGCGCGCCGCCCTGTGCCGCCCATCCCGCCAGCCTTCCGCGGGGCGGATCGTCACCTCGCGCTTCTTCTCCGCCAGCACGCGCTCGTTGGCCGGGGGGAAGAGGTGCTGGCCGGTCCAGTCGATCTCGGCGCGGTCGGGGGCGGGGAAGACGCCGTCCGGCAGGGGCAGGCCGGCCCAGGCGGCGATCTGCTCGACCGTGTCGCGCGGGGCGGCGGCGAAGGCTTCGTAGCGCACGAGCATGAACCGTTCGCCCTGCGCACTCGCCCAGCGGCCCAGGGTCCGCTGCCGCTCGCCCCAGACGCGGCCGTAGCGGAAGGCCGACCAGAGCCTGCCCGACTTCTGGGCCCAGCTGACGCCCACCGCCCGGGGGTCGCGGGTCAGGTTGAGCAGCCACAGCTCCGTCCCCCCGGTCAGTGACAGGGCCAGCGCCATGGCCGGGGTCTTCGACGCGTCGACCATGACCGCCACGCCGCTCAGCCGCTGCACCGCGTCCAGCACGGCGCCCAGCCTGCCCAGGAACTCGCTGTGGCGCCCGGCCAACCGGCCGACCGCGGCGGCGTCTGACCAGTCGCGCACCGTCTCCGCGTCGGCGAAGAACGACTGGGTGCGGCCGCGCATGTCGCGCACGCCGGCCTGGGGATCGCCGCCGAACACCGCCCTCGCCGCCGCGCCCCAGAGGGGGCAGTCCGGCACATCCCGGCCGCAGGCGCAGCGCGCCCGCGCCGTCCAGGCGCCCCAGAGGTCGCGCAGCTGGCCGAGGTTCACGGTCTTCTCGTGCTGCGTCAGCAGCAGCGACAGCAGGGTGCTCCCCGTGCGGCCCGACCCGGCGATGGCGACGATCTTGCGGCGGTTCATGTCGGGGAGCGAGGAATCTGGCATGTGAGGGCCGCGCACCGTAGACCGTCCGGAAACCCTAAGGCTACTGTCCGGCGCAGCAGGCGGGCGGCGGCGCCCATGACTTTCGCGGGAGATCGCAAGAGGTGACGGCCCAGACAGCCGCGACGGCTCCCCGCCACGTCTTCCTGATCTGCTCGGAGCGGTCCGGCTCGAATCTCATCAGCCGCATCCTGGGCGCCCATTCGCAGGTCTTCTCGCCGCCGCCCTGGCACTTCGCGCGCGACGTGATCCTGAACCTGCACGCCGGCTCGCCCCGCGAGGGCGTGCTGCGCGAACAGCTGCTGCACGCGGCGCGCAACCTGGGCTCGGAAGCGGAGGCCGCGGCCCTGGCCGCCTGGCTGGACGCCCACCCCGACGCCGGCGCCTGCGAGCTCGCCCGCTTCGTCTATGGCGGCATGGGCGCGGCCGGGGATGCGCGCGTGGTGTTCGTGAAGGAGAACAACCTGCACCGGGTGCTGTTCTTCGTCCTCGCCTGCTTTCCCGACGCCAGGTTCGTCTTCCAGGTGCGCGACCCGCGCGACTACCTGGCCTCGGCCTCGGCGCGCAAGGAGCGCTTCCTGGGCAACAAGTTCGGCTCGGTGCGCAATGCGCTGACGGTCTGGCGCGAGGACCAGCTCGGCGGGCTGGCGCTGCTCGGCCTGCTCGGGCCCGGGCGGGTGTTCCTGCAGCGCTACGAGGACCTGATCGCCCGGCCAGGGCCGGTGCTCGAGGCCCTGTGCGCCTTCCTCGGCCTCGCGTTCGAGCCGGCCATGTTCGACTTCCACGCCTCGGACGAGGCCCGCGCCCTGGCCGCCAGCTCCGGCGCGCGCGAGAACCTGACCAAGCCGCTGATGGCCGCGAACGCCGGCAAGTACCGCCAGACACTGTCGCGCGGCCGCATCCGGACGGTGGAGGCCTGGCTGGGCGACCTGATGGACCGCTTCGGCTACGAGCGCGACTTCCCGAAGCGGGCGAAACCCGGCGCGCTCGACGTCTTCCTGCCCCAGCTGGCGGAGCCCTTCGAGCGGCTGGCCAACGGCGAGCGGCGGCCCTTCTACGCCAGCGGACAGAAGAAGTTCATGGCCCGGGTCGAGGCCGCCGCCGGCCCCGTCGCCCTGCCCTACGCCCGCCCATGACCGCCGCCGCCGGCATCGCTGGCCGGATCCTCGACCGGGCGCGGCAGGGCCCCGGCCGCCCGGCGCTGACCGTGGGCGAAGAGACCTGGACTTATGGCGAGCTGATCGCCGCCGCCTCGGCGCTCGCGGCCCGCCTGCCCGAGGCGCCGCCTGGTCCCGAGGCGCCGGCAACCGCCGTGATGGTGGGCCGCACGGCGCCGGCCTACCTGGGCGTGTTGGCGGCCCTGTTCCGCGGCCATGCCTGGGCGCCGGTCAACGTCGATCACCCGCCCGAGCGCAACCTCGCGGTCCTGCGCAAGTCCGGCGCCCGGCAGATGATCTGCGGCGACGAGGCCTGGCCGGCGCTCGAACGGATTTTTGAGGCGGCGCCGGAGCTCGCCGCCGCGGTCGAGGTCATCCGCTGTCCGGAACTGAAGGCCGGGCATGCGCTCGACGCCGCGCCCCCCGAAGCACTCCCGCAGGTCCCGCCCGATCGCCGCGCCTACATCCTCTTCACCTCCGGCAGCACCGGCGAGCCCAAGGGCGTCCCCGTCGGCCACGGGGCGCTGACCGCCTATCTCGACGCGGTCGCCGCCCTCATGCCCTGCGGGCCGGACGACCGGTTCTCCCAGACCTTCGAGCTGACCTTCGACCTGTCGATCCACGACATGATGGTCTGCTGGACCAGCGGCGCGCACCTGTTCGCCGCCTCCCACGCCGACCTCGCCTGCCCGGCCGGCTGGATCCGCCGCTGCGAACTCACCCGCTGGTTCTCGGTCCCGTCCCTCGCTTTCCAGATGCGGCTGCAGGGGGCGCTGGATCCCGGCGCCTTTCCGTCCATCCGCACCTCGCTTTTCTGCGGCGAGGCCCTGCCGGCCCGGCTCGCCGCCGAGTGGGCGAAGGCCGCGCCCAACGGCCCCGTGGAGAACTGGTACGGCCCGACCGAGGCGACCATCGCCTGCTCTCGCCACGTGCTGCCGGGCGGGGGCGGCGCAGGGGGCGCAGCCGACGACGGCCACGACCTCGTCCCCATCGGCGAGGCCTTCCCCGGCATGCGGCTGAGCGTCCATCGCCAGGACCTGTCGCCCGCCCCCGACGGCGAGGCGGGCGAACTGTTGCTCTCGGGCCCCCAGCTGGCCGAGGGTTATCTCGACGATCCGGAGCGCACGGCGAAGGCCTTCGTGACCCTGCCGGGCGAGGCGGGCCGCTTCTACCGCACCGGCGACCGGGTCGTGCGCGACCCCGGCGGGCCGGTGCGTTTCCTCGGTCGGGTCGACAACCAGGTGAAGGTGCGCGGCTTCCGCATCGAGCTCGGCGAGATCGAGGCCGTGCTGCGCGCCGCCGCCGGCGGGGTCAACGCGGTGGCCCTGTCCTGGCCGCCGGACGAGCCGTCAGGGCGCTACATCGTCGCTGCGGTGGAGGCTCCGTGGGCCGACGCCGACGCCCTGATCTCCGCCTGCGCCGAGCGCCTGCCCGACTACATGGTCCCGGCCCGTGTCCTCGCCCTGCCCGCCTTCCCCAGGAACGCCAGCGGCAAGGCCGACCGCAAGGGAATCGCGCGGGAGGCCGAGACCCTGATAGCCGCCGCCGTCAACGACCCCGCGGTCACCGCGCTCGCGCCCCCGGCCCGGCGGCTGATGGAGGCGGTGCTGGCCGTGTCGCCCTCCCTGTCGCCGCGGCGCATCCTGGACTCCCCCTCGCTGATGGCCGCGGGCATGGACTCCCTCAGCTTCATCAGCCTGACCGCCGAGATCGAGCGCCAGTGGGGCCGCAGCTTCACCCAGGACCAGGTCGTGGACCTGTCGCTGATGCCTTTCGCGGGGCTCGTGGCCGTGCTCGACGGCGGGAAGGCGAAGCCGCCCGGCGGGCTGGCACGGCTGCTGGCGCCGCTGAAGCGCCTGTTCGCGCGCCGGGGCGGCGGCGAAGGCCTCAGCCACCGCACCAACCGGTCGCTCGAGTTAATCACCGCCTTCCCGGGGCTCCTGCGCGAGCTCGACGCGCCGCTGGTGGTCGCCATCGGCTCGTCGGGGACCTTCCGCGGCCTGGAGCCCGAGGCCTTCGAAGACGAGGCCCGGCGCCTCGGCCACGCCGTCGCCTGCATCAACGCTGGCCTGCCCCAGGTCAGCCTGACCAGCCTGAACCGCGTCGCCCGGTTCGTGCGCGACGAGACCAGGGCCGCCGGCGCGCGGCTGTCGGTCGCCCTGTTCGAGCTCGACCCTATGCACGTCAGCGTCCTGCCGCCGCGCCGCGACCTCGACCTGCCCGAAGCCTTCTTCTCGGGCGAAGCGCCCCAGGGCCTCGGCGGCGACCTGGATCCGGAGTTCCGCTGGTCCGCGCCCCTGCGCGGCGCCTGGGCCTATGCGGGCAAGGCCGCGGCCGAGAAGCGCCGGCCCGACTGGGAGCGCGCCCGCGACCTCGAGGTGGCCCGCACCTTCGCCGGCGACGTTGAGTTCGTGCCCGCGGCCATCGACGCATGGCTGGAGGGCCTGCGCACCATTTCGGGCGCGGCGGAGCGGACCTTCGTCTTCATCCATCCGGCCAGTCGCGCCATGCTGGCCGAGCTGCCCGACCACCAGCGCGGCGACCGCTTCGCCGCCCTGATGGCCCGTATCGCCGCGGAGCCCGGCGTCGAGCTGATCGACTGGGAGCGCTTCGACCTGGACGACGCCGACTTCATCGACATCAACCACGCCGCCCCCACGACCGGCCGCCCCAAACTCAGCCGCCACCTCGCCCGCATCGTCCTCGGCTGACACGACAGGGCCCGGACGTTTCCGCCCGGGCCCCGTGTCTCTTCGTCGCCGTCCTCGCCCCTACGGGTGCAGGAACACGAAGTCCGACGCGTCCACGCTGCCCACCCCCACGCCCTGCAGGGTGATGGTCGAGCCGTCGGGCAGGGTGATCACCGCCCAGCCGGAGCCGTTGGCGCTGATGGCCAGGTCGGAGAAGTCGTCCACCCCGGCGATGGAGTCGAAGCGGATCAGGTCGATGCCGTCGGCGAAGTCGGTGATGCGGTCGGCCCCGAACAGGCCCGCATCGAACACGAACACGTCCGCGTCGGCGCCGCCGGTCATCACGTCGTCGCCCGCCCCGCCGATCAGGGTGTCGGCGCCCGCGTGGCCGACCAGGGTGTCGTTCCCGCCCCGGCCTTCCAGCACGTTGGCCCCATTGTTGCCGACGACCGACTGGCTGAAGTCGTTGCCGGCCAGGTCGATGGCCCCCGTCCCCGCCTGCAGGCTGGTCGACAGGATCTCGATTTCGGCGGAGGCGTGCAGCGCATAGCTGGTCGAGGCGAAGACGCGGTCGGCCGTCCCCTCGCCGGCGTTGTCGATCACCGCGTCGAGCGCGTTGTCGACGTAGTGCCAGTCGTCGCCCGCCCCGCCGATGGTGGCGTCGACGCCGCCGCGGCCGTCCAGCCGGTCGTCGCCGCCCGAGCCGTAGAGGTAGTTCCCCGCCGAGGACCCCACCAGGTAGTCGTTGAACGCCGTGCCCAGCACGTCCTCGATGTCGAACAGCTGGTCATTGCCCGCCCCGCCGCTGGCCGCGCGAGTGGTCAGGTTGACGCTGACCCCCGAGGTCGCGGTCTCGTAGCTGGCCAGGTCGACGCCCAGCCCGCCGTCCAGCCGGTCGTCGCCCAGGCCGCCGATCAGCACGTCCTGGCCGTTGTGGCCGTAGATGGTGTCGTTGCCCGCCCCGCCGTCGAGCGTGTTGGCCCCGTTGTTGCCGACCACGGCGTTGTTCAGCTCGTTGCCGGTCAGGTTGATGGCCGCGGTCCCGGCCTGCAGCGTGGTCGACAGGATCTCGATCTCGACGCCCGCCGCGAGCACATAGCTCACCGAGGCAAAGACGCGGTCGATCGCCCCCTGCCCGGCCAGTTCGCTGACCACATCGGCGGCGTCATCGACCATGTGCCAGTCGTTACCCAGGCCGCCGATCGTCGCATCCACGCCGTGGAAGCCGTCCAGCACGTCGTCGCCGGCGCCGCCCTCGAGCGTGTTGGACGCCGAATTGCCGCGCAGCACGTCGTTGTGGGCCGACCCGACCACGCGCTCGATGTCCCGGATCACGTCCGTCCCCGCCCCGCCGCTCGCGCTCTGCAGCAGCAGGTTCACGCTCACGCCCGAGGTGGCGCCGGAATAGTCGGCCGTGTCGAAGCCCAGCCCCCCGTCCAGCAGGTCCGCGCCAAGGCCGCCGATCAGCACGTCGTCGCCGCCGTGGCCGTAGAGGCTGTCGTCGCCTCCGGCCCCGTCCAGTCGGTTCGCGCCGTTGTTTCCGGCCACCATCTGGCCGTGCGTGTTGCCGGTCAAGTCGATGGCCGCGGTCCCGGTCTGCAGGGTGGTGGTGAACATCTCCACGAAGGCGTTGTTGCCCAGGACATAGCTGACCGAGGCCAGCACGCGGTCCGCCGTCCCCTCGTTGACGCCGTCCAGCACCACGTCGCCGACGTTGTCGACATAGTGCCAGTCGTTGCCCGCCCCGCCGCGCGTGGTGTCGCGCCCGGTCCCGCCGATCAGCACGTCGTCGCCGCCGTTGCCGTTCAGGGTGTCGTCGCCGCCCTGGCCGTCCAGCCGGTTGGCGCCGTCGTTGCCGCCGATGGTCTGGCCAAAGGCGTTGCCGGTCAGGTTGATGGCGTCGGTCCCCACCTGCAGGTTGGTCGACAGGATCTCGATCTCCGACCCCGCCGCCAGCACGTAGCTGACCGAGGTGAACAGCCGGTCCACCAGGCCCTGGCCCGCGGCCTCGGTCGCCACGTCGCCGGCCTCGTCGACATAGAACCAGTCGTTGCCGAGCCCGCCGGTCATGATGTCGGCCCCGGTCCCGCCGGTCAGCCGGTCGTCCCCGTCGCCCCCGTTCAGGAAATCGTCCCCGCCCTGCCCGTGCAGCACGTCGTTCCCCGCCAGGCCGTTGATCTCGTCGACCTCCGCCGTGCCGCTCAGGGAGTCGGCGCCCGACGTGCCGTTGATTACGTTGGGGCCGTCCCAAACCAGCGTAATCGTGGCCGGGTCGAACGTCGCGAGTGACTGGCCGACGAGCAGGATGGAATTGTTCGCGTCGAAGACGATGCGCAGACCGGTGAGGCCCGAGCTTTCTTCCACCAGGCTGTAGCTACCGAAACCGGTCACGATGAACCCGTCCGCCACGCCCCCGTCGTTGAGCCCCCAGACCGTGTCGTGGCCGTCCCCAGCCTCGAAGATCAGTGTATCGGCGTGGCTCCAGCCCAGGCTGATGCTGTCGTTGCCGAGCCCGGCATCCACGGTCGCCGCGACCATCAGGGAAACGCTCAGGTAGTCGGCGAAGGCCGAACCGATGAAGCGTTCGATATCGCGTCCGAGCTGGTTGCCGTCTTCGTAGGTGACACCGGCGGCCGCCATGCTGAAGTCAAGGGTGTCGAACCCCGTTCCCCCCCAGAAAGTGTTGTCCCCACTGGTGGCGATGATCAGGTCGTCGCCCCCTTCTCCCCGGACATCATCTCCCCCGTCGGCGTACAGAGTGTCGTTTCCTTCGCCGCCGCGCAGGTAGTCGTTGCCGCCGCCGCCATTCAGCGTGTCATTCCCGTTCTGACCGTAGATGTAGTTGGAGCCGCCACTGCCGGTGAGCGTGTCTGCGTGAGAAGAACCGCGAAGGTCCTCGATAGCGATGAGAGTGTCGTTGCCCTGTCCGGTAGCCTGGGGTCCTGCAATGCCAAGGGAGACCACGACGCCGGAGGTTGCGCTGAGGAAGCTCGCCTCATCTCTCCCGGCGCCGCCGTCCAGAACGTCGTTTCCGTTGCCGCCGGACAGCCAGTCGTTACCGCCCATCCCTTGCAGGGCATCATCCCCGTCAAGGCCGCTCACCCGGTTGTTATTGCTGTCGCCGACGAAACTGTCGTTGAATTCCGAAAGCAGGAACTGGGCGATGTCTATGAAGACGTCTCCCGCGGCATCGCCGGTGTGAATGCCGGTTTCGAAGTTCAATGAAACGGCCGCGCCGCTGAAGGCCGCCGCATCGGTACCGCCCCCGCCTTCCAGAATGTCGGCTCCCGCGCCGCCATAGAGCACGTCATTGCCCGCGCCACCCTTGAGCTCGTCGTTTCCGCCGAGGCCATGGAGGATGTCATCGCCTTCAAGGCCATTGATGACGTCATCCTCGGCTGTCCCGTTCAGCACGTCTGCGCCGGTGGTGCCGTCGATGACGTTCGGGGCGTCCTCGAGGGGGACATTGATGTCCGCACTGTCGAAATCGGCAGCATCCGTGTTCAGCAGCAGGATCGAATTGTCCTCGTCGAAGACGATCCGTAGGTCTGCGCCTTCCTGCACCAGATGGCATGACGCGAAGCCGGTCGCATCGATCTCGTCCTCGCCGGAGACGAAGTCCGTGATCGTGTCGTGGCCATCGCCGGCCGCGAAGCGGAACAGGTCCGCGCCGGCCCCGCCGGTCAGGAGGTCGTCGCCTTCCCATCCGGTCAGAATGTTGGCGCCGGCCGAACCGGTGATTGTGTCGTCGCCGTCGGAGCCGAACACGTTCTCGATGCTGACCAGCGTGGTCGTGTAGTAGGTGTAAGGCGGGTAGATCGGCTGGGCGCCGGTCTCCGCCAGCGACACCGTGATGCCCGAGTGGTTGCGGAAATCGGCGGTGTCGTTTCCGTACCCGCCATCGAGGATTTCGTTGCCGGGCCCGGAAATCAGGGTGTCGTCACCACCGCGTCCGAACAACTGGTCGTCGCCATAGCCACCTTCAAGCCTATTGGCGTCGTCGTTGCCCGAGAGCACGTCGTCACCGTGGCTGCCCGTCAGGTTTTCGATCGACGAGAAGGTAATGACGCCCGTCCCGGTGTCCTGCGGGCCGGCGAGGCTGAGGTCGACGACGATGCCGGTATTAAACCAGTAGAACTCGACCGTGTCGGACCCCTCCCCGCCGATCAGGGTGTCGTTGCCGCCTCCGCCGTTGAGCGTGTCGTCCCCGGCGCCGCCATCGAGGATATTGACACCCTGATCGCCGGATATCACGTCCCCGAAGTCGGAACCGATCGCGTTCTCGACGTCCCGAATCACATCGTAGACTCCGCCGATGACAGCGCCTCCGCCATGGAGGCCGACGCTCACCGAAGCCGAAGCGCCACTGAAGTCGATCGTGTCCACGCCGCTGCCACCGTCGAACCAGTCGCTGCCGTCGCCGCCCACAAGAATGTCGTCGCCCGAGCCGCCCCATAGCGTGTTGCCGCCGTTCGAGGCGGTCAGGGTGTCATCCCCCTGCTTTCCCTGCAGAATCTCATTCCCGGCTGCCGCGAGGTTGTCGTTCCCGCTTGTCCCTTCGGTAACAGGGGCGGCGCTTTCGACATTGATGGAATCAAAGTCGAAATCGCCGATCTCGACATCCGCCAGGTAGATGTAGGAGTTGATGCCGCCATTCAGGCTGATGCGAATGTCATCCCCCTGCTGGTGCGCCGAGATGCTCTCGACGCCGCTGATCTCGATCGTGTCCATCGTGGAATCGAAGTCGAGTATCCAGTCACGGCCGTCGCTGTTACCGAACACGAAGCGATCGGCCCCACTCCCGCCGGACATGGTGTTGACGCCCGCGCCGCCGGTGATGACGTCGTCGCCGGCGCCGCCGTAGATGACTTCACCACCGGTCAGGACGTCGTCGCCCGCGCCTCCGTCCAGAACGCCGTTCCCGGTGAGCACGTCGTTGAAGTCCGATCCGGTCAGGTTCTCGATCCCCGTCAGGGTGTCCACGCCCTCACCGGTGTCCTGTGGTCCAGAGATGGCGAGAGAAACGGTCACACCGGCGGTGGCGGTCGCGAAGCTCGCAGTGTCATAGCCGCTGCCGCCGACCAGCTCGTCGTCCCCTGCGCCGCCGAGCAGGACGTCGTCTCCACCGCCGCCTTCCAGCCGGTCGTCGCCGGCCAGGCCGCTCAGGGTGTCGTTGCCGTCCAGCCCCTGGATCAGATCGGCCCCGGCTGAGCCGGCGAGGGCCTCGTCGCCGGGTCCGCCAACCACCTCGGAATCCCACTCGCTCTCGAAGACGATGCTACCGGGGACCAGATCCGAGGGCTCCGTGTGCGAAAGCGTGATTGTGTCCGTGGGCGAGAAACGGATGATGGTGTCGACGCCGCTCTGCTCGACCGTGTAGCTTGAGAAACCGCTGACGCGGATCACGTCGCCACTCTCGAAGTCGGTGATGAAGTCGTGGCCGTCCCCGATGCCGAACTCGAACACGTCGTCCCCCCAGCCGCCGACGATGTAGTCGTTGCCGGAGCCGCCCTTGATGGTGTCGTCGCCTTCGCCGCCGTTTAGGGTGTCAGCCCCTTGGCCTCCTTCGAGCCTGTCGGCGCCACCCCGGCCGTAGAAGACATCGACCGCGCTTCCGGCTACCCCGGCGTCGTTGTGGCCGATGAAATGATCGTCGCCGTCGCTGCCCTGAATTTCGGCCGCGCGTTCCACGTTGACCATGCTGCTGGCGCCGACAGCCTCGACGATCCCTGCGGCGCTATCCCCGAAGTCGACCGTGACACCGGTCGCCTCACCCCAGAAGCTGAGGAAGATACTATCCGAGCCTTCTCCGCCATCCACCACCCCGCTCAAGCCGTGGATCACGTCGTCGCCAGCGTCGCCGTTGACGACCCCAACTCCAGCGTGTCCGTAGAGTTTGTCGTCCCCGTCGCCGCCGTGCAGGACGTCTTCTCCGTCATAGCCGAGCAGAGTGTCGTTCCCGGCGCCGCCGTACAGGATGTCGTTGCCGAGGCCGCCGGACAGTCGGTCCGCTCCGTCGTCCCCATGGATCTCGTCGTCGCCGGCATCGCCATGGAGGAAGTCGCTGTAGCCTCCGCCATGGATCTGGTCGTTCCCATAGAGGCCCCAGATGTTGTTGAGGCCGCTATCGCCCGTCAGCACATCATCGAAGTTCGAACCCACGAGATTGTCGACGAAGGCAATCAGATCGATCCCTTCTCCCGTATCCTGGTAATAAGAGCCCGTAGCCGCGTAGAGCCCGTAAATGTCCAGGGTGACGGTGACGCCGTTGGAAGCATATTCGAAGGTGATCGTGTCGCCGTCGTTTGCTCCCAGGACGTAGTCATTCCCCGCACCGGGGACGAAGAAGTCGACCCCTTCGCCGCCGTTCAGGGCATCGTCTCCATCTCCCCCGAACAGCGTGTCGCTCCCGTCTTCACCGACGAGGCGGTCATTCCCCTCGCCGCCGAAGATGCCGTCGGAGCCGTACCCGCCATAGACGTTGTCGTCGCCATCGCCGGCGATGATCAGGTCGTCGCCGCCATTACCGTAGATGGTGTCTTCGCCGCCCAGTCCCTGGATGTAGCTGGCGTATTCACCGCCATAGAGACCTTCCGCATCGCCCGAGCCCACGATCTCGTCATCCCAGGGGCCATAGGGGATCCAGGGCATGGCCCTGCTCGACTGGTCTCCGCCAGCGGTCTGATCATGGGGTGTCCTGGCCACTTGCGCGGGCAAGGCCAGTGTCAGGTCCTGCGGAGCGTCGGTTTCCAGCCCGAACTTCAACTCACGCACGCGCGCGGCGGCGCCCTTGGCGGTGATGCGGATCGTCACTTGTCTTCCCCCGGGGTGGGCCGGAGGTGCGTTGGCGCGACCGGCATGGATACGGCGACGCTACACAAGCGCAGCGTTAACGAAAATCAGACACACGTATCGCGCGGTGCGGCAGGCTGCCGCACCCAATCGCGGGTATGTCCTTGAATGAAAAGGGCCCGGACGTTTCCGCCCGGGCCCCTTCACACCGTTTCGCCGCGACCTCAGCCCGGGCCGAAGATGAAGTCGTCGGCGCTAAGCTGGGCGGCGTTGACGCCCTGCAGGTAGATGGTCGAGCCGTCCGGCAGCACGATCCGCAGGCCGAGGCCGGCGGGGCCGTTGCCGCCCATGATGGTCAGGTCGGAGAAGTCGTCCACGCCGGCCACGCCGTCGAAGCGGATCAGGTCCACCCCGTCGGTGAAGTCGGTGATGCGGTCGATCCCCGTGCCCGTCCCCTGGAAGAGGAACACGTCCGCACCCGCGCCGCCGGTCAGGGTGTCGTCCCCGGCCCCGCCCTCGAGGACGTTGGCGCCGGCGTCGCCCGCCAGCAGGTCGGCGAAGGCCGAGCCGGTGACGTTTTCGACCCCGATCAGGGTGTCGGTCCCCGCGCCGCCGGTGACCACGCCGGTCGCCAGGTTGGCGCTGATCCCGGACGCCGCGGCCGAATAGTCGGCCGTGTCGTTCCCCAGCCCGCCGTTCAGCACGTCGTTCCCCAGGCCGCCGATCAGCACGTCGTCGCCGCCGTGGCCGTAGAGCACGTCGTCGCCGGCGCCGCCGTCCAGCCGGTTGACGCCGTCGTTGCCCGCGATGGACTGGGCGAAGGCGTTGCCGGTCAGGTTGATGGCCGCCGTGCCGACCTGCAGGGTCGTGGACAGCACCTCGATCTCGGCGTCCGCCGCCAGCGTATAGCTGGTCGAGGCGAGCACCCGGTCGGCCGCACCCTGGCCCGCCAGCTCCACCACCGTGTCGCCGGCGTTGTCGACGTAGTGCCAGTCGTTGCCCAGCCCGCCGACGGTGACGTCGAGGCCGCCGCGGCCGTCCAGCCGGTCGTCGCCCGCGCCGCCTTCCAGCGTGTTGGCGCCGGCCGCGCCGACCAGCACGTCGCTGAACGCCGTGCCGACCAGCCGCTCGATGTCGATGAGGGTGTCGGCGCCCTCGCCGGTGGCGATCCGCGTCGTCAGGTTGGCGTTCACGCCCGCCGCGGCGCCCGAGAAGTCGACGGTGTCGAAGCCGAGGCCGCCGTCGATGCGGTCGTCGCCCAGGCCGCCGATCAGGAAGTCGTCCCCGCCGTGGCCCATCAGCACGTCGTCGCCGCCGCCCCCGTCGAGCCGGTTGGCGCCCTGGTTGCCGACGATCGACTGGCCGAACGCGTTGCCGGTCAGGTCGATGGCCGCCAGACCCGCCTGCAGGTTGGTGGACAGGATCTCGATCTCGGCGCCCGCGGCCAGCACGTAGCTGGTCGAGGCGAACACCCGGTCGAAGCCCTCGCCGGACAGCTCCTCGACGATATCGCCCGCGTTGTCGACGAAGTGCCAGTCGT
The DNA here is from genome assembly GCA_023432855.1 of Pseudomonadota bacterium. GTDB lineage: Bacteria > Pseudomonadota > Alphaproteobacteria > Caulobacterales > Caulobacteraceae > JAEZEZ01. Next base: position 9,797 of record JAEZEZ010000099.1, on the reverse strand, counting down.
CGCCGAGCCCGCCGAAGGTGGTGTCGGCGCCGGCGCGGCCGTCCAGGCGGTCGTCGCCCGCCCCGCCGGTCAGCACGTTGGCCGCCGCCGAACCGTTCAGCACGTCGTTGAAGGCGGAGCCCATGACGTTTTCGATGTCGAGCAGGACGTCGTTCCCCTGCCCCGTCGCCGACTGGGTGGCGAGATTGACGGTCACCCCGCCGGTCGCGCCGTGGAAGTCCGCCGTGTCCACGCCCAGGCCGCCGTCCATCCGGTCGTCGCCCGCGCCGCCGATCAGCACGTCGTCGCCGCCGTGGCCCAGCAGCCGGTCGTCGCCCGCCCCGCCGGTCAGGATGTTGACCCCGTTGTTGCCGACGATGGTGTTGGCCAGCTCGTTGCCGGTCAGGTCGATGGCCTGGGTCCCGTCCTGGAAGGCGGTGGACAGGATCTCGACCTCCATGCCGGCGCCCAGCGCCCAGCTGGTGGAGGCGAAGACGCGGTCGAAGCCCTGGCCGGCAAGCTCGACCACGGTGTCGTTCGCAGTGTCGACGAAGTGCCAGTCATTGCCGAACCCGCCGATCGTGGTGTCGGCGCCGGAGCCGCCGTTCAGCACGTCGTCGCCGGCCCCGCCGGTCAGGGTGTTGGCGGCCGCATTGCCCGTGAGCCGGTCGTTGAAGTCCGAGCCGGTCAGGTTCTCGACGTCGCCGTTGAGCACAAGCGTGCCGATGCCCGTGGTCTGCACCGAGGCGCCGGCCAGGGAGACCGTGACGCCAGAAGTCGCCATCGCGAACGACAGGGTGTCGGTCCCCGCGCCGCCGGAGACGGTCAGGGCGCCGGCGCCGGCCGAGATGACGTCATCCCCCGCCCCGCCTTCGACGGTGTCGTCGCCGCCGCCTGTTGTGATGATGTCGTTGCCTTCACCGCCCCTCAGGGTGTCGGCGCCCAGGCCGCCATCGATCCGATCGTTCCCGGCTCCGCCGTCGAGGACGTCGTTCCCGTCCGCTCCGACGATCGTGTTGGCGCCCGCGTCGCCGGTGAGCACGTCGGCGTGGATCGAGCCGTAGAGGTTCTCGAACCCGCTGATAACGGCGGACCCGGACGCGCCCTGGAATGAGACCATCCCTGCCGAAAGGTCGGCGATCAGGCCTGAGGAGCCGTTCGCCCACAGGACGTCGCTTCCTTCGCCGCCGTGGACGTCCGCCACGCCGCTGATGAAGACGAGGTCGTCGCCGCCGTCGCCGTAAACCCGGTCGCCTGTCCCGGCGTACATGCGGTCATAGCCGCCGCCGCCGCGGAGCAGGTCGGCGCCCAGGCCGCCGTTGATGGTGTTGTCCCCGTCGTCGCCGATCAGCACGTCATCATAGTTCGAGCCGATCAGGTTCTCGATCGAGATCAGTTCGTCGACGCCCGAACCGCCCGTGGCCTGCGGGCCCGTTACCGTGAGGTCCACGGTCACGCCCGAGGTCGCGGTCGCGAAGCTGACCGTGTCGCTGCCCGCCATGCCGTCGAAACGGTCGTCTCCCGAGGTCGCGAACAGCACGTCGTCGCCCGCCGTGCCGTCGACGTAGTTGATCGCCAGGGGGATGTTGATGTCGGTCGCGGCGTCGAAGTCGGCCCGGTCGGTGTTCCTCAGCAGGATCGAGTTGTTCTCGTCGAACACCAGGCGCAGGTGCGCGCCTTCCTGAACCATGGTGAAGGCGTCGAACCCGCTGACCTCGATACGGTCGTCCGTTCCGCCGGTGACGAAGTCGTAGACCGTGTCATGGCCGTCGCCAGCGGCAAACACCAGGGTCGCGTGGCCGGAGCCCGCCAGGAAGATCCGGTCGTCGCCGGCGCCCCCCTCGACCCGGTCGACGCCCGCTTCCGCGAAGATCCAGTCGTTTCCGGTCCCGCCGTAGAGCAGGTCGTCGCCCTCGCCGCCCCGCAGGAGGTCCTGACCCGCGCCGCCCTCGAGTCGGTCGTCGCCGTCCTCGCCACGCATCTGGTCATCACCATCGCCCCCCAGGATGACGTCGTCCCCGCCGAAGCCCCGCAGGTTGCCGTCGTCGCCGCCGCGACCCTCGATAAGGTTGGCTTCGTCATCGCCGTAGATGACGTCGCCGTACTCGGAGCCGATGACGTTCTCGACGCCGCTTACCAGCATGTAGATGCCAGTGTTGCCCTGCATCGCGAAGCCGCTGTTCAGCAGTACATTGACCCCATTGCCGAGGTTGTTGGGCGTGAAGTGCGCGAAGCTGATGGTGTCGACGCCCTCGCCGCCGTCGGCGATCGAGCCGTAGCCGGCGCCGACGACGAGCAGGTCGTTCCCCGCTCCGCCGTAGAGCCGGTCGGCCGCCGCCGGGGCCAGTCCGGACTGGTGCCCGCTGAACAGCACGTCGTCGCCGTCGCCGCCGACCAGCCAGTCGGCCCCGGCGCCGCCGACCAGGATGTTGTTCCCCGCATCGCCGGTCAGCACGTCGTTGAAGGCCGAGCCGATCAGGTTCTCGATCGAGATCAGCTCGTCATGGCCCGAACCGCCCGTGTTCTGCGGACCCGCGACCGTCAGGTCCACGGTCACGCCGCTCGCGGCGCCCGCGAAGCTCGCCGTATCGCTGCCGACCATGCCGTCGAAGCGGTCGTCCCCCGCGGTGGCCAGCAGGATGTCGTCGCCGGCCGTGCCGTCGACCTCGTTCAGCATCGGGATGTTGATGTCCGAGGCCTCGAAGTCGGCCGCGTCCACGTTCTGCAGCAGGATCGAGTTGTTGGCGTCGAACACGATGCGCAGGTCCGCGCCCTGCTGCGCCAGGGTGTAGCTGGTGAAGCCGGTGACCTCGATCGAGTCCACGCCCGGCGCGAAGTCGGTGATGGTGTCGTGGCCGTGGCCCGCCGCGAACACGAACGCATCCGCGCCCGCGCCCCCCGTCAGCAGGTCGTCACCGCCCCGTCCGGAAAGCCGGTCGTCGCCCGCGCCGCCGGCGAGGGCGTTGGCGCCCGCGTCGCCCAGGATGACGTCGTCCGACGACCCGCCCTGGACGTTCTCGATGCCGGCGAGGGTCACGCTGGCGTAGTTGCCCGTCGCGGTCCCGGCCGCCAGGTCGATCTCGGCGTTGAACCAGCCCGAGGCGTCGAAGGTGTCGTCGCCCGATCCGCCGTCCAGGACGCCGCTCTGGGCCGACAGCACATCGTCGCCGCCGCCGCCCGAGATCACGTCGTAACCCTGCTTTCCGTCCAGCACGTTGTCGCCGTTGTCACCGGTGATCACGTCGCCGAAGTTCGAGCCGATGACGTTCTCGATCGAGATCAGCTCGTCGACGCCCGAACCGCCGGTGTTCTGCGGCCCCGCGATGGTCAGGTCGACCGTCACGCCGGCCGTCGCGTTGGCAAAGCTCGCCGTGTCGTTGCCGCCCATGCCGTCCATGCGGTCGTCGTTGTCGGTGGCCAGCAGCACGTCGTCGCCGGCCGTGCCGTCGACCTCGTTGATCCCCAGCGGGATGTTGATGTCGGTGGCGACGTCGAAGTCGGCCTTGTCGACGTTCCGCAGCAGGATCGAGTTGTCCTCGTCGAACACCACCCGCAGGTGCGGGCCCTCCTGCACCAGGGTGAAGCTGGCAAAGCCGCTGACCTGGATGGTGTCCCGGCCAGAAGTGAAGCCCCAGATCGTGTCCTCGCCGTCGCCGGCCGCGAACTGCAGGACCGAAGCGGCGCCATAGGCCAGGTGAATGGTATCGTCGCCGGTCCCGCCCGCGATCGTGCGCTGCCCGCCGCTCAGCGCGGCGATGATGTCGTCGCCCGCACCGCCCTCGATGACGATGTCCGAGGAGTCGTCCATGTCGTCGCGGATGTAGTCGTTGAAGGCCGTGCCTACGACGCGCTCGATGGAGGAGGTGTAGACGAACTGCACGCCGCCGGCGTCCACATAGCCGCCGCCATTGCCCAGGTAGAGGTGAAGCCGCCCGGCGGCGCCGCTGAAGTCGGCGGTGTCGAAGCCCGCGTCACCGACCAGGGTGTCGCCCCCGCCGGCGACCAGGATGTCATCTCCAGAACCGCCGATCAGGGCGTCGTGCCCACCGCCGCCGATCAACACGTCGTTGCCGCCGAACCCGGCCAGCACGTCGTCGCCCGCGCCGCCTTGGAGTACGTTGTGCTCCAGGTTGCCGTAAATGAAGTCGTTGAAGTCCGAGCCGACGACGTTTTCGAAGGACGCCAGGTAGACGTTGTTCCCGCCCCCGCGGGTGTCCTGGCTAGCCGTAGTGCCCAGGGTCACCCGGACGTAGGAGCTGGCCTGTTCGAAGGAAACGGTGTCGTTCCCGTGGCCGCCGTTGAGGTAATCCGCGCCGCCGGGCCCGATGACGATCACGTCGTCGCCGGCGCCGCCGTAGAGGCGGTCGAGGCTCGCGCCGCCGGTGATGTGGTCGTTCCCCTCGCCGCCGAAGGCGTAGTTGCGGCCGTCGCCGGTGACGATGACATCGTCGCCCCCGTTGCCGAGGATATAGTCGGAGGCGCCGCTGCCGGTCAGGACGTCGCCGTCCTCCGATCCGTGCATGGTGATGGCGAAGTCGAAGTCGGCCGGGTCGATCTCGGCGACCGTGATGTCCTTCAGCAGGACCGAGTGGTTCGCGCTGAAGACGACGCGGACATCGTCCCCTTCCTGGACCAGGTTCACCGTCCGGTAGCCAAGGGCGTCCAGGAAGTCTTCGCCGACGGTGAAGTCGTTGATGACGCTGTGGCCGCTCAGGGAGATGAAGGTGTCCGCGCCGGCGCCGCCCTCGGCCACGTCGCCATCGTCGAGGTTGAACAGGTCGTCGCCGTCCTCGCCGTAGAGGAAGTCGGCGCCGCCGCGGCCGATGACGAAGTCGTTCCCCGCCCCGCCACGGATCACGTTCACGCCGGCGTCGCCATAGAGGTAATCGTCGAAGGCCGAGCCGATGATGTTCTCGACGCTCGAGAGCGTGTCGGTGGAGAAGCCGTAGATCGCGTTGGGGGTGGCGTCGTCCAGGCGGACGCGCACGCCACCCGTAGCGTTGGCGAAGCTGACGGTGTCGACGCCCGCGCCGCCGTTCAGGGTGTCGCTTCCCGCGCCGCCGATCAGGACGTCATCGCCATCGCCGCCGTTCAGGATATCGTTCCCCGCCCCGCCGATCAGGATGTTGTTCCCCGAGTCGCCGGTCAGCACGTCGTTGAAACTCGAGCCGGTCAGGTTCTCGATGGAGATCAGCTCGTCATTGCCAGAGCCGCCCGTCGCCTGCGCGCCGGTGACGGTCAGGTCGACCGTGACGCCCGCCGTGGCGCCGGCGAAGCTGACGGTGTCGCTGCCGCCCATGCCGTCGATGCGGTCGTCGTCGCCGGTGGCCAGCAGCACATCGTCGCCAGCCGTGCCGGTCACGGCATTGACCGCCAGCGGGATGTTTACCGCGTTGAGATCGAAATACTCCCTGCGCTGGTCGAGGAGCAGGATCGAGTTGTCCGAATCGAACACGATCCGGAGGTCATTCCCCTCCTGCACGAGGGTGAAGCTGTCGAACCCCGTGACCTCGATGAAATCGCTGGAAGAGCTGAACCCATAGACGGTGTCGTGGCCATCTCCGGCAGCGAACTTCAAGGTGGTGTGGGTGGTCGAGAGGGAGATCAGATCGTCACCCTTGCCGCCAATGATCGTTTTGACGCCGATGCCTTGGGCCACGATGTCGTCGTCGCCATCTCCGCCGTCGATCCAGTCGGTGCCGGTGCCGCCGCTAATCCAATCGTTGCCATCGCCGCCGTACAGGAAATCGTCGCCATCGCCGCCGTAGAGGAAGTCGTCTCCGCCGCCGCCGTGGAAAATGTCGTTGCTGCTCTCGTTGCCGACAATCCAGTCGTTGAAGTCGGAGCCAATGATCTGTTCGACCGAGCGGATCCAGTCGTATCCTTGTCCGGTGTCACCCAGACTGCTCGCGCGGACATCAACGCCGTAGGCGGCGTTGGCGAAGGTGAGCGTATCGAAGCCGGAGCCGCCATCGAACACGTCGTCTCCCGGGCCGGCTATAAGGACGTCGTCGCCGTCGCCGCCGTTGAGCACGTCGTCGCCCGCACCGCCCTCGAGCACGTTGTTCCCCGCGTCGCCGGTCAGCACGTCGTTGAAACTCGAGCCGGTCAGGTTCTCGATCGAGACGAACTCGTCCTCGCCCGAGCCGCCGGTGTCTTGGGGACCCGTCACGGTCAGGTCGACCGTGACGCCCGCCGTGGCGCCGGCGAAGCTGACGGTGTCGCTGCCCTCGCCGCCCTGGAAGCGGTCGTCGTCGGCGGTCGCCGCAAGAACGTCGTCGCCGGCCGTGCCGGTCACGACATTGATCATCGGGATGTTGATGTCGGTGGCCGGGTCGAAGTCGGCCTTGTCTGTGTTCAGAAGCAGGATCGAGTTGTTGGCGTCGAACACCACACGCAGGTGCGCGCCCTCCTGGACCAGCCAGAAGCTGGCGAAGCCCGTAACCTGGATGGAGTCCTGGCCCGGGACGAAGCCGGTGACCTGGTCGTGTCCGTCGCCGGCCGCGAACACCAGGGTGTCGGCGCCCGCGACGCCTTCGACGAGCGTGATCGTGTCGTTCCCGACGCCGCCGACGATCACGTCGTCGCCGCTCCAGGCCGAGATGAAGTCGTCGCCGTCGCCGCCGTGGAAGTAGTCGTTGCCGTAGTTGCCGTGCAGGTTGTCGGCGCCCGCGCCGCCCAGCACGACGTCGTCCCCGCCGCCCCCGACGATGTGGTCGTCGCCGCCGCCGCCTTCCAGGCGGTTGGCGACGCCGTCCCCGTAGAGCGTGTCGCCGTGGCTCGACCCGATCAGGTTCTCGATCGAGATCAGTTCGTCGCTGCCGGAGCCGCCGGTGTTCTGGGGCCCGACGACCGACAGGTTCACGCTCACGCCGGACGCGGCGGTGGCGAAGCTGACCGTATCGTTGCCGTCGCCCCCGTCCAGGACATCCGCCATCGGGCCGGCATGGAGGACATCGTCGCCGCTTTCGCCGAACAGGCTGTCGCCATAACCGACGGCGCGCAGCACGTCGTCGCCGGCGCCTCCGTAGAGCGAGCCGCTGCTGATGTTCGCGCTCAGATTATCGGCGAAGGCCGTGCCGATGAGGTTCTCGACATCCGTAAAGCGGGCGCCGCCTTGCCAGCCGAACCAGCCGAGCGCGATGGTCACGCCGGTCGCGATCGCCGACATATCGACCGTATCGACGCCGTCGCCGCCCTGGAAGTCGTTGAATCCAGGGCCGGCGATCAGAACGTCGTCGCCGCCCCCGCCGATCAGGATGTCGTCCCCGGCGCCGCCCGCGAGAACGTTGTCCCCGTCGTCGCCAATCAGCGTGTCGTCGAAATCGGATCCGATCAGGTTCTCGATGGAGATGAGCTGGTCGTATCCGGAACCGCCCGTGCCCTGAACGCCCGTGATCGTGAGGTCGACCGACACGCCGGAGGTCGCGTCCGCGAAGCTGGCGGTGTCGTTGCCCCCCTGGCCGTCGATGACGTCGTCGCCTGCGGTGGCCACCAGCACGTCGTCGCCCGCCGTGCCGGTCGTGCCGCCCGACAGGACGACGTCTCCGGGCGCGACGGCGGCCGGCGCCACCCCGACCAGCAGGATGGAGTTGTTGGCGTCGAGCACCACGCGGGTGTCGCCGCCTTCCTGGACCAGGGTGTAGCTGGAGAAGCCGGTGATCTCGACCGTGTCCTCGCCTGAGACGAAATCATAGACGGAATCGTGGCCGTCGCCGGCGGCGAACACGAAGGTGTCGGCGCCGCCCTGCCCCCAGAGGATGTCGTCGCCCTTGCCGCCAATCAGGATGTCGTCGCCGTCATAACCCCAGAGCCTGTCGGCGCCGTCGCGGCCTTCCAGAAGGTTTTCGCCATTCGTGCCGCTGATCTGATCGTTGTTCTTCGACCCGATGACGTTCTCAACGCCAGTGATGTACTCGCGATATTCGCTGTAGCCCGGAGTCGCATAGGTGTCGGAGGCGTAGGCCGTATAGGCCTCGTTGAGGATCACCTTGATCCCATACGGTCCGGTCTCGTTCTCGAAGCTGAGGGTATCGATCCCGGCGCCGCCGTTGAAGGTGTCCACGCCCGCGCCGCCGATCAGCACGTCGTTCCCGTCGCCGCCGTTGAGCACGTCGTTGCCGCCCAGGCCCGACAGCACGTCGTCCCCGGCCGTTCCGTTCAGCGTCTCGCCGGCGTTCGTGCCGTTGATTACCGCCCAGGTCGTGCCCGGCTGCTCCGCGACGAAGAAGGTCTCCTTCGGCGCCTCGCCCTTCGCCTGCGCTTCCAGTTCGGCCGCCAGGGCCTGCACGCGCTGCAGCAGGGTGACGGCGGCGAACTCGCCGCCGGTCAGGTCGACCGGCTCAAGGGTGGTGCGGCGCATGAGGGGAATCCTTACAAAAACGACGGTATTTCAGGGATTTGCGAGCGGGGCTGAGCTAGACCAGAGGAAACCGGGCGTTGCAACAGCGGGTCCCCCACCGGATGCGCGACCAAGCGTCGCCTCGCCCCTGGGGCGAGTGAGGGGGATTGTCCGGCCTGCGGCTGTCGAGGCCGCGCCGCCCGGGAAGTCCCCGTCCCGGCGGCGCGGCCATCGACTCGCGCAGCGACAGAGGCGCTGCGCTCCCCCCGCTCCGATACTGGCCCATGCGGCGTCAAAGCGGATTGCCGCAGCGTCCCAAAGGATTGACCGCGCGTCTCAGCACACGCGATAATTGTCGCACGTAATCAATCGCATAACGCGGTTCTGCAGCGGAGCGACATGAGCCCCCCCATCCCCTCAGTCCGCTTCGACAGCGAAGGCATGGACGAAGCCGCGGCCTACGAGGGCTACGCCGGCCTGATCGGGGCGGCGTTCGAGTCCTGGGGGCCGGAGCGCGGCTTTCATGCCCGCATCGTCACCTGGCGGCTGGGCTGCGTGATGCTGCACGATTCCGACGTCGGGGGCCTGACCTTCGCCCGCTCGCCCGCGCGCATCGCCGCCGACGGGCTCAGCCACCTGATGTTTCAGCTGGTCGTCCGCGGCCGCATCGACTTCGACTTCGAGGGCGTGCGCGGGGTCGCTCAGGAAGGTGACATCCTCTGTCTGGACCTGGCCCGCCCCATGACCATGACCACCACGGCGCTGGAGGCGGTCACGGTCGGCGTGGCGCGGCCCGAGCAGGGCGTGCTGGCCCACATCTCCAGGCGCGCGCATGGCGCCAAGCTCTCGGGCGAGGCGGCGCGGCTGCTGCGCCAGCATGTGCTGGGACTGCGCGAGGCCCTGCCCGGGCTCAGCGCCGACGCCGCGGAATACCTGGGCGAGACCACGCGCAACCTGCTGGGCGCCGCCTTCGCCCAGGCCCACGGCGGCGGCGAGACCGGCGCCATGGTCTTCACCCGGGTGCAGCAGGTGCTGCGCCAGCGCCTGGGTGATCGCGACCTGACGCCCGAGACCCTGGCGCGCGAGGTCGGGGTCTCCCGCGCCGCCCTCTACCGCATGTTCGAGCCCCAGGGCGGCGTCTCACGCTACCTGTGGCGCCAGCGCCTGATCGCCGCGCGGCGCAAGCTCGGCCAGGCCACGGACGGCCGCACCATCGCCGAGATCGCCGCCGAGTGCGGCTTCGCCAGCGAGGCGCACTTCAGCCGGTCGTTCAAGGAGTTCTTCGGCGAGACCGCGCGCGAGGCCCGCAAGCGCCTGAACCAGCCTCTGTCCGGCGTGCTGGAAAGCTCCTCGCCCGAGTTCCAGGCCTGGGCCCACGAGCTGGGCTGAAACGGAAAAGGCCCGGGCGTCGCCGCCCCCGCCCCCGCCCCCCCCCCCCCCCCCCATACCCAGCGGCGCTAAGTCCCCCAGCCCGCGG
>JAEZEZ010000098.1 GCA_023432855.1 Pseudomonadota bacterium | reverse complement strand
CGCCGCCCCCGCTGCGTCGGCGGCGGCCTGGGACAGTGCGCGCCGTATCCTCGCCCGCGACCTGTCCCGGCTGTCCGGCCTGGCCGTGGTCACGGGCGACGGGGAGGGGCGGCGCACGGACCTGGTGATCGGGATGGAGCGGATCGTGACGGACGGCCGTGAGGCCATGGCGCTCGAGCTGGTCGAGACGGATACAGGCGTCGTGCTCTGGGCCGAGACCTATCCTCTCAACGAAGGTTCATGGGACCGGGCCGTGTCGCATTTCGTCGCCGACATCCACGCCCAGGTCGAGGCGCTCGGGCTGCGGCTCGGGCAGGACGGTTTCCCGCAACAGCCGAGGAAGGTGCAGGGGCTCTATCTGAGCGCGGCTTCCCTCGCGCGGAGCGGGGATGAGGCCGACCTTCTGGCGGCGCGGTCGCGGCTGGAGCGGGCGCTGGCCACGCGGCCGCGGTTCGCCCTGGCCCGGGCCCTGCGCACCCGGATAGATTCCCGGCTGGTCCTCGAACACGGTCATGACCCGGCCCTCGCCCGGGCCGCCCTGGCCGAGGCCCGCTCTCTGGTCGCCGATCATCCCGAATTGCCCGAGTTCCGGCGCGCGCTGGCGACCGCGCAGATGGCCAACGGCGACCTCCGCGGCGCCCTGCAGAACCTGCGGAGGGCTCAGCGCGACATGCCGTTCCTTCGGCGGGACATCCTGGCCCTCGAACGCCGCATCGAGCGGGAAGACGTTCAGGCGTCGGCCCGGTCGGCTCCGCCTCCCCGGCTCTAGGGGCGGCGATAGACCGTCGGTTCGCCGTGACGCTTCAGGGCCTCGACCAGCGGCTCCACGGCCACCGCCATGTGCCACCCGTTGGCGTGCACCAGGCGCTCTTCGTCGAGCAGGATGGCCACGTGGTCGGGCCAGAACACCAGGTCGCCGCGGCGCAGGTCGGCGGGCGAGATTTCCTCGCCCAGTTCGCGCGCCTGCATGTCGGCGTCGCGCGGGCAGGCGCGGCCGCAGGCGAACAGGGCCTGCTGCACCAGGCCGGAGCAGTCCAGGCCCAGGCTCTCGCGGCCGCCCCACTGGTAGGGCGCCCCGAGATAGGCCTCGGCCACGGTGGCGGCGTCGTCCTCGAAGGCCAGCAGGTCGGCCAGCTGGTGCTCGGCCACCCAGCCGGCGCGGGCGATGCGGGCGAACTTGCCCTCGCGCGCCTCGACCGTGACCAGGGCGTTCTGGGTCAGCAGCATGGCGTGGCCGGCCTTCACGTCCGGCTCGGGAAAGGCGTAGGCGCGCAGGGCCGAGACCCGGTGCGTCGGCGCGATGACGGCCTCGTCCAGCGCTACCTCGGCCACCCAGCCGACGTAGCCGTCGCGGCGGGCCTGGCCCCAGACCCAGCCGCCGCGGCGTTCGAGCACGTCGAAGGCCTCGCCGAAGATCAGCTGGTCCATCTGCTCGGCGGTGCTGTCGGGCGCCCGGCGGATGGCGGTCGAGGCCGCGACGCACTGGGCGGCCCGCGTCGGCGCGAACCGCTCGGCCCGCACGATCCCCTCCAGGGCCTGGCGAGCCAGGTCCGGGCGGGCGAGCGTGGTGCGCGGGTCGAGGTCGTTCAAGGCCGGTTGTGCTCTGTCGGACGGTCCGCGCAGACTAGGGGCGGGTAAGCGAAAATGCCGTTAACGGGCGCGGCTGTTTCCACAGCTTTGTGGACAGGGGTGCGCCCGCTTCTCCTCCCAGGATGAGGAGGACGGACCGGCGTAGCGGAACGCCCGCAGGCGCGCAGGTCCACGCCGGAGGCGGAGAAAGGATGCGCGACGGGTGAGGGCTCCCCTCACCTTTCCCCCGTCATCCCCGGGCTTGTCCCGGGGATCCATGGCCGGGGCGAGTCTCAGCGAGCCACCCGGGAACCGGCGCCCCCGCGTGCACTCCCCGACCCGCTCTGCGACGGACGACTGGGTCCCCGGGACAAGCCCGGGGATGACGGACGTTGGGGAGGGGCCAACGGCCCCCTACTCCTGCGTCACCCCGTCGGCGATGTCGTAGTAGTCGCCCTTGTCGGCGGTGAAGATGTGCTTGTGCAGGCGCGTCCCCGTCGGCTTGTCGAAGGCGCCCATGGCGACGGCGATCTTCTCCCGCCCGATCGGGGCCCAGAACAGCGCCGAGCCGCAGGTCGCGCAGAACCCGCGCTCGACCTTCTCCGACGAGCGGTACCAGGTGAGGCGGTCCTCGCCCTTCAGGGTGAGGTCGGCGCGGCGCACGTCGGTCGACGCCCAGAAATGCCCGGACTGGCGGCGGCACTGGCTGCAGTGGCAGGCGTCCGGCCCGGGCAGTTCGCCCGCGACCTCGAAGGTCACGGCGCCGCAGAGACAGGAACCGCTGTGCATCTGAACCTCCCGATGATCCGCCGCGCAGTGTTCGCCGGGCTCCGCGTCTGGGTCCAGCCCCGCTAGCCGGCGGGAGGCTTGACCGGCTTGCGGCCGCTGAGCAGGGGCCACGCGGCGTTGGCCGACAGGATGACGGCGATGACGAGCGCGGTCCAGAACAGCATCGGCGACTTGCCCGAGCTGAGACCCACGAGCAGCAGCAGCGGCCCGATCAGCAGGTAGTAGCGGTCGCGCAGCAGCTGCAGGCGGGCGGCGAAGGTCGTGGGCTTCATGGCGCGAGCCTAGCGAGCACGCGCGAACCCGGGCAACGGAAAAGCCCCCTCTCGCGGGCCCCTAACCCGCGTAACGACGCCGCAGCATTTCGAACACCGCCCGCAGGGCCTGGGCCTCGCCGCCGGCGGGCCAGCCGGGGCGGGCGCGGGGGTTCCAGGCGAAGATGTCGAAGTGGGCCCAGGCCCCGGTCTCGGGCGCGAACCGCTGCAGGAAGAGGGCGGCGGTGACCGAGCCGGCCTGGGCCCAGTCGGCGGAGTCGTTGCGGAGGTCGGCGATCTCGGCCTCCACCGCCTCGCGGTAGCCGCGCCACAGGGGCATGCGCCAGACCGGGTCGGCGACGGCGCGGGATGCCTCGGCGATGGCGGCGGCGAGGTCCTCGTCGTCGGTGTAGAAGGGCGGCAGCTCCGGCCCCAGGGCGACGCGGGCCGCGCCCGTCAGGGTGGCGAAATCGATGGTCAGGTCGGGCTTCAGCTCGCCGGCGCGGGCGAGCGCGTCGGCCAGGATGAGCCGGCCCTCGGCGTCGGTGTTGCCGACCTCGACGCTCAGGCCCTTGCGGGTCTTCAGCACGTCGCCGGGGCGGAAGCTGTCGCCCGAGATGGCGTTCTCGACCGTCGGGACCAGCACGGTCAGGCGCACCGGCAGGCCCGACTGCATCACCAGCCGGCCCAGCGCCAGGGCGTGGGCCGAGCCGCCCATGTCCTTCTTCATGTTGCGCATGCCCGAGGCGGGCTTGATGTCGAGGCCGCCGGAATCGAACACCACGCCCTTGCCGACCACCGCCAGCAGGGGGAGGTCGGCGCGGTCCATGTTCCAGCCGATCTCGACGATGCGCGGGGCGCGGGCCGGGTCGGCGGCGCGGCCGACCGCGTGCACGGCCGGGTAGCCGTCGGCCAGGGCCTGGCCGGACGTGACCTCGATGCGGGCGCCGTGCTCCCCGGCGATCTCGCGGGCGATGGTCTCGATCTGCAGCGGCCCCATGTCGGCGGCGGGCGTGTCGACCATCTCGCGGGCCAGGAAGCAGGCCTGGGCGATGCGTTGGACCGCGGCGGAGTCGGCGCCCGCGGGCGTGACCAGGCGGGGGCGCTGGCGATCTTTGCGCGGCTTGTAGCGGTCGAAGACGTAGGACCCGAGCGCCCAGCCGAGCGCCAGGGCCTCAGGCTCGATCAGCGGGCGCGAGAGTTCGAGGCGATAGTCCCCGTCGGGCAGGCGGGCCGACAGGCTGCGCAGCGCCATGGCGTCGGGCGCCGCCGCCTTGCCGAGGCCGAACAGCACCCGGTCCAGCGCGCCGTCCGGGCCCGAGGCCAGCACCAGCCGGCCGGCCTGCCCCTTGAAGCCATGGGCCTTCGCCAGCGCCCGGTCGGCGTCCGAGCCCAGCGCGGCCTCCACGTCCTCCTCGAACAGGGCCAGCACCGGAACGGGGCGGTCGGATTGGGCGATCAGGGTCTCGTACATGGCGGTCTCGGCGTGCGGCGTCGGGGCGGAACTGTCTTAACGCTTCCTTGACGGGGCGCGAGCACCTTCGGAGGCGAAGACGTCCAGGAGTACGCCATGTCGCGCAGGCTCGCGCTCGCCGCAACCACCGCTCTCGTGGCCATCGCCGTCGCCACGCCGTCGTCGGCGATTTCCTTCGGCCGCCGCAAGCCGCCGGCCCAGCCGCCCGCCGAGGCCCCCGTGCAGCCGGCGCCGGCCGCCGGAGC
>JAEZEZ010000086.1 GCA_023432855.1 Pseudomonadota bacterium | reverse complement strand
CCACGGGACGACGCGCAAGGCTCCATTGTAGCCGCTGGGGGATCGGGGTCCAGCCGCAACAGCATCATGGCCCCTCCATCAAGGCAGCCGATTGTAGCCGCTGGGGGATCGGGGTCCAGCCGAAACTACGGAGGATTTTCGCCCAGGTGGAGCCGGATTGTAGCCGCTGGGGGATCGGGGTCCAGCCGCAACGAGACGGATATCTACGTCTACGCCAGCTCTATTGTAGCCGCTGGGGGATCGGGGTCCAGCCGCAACTGGCCGGGGTCAGATCAGGCCCTTGTCGCGATTGTAGCCGCTGGGGGATCGGGGTCCATCTCAACTTCAGCTTCTCGTGTGTTGTCCAGGCCAGATGAGCTTCTTCGCCACATGGCGTCGACCGACGCCAACGGCGGACCGCGCCACATCGTAGCGGCGAGGCAGGGGGGCTGAAAGAAGCATTGGAAACAGTGATTTTTGTGTTTGCGTCTCCGAATGCCTTGGGCTATGTTGCGCCTCCACCAGCGATGGACCCGTAGCTCAGCTGGATAGAGCGCTGCCCTCCGAAGGCAGAGGTCATGAGTTCGAATCTCGTCGGGTCCGCCAATCTTTTCAAGGCATTAGCGACGCCTTGAACGCCCTAGGGCGCTGCTCCATCCCGCAAAACATCCCGCGTTGGGTTCTCATCCTGTTTATTCGAGGGATGCCTCTGTTCCACATCCTAGCGGGAACCATGCATATCGGGCGCTCTTCTAGAGCCAATAAGTGAAACGGGGGCAACCGCCGTCATCCTCTTTCTGCTCCGTCCGGCGCTACGATCTACGCCTGCAGCCGTACAACGTCCGCTGATTGGCGTTGCGATAATGGCGGCTCTGCACCCCGTCCCCGCCGGGCTTCCTTGGCGTCCTGCATGCGGTTTGGGCAATGGTGTCCATACACACGCGTGATCGTTTCCAGGCTGGTGCGAACGAATCCGGCCACTTGCCAAGGATCAACACCATCCTGAAGCAGCCATGTTATGCAGGTGTGTTTCAGGGTGTGCGGTGTGGCATTCGGTTCCAGCAGCGGATTCCCATCATCGCCATTGACGATTCGGCCCTGGGCGTCCGTCACCTCGTCACACAGACCCGCCTCAATGCACGCCGTTGCGAAAGAGCGCTTTACGGATTGCACGCGTCCCAGCGCAAGCACGGTACGCCCATCTGGCAGCGTTTCCGGGCGTTCTGTTTCGATCACGTACCGGCGCGTCTTTTGTCTCGCGTAGCGCAAGAAGCGGAGCAACCTATTTGGGATCGGGGAGATGGCCCGCTGCTTGATCGACTGCGCTGCCCCCTGGGGCAAAAAGTCGATGTGCCCTTGTGACAGGTCCACCCAACCACCCTCGGCGTTTGAAGCCCATTGCAGGGAAAGTATCGATTCGCGTCTTGCCCCCATATAAAGGCCGATCAGCACGAACAACGCCAGATGCTGCGCTTTTCGCTGCTTTCTGATTGCCCAAAGCAGCGCCGCAGCCTCACTCCGGGTCAGCCAACGTTGCCGCGCTTCCGCCTTGTGTGGTAGCCATTGGTCGTCAGGAAAGAACTTCAAGCGCTTTTCGCCAACCGCATACCGGCACGCCGCATCGAGCGTTCCCAACTCGCGGCGCACAGTCGAACTCTCAGCCCGCCCGACAACCACGATTTCCCCCGTCTTGGGCGCGCGCCGCTCGACGATACGCTGTTCGGCATATTGGCGGCGTGATCCCTTGGTGATGTCATCAACGGTCTTGTTACCCCAGAATTCAAGCAGTCGGTCGATGGCGTAGCCAATGCGTTCAGGGTCTTTGACGTGCTTCGCCGCATGTTCCTCCGCGTAAATGGTCAGGACGTCGGCGATGCGCATAGCCTCTGGGTCTGCCGGACCCGCTGGCTTTTGCGTCAGGTTCTTGCGGGCGATGTAGTCTCCGAGCGCCTTTTCAGCCGCATCGCGGCCTGAGAGGCTATTCGAACGGAACTCGATGCCTGTGCTTCGCTCGACTTCCTTTCCCGCAACCCGGTCCATAATGTACCAGACATATCGTGAGAACCCACGGCGGGGCTTGGCACCATGCTTGTTGTCAGGTCCGAGCAACTTGAGACGAGCGCCTTCTGAGGCTCTTGGCATTGTTTTTCTTCCTCTTGCATGTAGCGTTTCAGTTCTAATTCCGTGATCATGGTCATCTTGCCCACTTTGCGGAGCGTTAGTTTCTTACGCTTCGCTTCCGTTTCCAGCATGTGAACGGTCACGGCTCCGCCCGGATGCAGCAGCAATGCGGCTTCATGGAGCGTGTAAAATCGATTTCCCAGCACGCCAGTGCCATTGTCTTGATCAAGAGCGGCGCTCATCAATGCCGCCCCTCAGGAAAAGCGCTGAGAGTGTTGGTTTGGCGGGGGAGGCTGGGATTCGGCATCGGCGCGGCATCATCGAAGTTCCATGGCAATTCGATGCCACTTCCGATAACTATAGCCGAAGCGTGCCTTACGTCAACTCATTTGTGGTATAAAACGGAACTTCCGTTAAATTCCTTTTTGGGCCGCTTTTGGTGGCGGTTGCGCCCGCCATCAATTGCGGCAGATGCCAACCACGCGATGCACATATTCGATGTTTTCCGCATCAATTTCCGAGGGTTCGCCATCGGGCAATCGGAATCGAAATGTGTTGCCGACCCGTTCGACAAAGAGCCCAACTTGCGCAGCAGGCGCACCTGAACGGTTGGCAGGTTGCTTGTCCAATACGATCACGATTTCCCCCGCGCGCAGCGGTCGAGGCTGCGTACTCACATACACGACATCGCCGGTCAATAGCGCTGGCGCAAGCGCGCTCGTTAGGATGTTCAGCGCGTAGGCGTCTGTATCGCCAAGAAGCCAAGGCGGACAGTCGACGTCTTCCTGGCGTTCATGTTGCTGCGGCGGGATGACGACGACAACGGCTTGACCACCCGATTCGCCACTGACATAGGCGTCATAAACCCGACCTTTGATCGGCAGTGCGCGACCATCTCGGCCCGGCACCGTGTCTTGCCTGTTGGCTACGGCGTGCGTGGCATGAACAGCAGGTGCCACCAAAGTTGTTTGCGCGGGCTGCACAGCACGGCGCGTGCGGCGCCCGAGATCCCCCTCCCCCTCAATCTCAATTTCGTTCCCATCCTTATCGCGTAGTGTCAGCGCTGCGATGTCCAGGTCAAAGCCGTGGCCTGAAGCAAACTCCGCCAATTTAGCCAGAGACCGCACAGATAGCGCATTCGTCGCGCCCGATGACAAAGAGCGCGTGAAGGTGGATGGGGAGATGCCTGCCGCCTTTGCGATATTCGTCGCTTCGGTCCTGGTCGCTTTGCGGAGTTGAGCAACGAGCCGACGCTGTTTTGAAATTGTTGCCTCAATGGCATGTACAGCGTCCGGCATGGTCGGTTTGCTCATCTTCAATTTGCCCATTAACGGAAGTTCTGTGCACGGTTAGCATAATTCCGTTCCGAATGCGAGGCAAGGGCTGCTGTTTCCGAGTTGTGGATTGCGGAAGTGCGATTTCCAGTCCGGTATAAAGCGCGGCTATGCCAAAGATCCATCGCTGTGCCCACATAGTCAGCGACGGTGGCATGACCGCGACATTGCCGGCGGATTGGAAGCGGTAATACGGATAGGCAGCCTGGGGCGGCATTTGGGTGCCTGCGCGATGATCGTGCGGCTTGCTCCACGTGTGCACTCGTATAGCATGCCGAAACTTTCGGATGGTCCGCGCCCTGCGGGCGTGAGTGAGGAAGGATTGCAAATGCCTGTGTTGGATTGGATCGGTAAAAAGGCGGTGGAGAACCATCATAAAGAGGTCCCCTATCGACTCATTCACTGTGACCAAAACCTTTCAGAGGGAGATTCGAACGCAGGAAACTTGTTGGTGCAAGGCGATAATCTAGAAGCATTGAAAGCCTTGCTGCCTTATTATAGTGGGCAAGTGAAATGTATCTATATCGACCCTCCCTATAACACTGGAAATGAAGATTGGCGATACAACGACAATGTGTCATCCCCGGAAATCCGGAGGTGGCTTGGTAACGTTGTGGGTAAGGAGGCGGAAGATTTATCCCGCCACGATAAATGGCTGTGCATGATGTATCCACGCCTGAGGCTTCTTCGCGATTTTCTTCGTGAAGATGGAGTGCTTTTTGTATCAATTGATCACAACGAGGTTGCGAATCTTCAAACAATACTCGGTGAAATATTTTCCGGTTATCAACAAATAACTATTCCTGTTGTTAACAATATGAAAGGTAGAAATGATCGAGATTACATTGCTACGTGCCATGAATATTTGGTTCTTGTGGCAAAGAAATCTTTTGTCTCAAACGGTCTGCCTTTGACTCAACAGCAAAGGGCAAGATTCAAGCATATTGATAAAGAGGGGTATCGATATGAACTGCGAGATCTCAGAAAGCGTGGTGGAGCAGATACTCGCGAAGAGCGGCAGCAACTTTGGTATCCAATCTACAAGTCACCTGAAAGCGATGAGTTGTCTTTGGAGGAGAAAGTGGGGTGGATCCCCATTTTTCCCATCAAAAAAGATGGAACGGAAGGCTGCTGGCGGTGGGGGAAAAAACGAACTGAAAAATATATCAGCACGCTAATTCCGTCCTACGCGAGGACAAACAAAAAGTGGAACGTATCATATCGGATTTATCTCGACCGGGACAGAGAGGAAGAAATTTTTGAAGATGACCCTGATGATATTTCAGAGGATTATGACGATGAAACTGGTGAGGGTGTTGAGAGGACGACAAAGCCAAAGTCATTCTGGTGGGGACCCGAAATATCAACGGACAATGCCGGGAAGCAATTGAAGGATATTTTTGGGGGAAAGAAGCCGTTTGATTATCCAAAGCCGATCAGCCTGATCGAGCGGATTCTGCATATGATCGGAGATCCTAATGCGATCATCATGGACTCGTTCGCGGGGTCTGCGACTACCGGCCATGCTGTTCTGGAGATGAACAAGCAGGACGGCGGGAAGCGCCGGTTTATCTTGGTCGAGATGGAAAAAGAAATTGCGGAGGATGTTTCAGCAAAGCGGCTGGCAAGAGTCATCAATGGCTACAGGAAGGGTGGTAATCGGGGGAGCCAAGTGACCGGAACAGGCGGCGGCTTTCGCTTTTGCCGTCTCGGCGTTCCGCTCTTCAATGAGTTCGGTGACATTGAAGGAACGGTATCTTTCTCTGATCTCGCCGCCCATGTGTTCTTTGCAGAGACCGGCGCGCCAATCCCGTCGCGGGCGAATGGCAGCACACCCTACCTTGGGAAGCATGGAGAGAAGGCCATTTATCTGCTCTTTGCGCCGGGTCAGGAAGGCACGCAGCGCGAGGCGCTTGGTAATGTGCTGACTCCGGACATGCTCGCAGCCTTGCCGCTGCCACCCAAGGGGTTCGAAGGTAACCGCGTGATCTATGCCGAAGGGACAACAGTATCCGTCGACAGACTAAAAGCCGAGGGCGTGATCTTCAAGCAAATCCCCTATCAGATTGCAGGCGTGTAAAATGGCAACTTCAAATTTCGACTTAAAAGAGTATCAGCGCATCGCGTTGAATCGCTTTGCCACTTACCTGCGCGATACGACCGCTTTTGGAGCGAAGGTTGCCTTCATCAAGGCCACGAACTTTCCATTTCGTGATGCACCTGCTGTGGCCGAGGGAACGCCTTTTGTTTGTCTGCGGGTTCCAACTGGCGGGGGGAAGACGCTGATTGCTGCGCATTCCATTGGCATTGCCGCGCGCGAGTATCTTCAAACTTCCAGCCCCATGGTGCTGTGGTTGGTGCCTTCGACTGCAATCCTTGACCAGACTATTGTGGCTTTGAGGGACGAAACGCATCCCTACCGCGCCGCGCTGTCCCGCGATTTCAACCGCAACTTCAAAGTGATGACTAAGGCCGAGGCGCTTGTCATGTCGCGGGGCGATGCGACCGGCGGGGCGGTCGTGATCGTTTCTACCATCCAGTCATTCCGGCGCGAAGACGACAGCGGTCAAGAAAATCCTGAGGGCTTGAAGGTCTATGAGGATGCAGGCGTTCTCATGGATCATTTCTCGACGCTATCCGAGGGGCAGTCCGCGCTCCTCGACCAGATCGAGGGCGGTTCGCGCCCCGTCTATTCGCTGGCGAACCTGCTGAAACTCCACCGGCCCATGGTGATTGTTGATGAGGCGCACAACAGCCGTAGTGACCTGTCCTTCCGTACGCTTGCGCGCTTCAACCCGTCACTCATTCTCGAACTGACCGCCACGCCGCAGACGGAACACGACCCAGCAAGGGACAAGCACGCGTCGAACATCCTCTGTTCTGTCTCCGCCGCCGAGTTGAAGGCCGAGGAGATGATCAAGATGCCGATCCGGCTGACCACCGACGCCGATTGGACGAAGACTATTGGCGCAGCGCTTGATTGCCAGCGGGCGCTGGAAGAGGCGGCACAGGCCGAAGAGCAGGAGACGGGCGAGTACATCCGCCCCATCATCCTGTTTCAGGCTCAGAGCGCGGTAGCCACCGACCCACACCGCCTGACTTGGGACAAGATCGAGAAATACCTTCTGGAAGACCAGCGCATCTCGAAAGACCGGATTGCTGTCCATACCGGCCCGCGCAAAGACCTCGATTCGATCGGCGATATACGCAGCGGTAAGTGCCCAGTCCGATACATCATCACTGTGTCAAAGTTGAAGGAGGGGTGGGATTGCCCCTTCGCCTATGTCCTGTGTTCGGTGGCCGATCAAGTCTCACCCGTAGCGGTGGAGCAAATCCTTGGCCGCATCTTGCGTATGCCCCGCGCTAAATGGAAGCGGCGGGATGCACTGAACCAGTCCTACGCTTTCATTGTCTCGCGCAGTTTTGATGCGACGGCGCAGCAGTTGAAATCCGGCTTGGTGGAAGGCGCGGGGTTCGACCCGCTTGAGGCGGCGCAGATCGTCGCCCCGCAACAGCCCTTAGGCTTCGCCGAGGCTGCAGCGGCCACCCCGCACAAGTCCGAGCCGCTGCCGGAGGATGTCGCCCCGCCCGAAGCGGTTGCTGCGGCGATTGAGCGCCTGCCACCGTCCGTGAAGTCGCGGCTGACCTTCGATCCGAAGACCCGGACGCTGGCTTACACCGGCCCGATGACAAGAGATAACCGCAATCTACTCCACTTGGCCTTTGCAGTGGTGCCAAAGATTGGGAAGACTATTGATCGCCTCTACGCCAAAACGAACAACTTCCAGACATCCGCTGCCGACGAAGAGGACAAGCCGCCGTTCGTTGTGCCCATGCTGGGCTTTCGGAAGCAAGGCGAACTTCAACTGTTCTCGCAGGAACATTTCCTTGACCTGCCGTGGCGACTTGACCAGTGCAACCCAGAGGCGATTACCACGCGCTTTCGTGTTGTCGAAAACAGTCAAACAGGACAGATTGATGTTAACAACAAGGGCAAGGTCGAAATCGCCTTTGCCAAGAGGGTTCAAGGCGACCTCGCTGGCGTAATTCAGGAGCCAACTTGGACACTTCCGCGTCTGGCAAACTGGCTTGATGTGGGGATTGTCCATTCAGACATCACCAAGCCAAGTGCCGTAATCTTCATTACGCGGGCTATTGAGGCGCTGATCGCGCAAGGCATCCCGCTCGATGTCCTCGCACGGAACAAGTATGATTTGAGGAAGACACTTGCCGCCCTTATTAGCGATTTACGGAGCCAGCGCGAAGTCGGGCAATATAATGCCCTGTTCGCCACGAATGCCGCTGATTTCGTTATAAGTGCCGACCTGTCCATTATCTTCGATGAGCGGACTTACGCTCCCAACCAGCCATATGCTGGGGCTACTAAGTTCAATAAGCACTATACCCAACTTGTTGGTGATCTCGGTAGTGCCGGGGAGGAATTCGAGTGCGCCCTTCACATCGACCGACACGATGAGGTTCGCTGCTGGATCAGGAATATCGAACGCAAGAAATCGTCTTTCTGGCTCCAACTTCCGCACGACAAGTTCTACCCTGATTTTGTCGCGATGCTGACGGATGGGCGCATCCTCGTGGTCGAATACAAAGGGGCGCACCTTTTCGAGAACGAGGGGGACAAACGGCGAATTGGAGCCATATGGGCGGAAGCCAGTGGTGGGCAATGCCTCTTCTGCATGCCCACCAATCGTGATTTTGCACTCATCGACCGGACCATTGCCGGGCAGGTGTAAGTGAACGATGCCAAGCATCGCACGCTTCGATGTACCCGGCCCAAGTCGGGGGGCAAGCCGCCCCCCGTCGGTCTGTCGGCTACAGCACGTATCGGGCGGTTGATGGAGGGCAAGAGAGACGCAAGGGCAGATCACTCCGTCTCGCCGAGGTATACCCTGGCGAGGCATGTCGGCGAGACAGCCAAGCCCACGTTTTCGGTGTCTCGTTTGCATGATCTTTTCATATCTGAGACGGTATGATGGGAAGGTCTAGACGCAAACGAGACAGAGGCGGATATGGCAGTTTACGGGTATGCGCGGGTCAGCACGATGGACCAGGACCTTTCCATCCAGAAGGAGGCGCTGGAACGCGCGGGATGCGATGTCATCCGAGCGGAAAAGGTGAGCGGCACCAGTCGCGCCGGCCGGGCAGAGTTGGATACGCTGATGGAGTTCGTGCGGTCGGGTGATTCCCTGGTCGTCACCCGGATTGACCGGCTCGCTCGGAGCATCGGCGACCTCCAGGACATCGTGCGGACGCTGAAAGCCAAGGGCGTTGCGCTGAAGGCAACGGAACAGCCCATCGACACCAGCACGGCGGCGGGGAAGGCTTTTCTCGATATGCTGGGCGTCTTCGCGGAATTCGAGACGAATCTCCGCCGCGAGCGCCAGATGGAAGGCATTGCCAAGGCCAAGGCGGAAGGGGTCTACAAGGGCCGCAAGCCGACGCTGGATGCGGCCGAGGTTCAGCGGCTGGCTGCGAACGGCGTCGGTGCGACGGAGATTGCCCGCCGTCTGGGATGCGGGCGCGCAAGTGTGTACCGCATCCTGGGATGCGGGCGCGCAAGTGTGTACCGCATCCTGGGGAGCGGGTCTGCGGCGGCTGAGTGACGGTCTGGCGCGGGCGGGTGGAGTGGATTGATCTCAGTCCACCCCTGTCGCTGGGTCCGGCGGTCGCGACTCGTCGGGACTCAGAGGGTGTCCGATGGCGGTCGCGGGCAGCGATTCCGGGATAGGCGCATGGTCCGCAGCGATTCCGGGATAGGCGCATGGTCCGTAGAATGTACGTCGCCGAGCACGTAGACGCCGGCGATGTCGGTCATCGTCAACCCGGCAGGACCGCGCACGAGCCATGCGCGGCGGCAAATGCCGTCGCCGAAATCGTAGTCGAGGCGGCGAAGGACGTTGAAGCCGGCCGAGGTGAATAGTCGTTCACGGCGGCGGCGGATGCCGAGGCGTTGCGGGCGCTTGGGCACGATCTCAGCGACCCCGTACTCGCCCCGCCTGACGGTCAGGCCGTCGCGGTCGAGGTCGCCGAGCCAGCGGCGATATTCGCCCTTTGCGCGTACCAGGGCGACGCCCCGCGTCTGGCGGCAGAGTTCCGCCAGTTCTTCAGCCGACCACGTCTCGTCAATGGCGGCGGCAAGCCCCTTAGATGCGTATTGCACCAGGGCGGACGGATGGCGCTCGGTGCGGTCGTCGTCCTCGTCGTCGGTGTCCATCTCTGCGTCCCACCAGTCCCAGCCGGCTGTCAAGCCGCCGCGAGTGGTCGTCCAGTACTGCCGTAGCGCCGATAGTTCGGCCAGCGTGCCATCCCTCGTCACGAGGTGGTAATGCAGGTAGACGCATCGGGGGCCATCGCGGACGATTTCGGCGGCGATCAGGTCCACGCGGAGACTGGGCGCGTACCGCGCAATGCCGTAGCGCAGGCGCTCCAGCAGGTCGCGGCTGGTCTCGGCATGGACGCGACGAAGGGTGTCGAGCGGCAGCGAGCAGACGGGAGCGGAGATGCGGATTTGGCGCACGCGGTCGATACCCCGCTGTGCGGCGAACGCCATGTAGAAGAGGCCGCGCCGCGTCTGCGCGGCGTGGGCCTGCGACGGAAATCCGCTCCAGCGGCGGAGAGGACGCCCCCGCTCCTCCACCCACTCGCCGTCATCGGACAGGACGCAGTCCTCAACGTCCTCGTCGTCGGAGACGGCGTAGACGTCCTCCGGCGGAATGCCGCCCTCCACCAGAAGAGCGGCTAGGCGCTGGTCGTCGTCACGGCGCTGCACGCGCCGCATTGCCGGAGCGGCGGATTCGGGTGCCCAGAGTGAATCATCGAACGGCATCTTCGCCCCCCACCGGGGCGATGCTCAGAGATGACAGACACGACAAGGGAAGATTTCGGGCCGGCTGTCTAAATAACGTTGTGCATGCCCGCGCGTTACCGTATCATCTTCTCATCGTAGTACAGTCTCCTCCGATCATCGCCCGCTTCTAACGAGATTGATCGGACCAAATACAAGAAGCCCCGCCGGCCTGTGCCGCGCGGGGATTCTTGTATTTAAGGCACCATGCATTGTCGCCGAAACCGTGAACGGGCACGATATTGACAATGTGCGAATTTTCTTCCATTTTCGACGAAATCGGTGTTTCATCGACATGATGGAGATTTTACATCGAGGCAGTCGGTAAACTCGTTTACTCCGATCCGCATAGTTGTCGCGTCAGGCGTCTGTGAATTCGGGGCGGGGCGCTTCCATTTCAACGGCGTTCTCCTGGACCATTTCTTCCCGCTGGTCGGGGCGCGAGACACGGCGGGCGGCACGGTCGTCGGCAGCAGCCACGGCGACGCGCAGCAACGCCGTGAGGGCGGGGTCATGCGGGTGCCGGTCGCGCGCCAGAGGATCGGCGAGGGCGCGGCGTGTCTCCAGTGTCGTCCGGTCGAGCGCGGTAGACAGCGCGCGCTCGGCCCTCAGGGTGTCGAGCGGATCGCCGTGCCCGTCCCGCTCAGACCGCTGGGCGGCGAGCACGCGCTCGCCGATGGCGCGGATTTCAGGGGCGGTCGGAGGCGGGCGCGGGGACTCTTCTACCCGCGCGGCGGCGGGCTGTGCGCGCTCCGCTTCGGCGGACAGCCGGTCCCACTCCCGAGCAAGCGCCTGCGCTGTGCCGCGACAGCGAAGGTCGGCAAGGTCCGCCGGTTCGCCGTCTGCCGCCGAGTCAGCGCGCTCGTGCAGCAGATCGCCGACGATGCGCCGCCGCTCGGGGGGCGTCGCGCCGACGACGGCGCGCACAGTCTTCACGTCGCCGCGCTGCTGCGCAGTGGCGGCGGCGGCGGCGGTCATTGCGTCCTCGGTCGCCAGTCCCCAGCGTGCCGACGCGTCGGGCTGGGTGGCAAGGTGGGCGGCGATCTCCGCGCGCTGCTCCGGCGTGAGCCGCGCGGCGTATAGAGACAGCCAATCGTCCGCGTCCACGCCAGCGGCGCGAGCGTCGCGACCGGCTGCCATGAATGCGGCGACGGTCGGTGACGACGGCTGCGCGGTCGATACGGAGACGACAACCGCCGGGGAAGCCGGGGCGATGCCAGGGCCCGCGCCAGCCGCCGATGTCTGCGTTGCGGACTGCTGCTCGGCCATCCGCCGCCGCTCATCCTCGACGACGTGACGAAGATCCTCGTCGACCTCGATTCCCCTTCGTGTTGCCAGCCTCGCGACCTCGGCACGAAACGCCGCGTCACCCAAAACTTTCAGCGCGGACCACTGCCGGGCCTGAGAGAGATCCAGCAGAGCGGCGACGGCGGCCTGCCGCTGCTCAGCGGTCGGCACGTCGGCGTGGCTCCATGTGATTGTGCCGCCGTCGTCATGCAGACGGCCCGCGTCGGCGGCGAGTTGCACGTGGGTGCCCGGCGGCTCGCCGGGTCGGCCGAAGGTCCACAGGGCCGTCGTGCTGCGGAGCCAGTCGCGCGGCATCTCGGCGGGGCCGTATGCCTGGGACCACAGCCACGCTCTGAGGTCGTCGGTCTGCTCGTGCGGCTGGCGTGGCTCGTGCTGCTGCGGTGGCCGGCGGGGCGGCCTGCCGCCTCGTCCTTGAATGCGACCACGCGGGCTGTATTTCTTGTTCATGGTTGGTGCCTCCTGCTGCTGTGGTGGGGGCGGTGCTGGTCGTGCCGGTGATGGCGAGGAGGCCGGCGGCGCGCTCTGCTGGCGGCGCTCTGCGCGGCGCTGCTGCTCGCCGACCAGGGCTGCGACGGCGATGCCGGCACGGCGCTGCTCTGCGCGGGCCTCTGTCCGAGCGCGGTGGATTTCGCCGCGCTCGGTGCGGATGCCGCGTCGCTCCAGCGCGGCAACGGCTGGCCCGAGGTGTCGCGTCGGCACCCGGTCTATGCCCTGGTCAGCGTACGAGCGGTGGTCCTGGCGCGCGTCGATGCCCGCCGCCGCGTACGCCGCATTGACGTGCTCCGCCCAGCGTGCGCGGATCGCCTCCACGGCAGCGGGGCCATCGAACAATTTGCTGACCGGCTTGCCCGGTCCCTCCGGCGAGATTGGCAGATGCGAGACAAGGATGTGCGCGTGCCAATTCCGGGAATCATCACCCGGCAGGTCCGCCCCGGCGGCACCGCCACGCGGACGACGCTGCGGGTGAGGAGCGTGAATTGCGAAATCGACGGCGAAGCCCTCGGCAGCCAGACCGGCGGCAAAAGCACGCGCCAACGTCGCGCGCTGGGCGTCGGTCAGCGCCGCCGGGAGCGAGCATTGGCATTCGGTTGCTGCGCGGCCATTGGAGCGCGTTTTCTGTTCAACCGCATTCCACAAGCGCTCTCTGTCCAATGCCCAGTCGCATCCCGGCGGCGTGACAATCTCGGACAGCACGACACCGCGTTTGCGCAGAAAATTGTGCTCAAGTCCTGTTCGCGCATCGCGCAGCAGAGTGCCGCTGCGGTAGGCAGACGCGGCGACGACGCTGCGACCGGCGGAGCGAGAAATCGGCTTGATGCTGCAATGGTACTGGGTATCGAGTGTCATGTTTTCTTTCTATTCTCTCTTTTTGCCCTCGGAGAGCGCCGGGTTTGCTTGCAAACCCATAAGTGCGCCCTTTGGGCTTCCCGGCTGGAACCGCTCAGACGGTGGACCGAAATTTTCGGCTCGCTCCGCTGGGCGTCTTCCGCCGCTCCGCAGTGTCCTCAGATGCCCAGCATGTGAGGACAGCAGCCGTATGAGGGAGATGCAGCATGACGATTTCGGGAGACGATGTGTCGGGCTGGCTCGACAGCCTGACGGATTCCGATCTGAGCGAGCGCCGGAGAGCGGCGGAGCAACGTCGGGCGCGGGCCGAGCAAACGCTTGCCCGGCTGTCTGCCGACAGCCGCAAAATCGACGTCCGGCGAAAGATCGTGGTCGGCGCAGCCGTGATTGCGGTCGCCCGCCGCGATGCTGATTTTGCGCGCCGGCTGCGCGATCTGCTGGACGGCGAATTGGCAGCAGCGCGGGACAGGACGCTCGTGGGTCTCCCGACGAAAGAACCGTTCTGATCGTGTCGCCGTCGCCGCGAGGCCGATTCATGCGGCTTGGGCTGCCGGTGGTCGCGGTGGCGGCCGGCTGGGCGCTGTACGTCGCCAATGCCCCGCCATTCATCAGGGTATGGATTCGCTGACGTGAGGAGGGAAAGAGGTATGGATCAGGAAGGCGAAAACCGGGTGCCTTTGTCGGCATCGGAGGCCGTCGAGCGGTACGGCTGGCCGTCCGAATTCCTAGGTGCTGTCTCGCGTGCGGGCGGCCCTGGATGCAAGCGTGTGATGGCGCGCTGTGCGCTCTGGCGCGGTAGCGTCGAGCAGGCGCAGGACACTCGCGCCGTGCTGTCGCTTGCTGAGGGCGGTGACGCCGCTGAGCGGGCGCTCGCAGCCGTCGAGAGGGCGATTGAGGATCAGGAGCGCTACGCGCGCCAAGACACTCAGGCTACTGGCGTCGTCGATCCCGCGCGACAACAGCGAATTGATGGGCTGCGGTCGCGCCGCGATTTCCTGCGGTCGCTGACGCGGGACCGGTGTCCGCCGCCTCTGATCTGAAGCGGGCACCGACGTGAGTTGGCGCACTGCTCAGTCGCGACTACTCGTGCTCATCGGTCGTCGGTGCGCCAGCCCCAGTCACCAGGGCGCATCTCGCGGTGGAGGTGGTAGGGACCGCACAGGTCGGTGCTGACCCAACTTGAGTCGTCATCTGCGATGCGCTCAATCTGAGCCATGTCGACAGGCTCCTGACCAGAGCCGCCACAGCGATCACAGGTCACCCAACAGTAATCGTCATGGCACGGGGCTTGGCGCTCACCGTCGCCACCGCACCGGCCGCAGCCGTCCGAGTCCATCACCTGCCTGGAGATGCGGAAGCCCACAAGTTCCTTTCGCGTCTCTGCATCATCAGCGTTTCTGATGATCCTGGGTTCTGCTGTGCTGTCCATTTCTATCCTCGTTGTGCTGTTTCGGAGATCGTCGGGCAGGGGATCGGAACGATGAGTCAGCCGTTGTGGAGTCTTGCTCAGCCTTCGGGATCAGTGGCCACAGCGACCGTGACCGAATGGTGATGCATCACGGCTTGCGCGGGACAAGTTTCCATCCGGCTGCCTATGGCATCCCGCAGCGAGCCGTCCAATCAGTCGAGGAGTGCCGTTGTCTGCGCGGCAAGCATGTCGACATCGTCGTCGCAGGGGCGCCCGGCAGCGAGCGCGGCCACCGCCGACCGCTGCCGCTCTTGGGTGAGGGCGACCTCGACGCAGAGCGCATAGGCGGAGGCCAGAGCGGTACCATGGTCGCTCATGTCGCACTCCTTTCGCCGCCTATCTCGCCAGCAGCGGCGCGCAGCCCCATCAGGAAGGGCGTCATCGGTGCATCGGGACGGAGGAGCCCGGCGAGCATGGCGCTCGCACCGAGACGCTTGCCGACCTGCATAGCATTGTAGTCCGCGCTGCCCGGCTTGGGCTCGGGTAGGCGGCGCCCAGTGATAGCCTGCTCGACGTGGTTGGCCAGCAGGGTTACGGCACGCGTCGCCAACGCGTCGTCGCCTACGTCCTGCGCGAACTGCGTTACGAATGCCCGGATGTCGTTCACGTGCTGCGTCAGGTCGGCGGCGTCAATGCTGAAGGTTACCGTTTGTGCCATTTTTGTTCTCCAGGTGTCAGTGGATATTTTAGGTGCATTGGCGACGGGCGTACCACGCGAGGATGTGGACAACATTGCCGTCGTCGTATGTCAGCCGCTCGCCGCAACCGAGTGCCTGCTCTGCATCGTGGATCGCCCCGAGGAGGGTGTCTGCCTCGCCCAGCGGCGCGGCATGTAGCGGCTGCTTCGGATCGCCCGAGGGTGCGCGCCAGCCGTAGCCGCCGTCATCATCGCCGACGACGGTGGGCACGTGGATCGGCACCGGGCCGTCCTCATTGAGGTGATGCTGCTGCCAGCGGCCATCATCCAGACGAGTCCAGACGGCAAGGCTCATCAGCCATTGTCCTCGTCCTGGCGGAGGATCGCGGCGACCACGGCTCGGCGGTGGTCGCCATAGACGTTGTCGAGCCGCCGCCAGCCGCGGCCTTCGTCCAGTTCGTCGGCCAGCCAGGAGTAATCACAGGAGTGCAGGAGCGCACATGCCACCGCGACCTCGCCCGTGCACATCACTCCGATTGTGTCACGCACGCGTTGCATGATGAGCCCGGCATCGCTGCCGCCGAACAAGTGCCCAAACGCATTCTGCGCGTCAGCCCAGCAATGACACTTCGAGATCGGGATTCCAATGCGGCGGGCAATTCGGCCACCGGGCCCGGCGCGGAATGCAGTGAACGTGAGCGTTTGCATGAGTTCCCTCGTTGCGTGATCAAGTGTCGCAACTATCGCTCACCGCTAACGAGAGGGCAAATTCCGCTTTTGAATGGCAGTTTTGCAATATAGTGAAGGAGAGACAGTGCGAATTCAATAGGTAAACGATATTTTTTCTGCTACGCAGCCGTTAATTATTGTCTCCGTAATTGGTATTGATCTTTTATCGTCTTCATATATTCATGTCAATCGTCCCCGTAATTCTGTCTCTCTATCTTCGTATATCATCGCCTCCGTAATTCGCACTCGCCGTCCCCGCTTTCCATACGGCCGTAAGCGGCTGGATGTAGCGCAGCGGAGCATGTCCACAGCCAGCCAAAGCGGCCCTCCGTGGCGCAACTTGGCTGGCTGTGGACATGTGGTTAGCGGCGGGCGGCGCGGGTGGGCTGGCGCCTTAGGAAATCGTCCTCGTAAATACGGGCGCGAGGAGACGTTGACGGTTCGCGGCTGCGGCCATCGCAGGTCGCGGCGGCTCGCCAGCCGCCGTGTAAATGGAACCCCCCCGGGGGTGGAGTTTTTCCTTTAGAGCGGGGGAGGAGAGAAAGAGGAACTGTTAGGACAAAGCCGCCGCCGGGCGGCGTCAACGCCCTGGGCGGTGGTACCCTCGCGGACGTTCCTTCCATGGTAGGGCGTTCACCCAGCAGCACGTGACTCCAAATTTGCATCCCGCGTACATCCCGCGATCATCCCGCAATGACCCATTCTATCTTGCCGCAAGCCGTGAGCAAAAAGGGGGTAAACAAGGAACACATCGAGAAACGGAGATATAGAACTGCCCTCCGAAGGCAGAGGTCATGAGTTCGAATCTCGTCGGGTCCGCCATTGATTTGCGTTAGAGCGTTGATTTAGAAGTTAAATCCGCTCTAACGCGTTTCTCCCCACTTCAGATTTCTCCATATTTCCGTGGCTGTCGGCAGACGATAGCGCATGTCGTTCAATCGTCGGTTCACGATCCACGATTTGCCGCCCGACGTGATGTGGCGATCGCAGATACCTCCTCGCGATTGTCCAATCCCAAACCGGATAATTCACCAGAGCTGAAGCTCGGGCGGCCGCCTCTTCTCCGACCCCGGTGTTCCGCTGCTGGCGGAGATGATCCGCTTTCATTGCCTGCTGTTCGCCGCCGGTCATGCCGATGCCGACGGCTGTGACGCCCTGCACGGCGACCCCGCCTTCAGGAAAACCGGGGCGGTTCAGCCGACCAGTGGAGGCGGTATGGAGTGCCATTGGGCAGATGCATCGCGCGCAATTCGATCGCGCATAACAAAAATCATTGCGCACAATCGAATTGCGTGCGATGTCCTTCCCACGAGATCAGCGGCGGAGTTCCTCCCGCCGACGGCCAACCAAGCCCCGACATCCAATGTCCCGACATCCAATGTAAGGAGAACGCACCATGAAGACCCTGTATTCGACGAAGGTTTCCGCCACCGGTGGCCGCGACGGCAAGGCCGTCAGCGAGGACGGACTGCTGTCGGTCGCGCTGGCCGCGCCGAAGGAATTGGGCGGGCAGGGCGGGGCCACCAATCCCGAGCAGCTGTTCGCCGCCGGCTATTCGGCCTGCTTCATCGGCGCCATCAAGTTCGTCGGAAACCGCGACAAGATCGCCGTTCCGGCCGATCTGTCGGTGACCGCCACGGTCGGCATCGGCGCCCGCGACGACGGCGAGGGTTTCGGCCTGACGGTGGATTTCGTCGTGTCGCTGCCGGGCATGGACAAGGCCGCCGCCGAGGATCTGCTGGCCCGCGCCCACAAGGTCTGCCCCTACAGCCATGCCACCAAGGGCAACATCCCGGTCACCACGACGCTTGCCTGAGGCGCGTGCAAGGTTCTTTGATAGGGTGATTGCCTGAGGCGGACCGCCTTCAGGATTGCGCCGCCGGGCTGTTGCGCGCGATTGTGCCGAACGCATGATCGTCCGGCGCGCCACCGCCCGGCGGCGCGCGCCGTTTCGAAGGTTCCGCATAGCCATGACTGCCGACAGGAACGATCCGCTTCTGCTCTCCAACCAGGCCTGCTTCGCCCTGTATTCGGCGAATCTGGCGATGACCCGCATCTATCGTCCGCTGCTGGAGGCGCTCGGCCTGACCTACCCGCAATATCTGGCGATGCTGCTGCTGTGGGAGGAGGATGGACGGTCGATGAAGGCGCTGGGCGAAAGGCTGGGGCTGGACAGCGGCACGCTGACCCCGCTGCTGAAGCGGTTGGAAGGGCAGGGGCTGGTCAGCCGCGCCCGCGATCCGCAGGATGAACGGCTGGTCCGCATCCGCCTGACACCCGAAGGCGCCGTGTTGCGCGACAAGGCCGAATGCCTGCCGACCCACATCGCCGCTGCCGCCGGCTGCTCGGTGGAGGAGTTGGCATCCCTGCGCGACGCGCTGCTGAAGCTGCGCGACGACCTGAACCGCGCCGCCGATCGGGGCTGAACCGGACCGAACCGGACCAGACCGGACCGGACCGGCGCTGTTGAAAGGGCTGGAAATCGGCGGCCGGACCGCCTTTCCTGTCCTGCCGCCCCCCGGAAGCAAGGTGCCTGCCGTGACGCCCAATTTCATCGACGACCGTCTCCGCATCCGCGCGGCCGATGCCGACGACGCGCCGGACCTCGCCCGGCTGATCGACATTGCCGGCGGCGGGGTCTACGGCTTTCTGCTGGACGGGCTGGTGCCGGGGCTGACGGCGGCGGAAATGCTGATGCCGGGCCTTGCCGGGCGCAGCGGTTCGCTGTCCCATCGGCAGAGCGGGGTCGCCGAACTGGACGGGCGGGTCGTCGGCATCGCCCACGGCTATCCCACCGACTGGATCCGGACGGAGGATTACAGCGGTCTGCCGCCCGACCGCGTCGCCCATATGGCCGCATTCTCCGAAACGCTGGACGGGGGCAGCTATTTCCTGTCGGCCCTGGCGGTCGATCCGGCGCAGCGGCGCCACGGCATCGCCGGACGGCTGCTGGGCTGGTTCTATGAACGGGCGCGGACCGGCGGGTTCGACCGCGTCACCCTGCATGTCTGGGCCGACAACGACCCGGCCCGCCGCCTTTATGCCGGCGA
>JAEZEZ010000031.1 GCA_023432855.1 Pseudomonadota bacterium | reverse complement strand
GCCGCGCCGGTCCACCCTACCCAACGGGTAGGGAGTGAAACGGGCTCACCCCTTCGTGAGCACGATCCCCACGGCGGCGATGCGTTCGACGTCGCGGTAGGCTTCGGTGGAGAGGGCGGAGCCGAAGATGTCGGGGTCGATCTCGCGGTAGGCGAGGGCGCCGGCGTCGCGGGCGAGGTCTTCGAGCCGCGCCTTGAGCCGGTCGTGGCCGCCGTCCAGGATGGCGCTGGCCGTGTACATGAGCAGCCGCCCGCCCGGCGCGAGCGCGGCCATGACGGCCTCGGCCCAGTCGAGCGAGAGCTGGGCGCCGTGCAGGTCGCCGCCGGCGGAATAGGTGCGGCCCTCGCCGGCCATGAAGGGCGGGTTGGCGACCGCCAGGTCGAAGCCGGGCTCCACCTTGTCGATCCCGCTGCCGAGCACCAGCCGGACGGGCGCGCCGGCCGCGGCGGCGTTGACGGCGGCCAGGCGCAGCGCCTGCGGGTTGACGTCGGTCAGGTCGAGCGCGGCCCCCGGCGTCAGGCCCCGGGCGGTGAGGCCGCCGACGCCCGCGCCCGCCCCGATGTCGACGATGCGGCTGGGCGCCGGGCCGCCCTCCAGTTCGGTCGTCAGGAAGCGGGCGAAACGGTAGCTGTCCGGGCCGAGGAAGACGGAGTCCTTCCCGGTCGGCCAGGCCGAATGCAGGTAGAGCCGGCCGGCCACGCGCGAGACCCGCACCCGGCTCTTCAGCAGGCCGTCCTTCTCTTCCAGCGCCCCGGCGGCCCGCAGCAGGTCGACCGCCTCGCGGTCGATCGCCCCCGGCTCGGCCGGCAGGCTCCAGCCCAGCAGGCCGCGCAGGTCGCGCGCCCGCGCGTCCGGGTCGCGCCGCATGACGCGGGCGTGGGTGTCGTTGTTGATGGTGACGAAGTCGTAGCCGTCGGCGTCCAGCCGCCGCAGCAGGGCGAGCAGGGCCTGCTGGCCGTCGTCCAGACCGGTCGCGTCCATGGGGCGAGGCTACTGCCGGTCGCGCCAGCTGCGCCAGCGGGCGCGGGCGCGGACGACCACGAGCGCCATCAGCACCAGGGCGACGGCGCCGAAGGCGATGCGCGCGTGCGCTTCCGACAGCGCGCCCTGGGAGACGGCCGAGGCGACCAGCGCCAGCACGGCGGCCAGCATGCCGACGATGACCAGCATGCGCGGGGTGGTCAGCCACATGGGATCAGCGGCCCCCGGCGCCGTCGGGCGGGCGGATGGTTTCCGCCTTGTCGGGGGCGGCGGGCTTGCGGCTGTCGGGCCCGACGACCCTGGCCGGACCCGACGGCCGCGGTGACGCGGGCGGACGCGAGCAGGCCCTGGAGGAGTGCTCGCGTTCGCCCATTACGCCACGTTCCGTTCGCGGTCGGCCCACAGGTGGGCGCGGTAAGCCTCGAAGCAGGCCTTGCCCCAGTTCAGGCGGATGACGGCGCCCTCGGCGATGTGGCGCGCGCAGGCGGGATTGGCCGCCACCAGCGGGCGCAGCGCCTCCGCGTTCCAGGTCTCCGAGTGCTTCACGTCGATCACCGAGTGCAGGGCATAGTAATGCCGCGCCTTGCCGACGCCCAGCCGCTTCAGCCCCTCGGCCACGTGGCCGGCGCGCCAGGGCGCGGTCAGCTCGATGACGCCGAGCGCGCCGATCGAGTGATAGGCATAGCGGCGGTTGGTGGCCATGGCGGTCATGGCGTTGGCCAGCGCCAGCGGCGGGGCCAGACTGACGTCGATGGAGGGCTTCAGTTCGAGCGCCCGGGCCAGGTCGGAAAGCATCGGGCCGTGCATGCCCTTGGCCGAGCCTCGGCCCATCTCGTCCCAGTAGTTGCGGGCGAGTTCGAGCTTGGCGGCGGCCGGCAGTTTGACCTGGGTGTAGGCCAGGAGGTCGTCGAAACCGGCCTCGCCGGTGAACTCCTGGGTCAGGAACCAGCGCATGTCCTCCATGGAGGCCGCCTCGGCCAGCCAGGGGAAGAGCGCGTCGTGTTCGCCCGGGCCGTGGCCCTTGAGGGCCTCGTACCAGGCGATGAAGGCGTCGGGATCGGTCGGGACGTCGGCCAGCAGCGGCGCGGCCTCCTCCCGGCAGCGCTCGATGAACAGCGCCTCGAGCGTGCGCATGCGGTGGTCTTCGGCCAGTTCGGCGGCCCAGTCCCCGTCGGGGAAGGCCGGGGCCAGGCGGCGGCTGTTCCACCGCGCCAGGCGGCGCTGGACTTCGGCGCCGAAGATATCTTCGACGTCGAGCGCGCCGGTGTTCTGTACGAGTTTCATGATTGCCCTGCGTGCGGGTTTTCCGCTTGCAGGGGATAGCGCTCGAGACCGCGTCGGGTTCCGCAGCCGGGGTCCCCGGGGGACGCGCGTTAACCTATGTTATCCCGTGAAAAATCAGCGATTAAGCTGTGACGGCGACGTGGGTGAAGCCGGCCGCGGCGAGGATGGGGATGTCGTCGCGCGGCGCGCGGCCGAAGCAGCGGGCCACCGATCCCCGGGCGAGCGCGGTCAGGGCCTCGAAGCGCGCCAGCTGGGCCGGGTCGCCCGACCAGTCGCCCTGGGTGCGGATCATCACGCCGGCCAGGCCGCAGTGGCCGATGGCGGCGATCTCGGCCCGGTGCGGCCCCACCTCGGCGATGACCCCGGCGCAGGCGGGCCGGATCAGGGACACCACCTCGGCCAGGCGCGCCGGCGGCACCCCGTCCAGCTCGCGCATCTCGATGGCCAGGGGCCGGCCGCAGGCGGACGACGCCTCGCCCAGCCGTTCGGACAGGGCGCGCCGGCCGCTGCCGGAAGAGAGGGTGGAGAAGGACACGACGATGACGCCCGGACCGGGTCCGGTAGCCGGGTCGGCCAGGGTCTCGGCGGCCTGGCCGATGACCACGAGGTCGGCCTGCTGGGCGTCGCGCCAGTCGAGGGTGGAGAGGGCGAGCGGGCCGTCCTCGCCCGTCACCCGCGGCGCGAAGCGCCAGCCGGCGGCCTCGCCCGAGCGCGCGGCGACCAGGGGCTGGCAGGCGGCGGCCACGCTGAAGTGCTCGCCGTCGACGGCGATCAGGTCCTCGAAGCGCAGGCCTGAGCGGTCCGCGAGCATGCAGCTGATTCCCCCCGGGGATCGGGAGAACTACCTATAGGTGAGTCGCAAGCTTGGCCATAACCCTGTTCGGCGAGCCCGGGTCGAGACCGTGGGTCAATGGGCGGTGTAGCCGCCGTCGACCACCAGTTCCGCGCCGGTGACGAACTTCGCCTCGTCCGAGGCGAGATAGACCACGGCCCAGGCGATGTCGTCGGGCTCGCCCATGTGTCCGAGCGGGTGGGCCGCCGCCGTAGCCTCCCGCGCGGCTTCGGGATCGTCCGTGGTCTGCAGGTGGTGCTCGACCATGGGCGTCCAGATGAAGCCGGGATGGACCGAATTCACCCGGATGCGGTCGGGCGCATAGATCAGGGCGTCGGTCTTGCTCATCAGCCGCACCGCCCCCTTCGACGCGTGGTAGGGCGGCACGTCGGGCGCGCCGACCAGGCCGTAGATCGACGAAAGGTTGATGATCGAGCCGCCGCCGGCGCGCTTCAGGTGCGCGATGGCGTGCTTGGTGCAGAAGAAGACGCCCTTGACGTTGATGCCCTGCACGAAGTCCCACTCGGCCTCGGTGATCTCGTGGGTGGGCTTGTTGGCGCCCGAGACGCCGGCGTTGTTCACCAGCACGTCGAGCCGCCCGAAACGCGCGGCCACGTTGTCGATCACGGCCTTCACCTCGGCCTCGGACGCCACGTCGCAGCGCCAGAAATCCGCCCGGAAGCCGCGGCCCTGAAGCTCGACGGCCAGGGCGCGGCCCTCGGCCTCCAGAACGTCGAGCACGGCGACGGCGCAGCCTTCTTCGGCCATGCGGACGGCGCAGGCGCGCCCCAGTCCCAGCGACGCCCCGGTGATGGCGGCGACCTTGCCCTTCAGCCTGTCCATGCGCGCGATCCTCCTGGGATGAAGAGACCACGCTCCGGCGATGAGCGCCTTGCGCGAAGTCAAACGGGCCTCAGGCCGCCGGCGCCTGGTCGGGGTCTCCAGCGGCGACGAGGCCGGCTTCGGTCAGCACCAGCTCGTCGGGACCAAGGCGGCCGGCGCAGCCCGCGTCGACCAGGCGCTGTTCAGCCTGGCGCAGGGCGGCGGCGTCGTAGCCGCGCGCCGCGAAGCGCGCTTCGAGCACGGGGCGGGAAGCGACTGTGGTGAGCGACCCGCGGGTCACGTCCGCGAGGATCTCGAGCAGGGCGTGTTCGGCGTCGGTGAGCAGCAGGCGGGCCCGCGTGGGCGGTGTCGGCGCGGGCGGCGGCTGGTCGTCCTGCGCGCCGGGGGGCTCCTCGCCGCGGGAATGGCGCAGCATGCCGCGGGCGATCTGATCCTCCCCCATGATCACCTCGTCGGCGCCGTGTTCGACAAGGTGCGCCACCTCGTCGTCCGAGTGGGCGCGCCCGACGGTCTCGATCGAGGGGTTGGCGCGCTTTGCCTGCTCGACGATCTGGCCGGCCTCGAAGGCGTCGGGGATGGCGACGTACAGGCGCCGGGCCATGGCGATGTTGGTTTCGGCCAGGATGCGCGGGTCGGCGGCGTTGCCGAGGATGACCTCCAGCCCGTCGCCGCGGGCCTGGGCGGCGTACTCCTCGTTCAGCTCGACCACCAGGAAGGGGCAGCCGGCGAGCGTCAGCCCGTCGGCCACCTTGCGGCCGACGCGGCCGTAGCCGACGACGACGGTGTGGTCGGTCTGGCTCGAGCGCGGCTGCTCGCGCGCCTCGGCGAGGGCCGCCTCGCGCCGGCGCGCCTCCAGCCAGCGGCCGGCCAGGGCGAAGACCAGCGGGTTGAGCAGGATCGAGATGATGGCGCCGGCCAGCACCAGGTCGCGCCCGACCGGCGGCAGCAGCGCCAGGGAGACGCCGAGGCCGGCGAGGATGAAGGAGAACTCGCCGATCTGGGCCAGCGAGGCGGCGACGGTCAGGCTGGTTTCCGCATCGCGCCGGAACAGCCGCATGATGACCAGGGCCGCGACCGACTTGCCGACGATGATGATGACCAGCGTGGCGAGCAGGGCCCAGAAGTTCTCGACCACCACGGTCGGGTTGAACAGCATGCCGACCGAGACGAAGAACAGCACCGCGAAGGCGTCGCGCAGGGGCAGGGTCTCCTCGGCAGCGCGCTGGCTGAGCTCGGATCCCGCCAGGATCATGCCGGCGAAGAAGGCCCCCAGGGCGAACGAGACGTCGAACAGGGCCGCCGCCCCGAAGGCGACGCCGAGCGCGATGACCAGCACCCCCAGCCGGAACAGCTCCCGCGAGCCGGTGTGGGCGATGTAGTGCAGCACCCAGGGGATGACCCGCTGGGCCACGATGAGCATGAAGGCGACGAAGCCGACGATCTTGAGCACCGTCAGGCCGATGGGCTGCACCCAGCCCTCCCAGAGGCCGGGCGTGGCGCCGGAGGCGGCGAGGGCGCCGGCGAGCGCCGGCAGCACCACCAGCGCGAAGACCATGGCCAGGTCCTCGACGATCAGCCAGCCGACGGCGATGCGCCCGCGGTCGGTCTGCAGGATGCGCCGCTCCTGCAACGCGCGGAGCAGCACCACGGTGGAGGCCACCGACAGGCACAGGCCGAAGACGAAGCCCTGCACCGTGGTCCAGCCGAGCAGCCAGGCGACGCCCATGCCCAGCAGGGTGGCGGCGCCCATCTGGGCCAGGGCGCCCGGCACGGCGATGAAACGCACCGCCATCAGGTCCTGTCGTGAGAAGTGCAGCCCCACCCCGAACATCAGCAGGATGACGCCGATCTCCGCCAGTTCCCCGGCGACGCTGACGTCGGCCACGTAGCCGGGGGTGAACGGCCCGACCAGGACGCCCGCCAGCACATATCCCACCAGCGGCGAGATGCGCAGGCGCTGGGCCAGCGCCCCCAGAATGAAAGCGCCGGTCAGGCCGGCGACGATGGTGGCGATCAGCGGTGTAGCGTGCATGCGGCTCCGGGGATGATCTCAATTCATCTAAAGCAGGCCGGGCCCGGCGCAATACGGCCGCGCCACAAATCGGCCCGTTTTGGCGCTCGCTGCGAACTGTGCTGCTATGTGCCGGACGACATACAGCGCCGCCGCCTTCGAATGCTGGCGCGGCGGACTACGGGAGCTCACATGTTCATCCACCACGTGCTCCAGATGCTGAACCGCAAGCCCGGGGAGGAGGCGGAGGAGGCGAAGGACGCCGGCAAGGCGCCCGCCGCCCCGGCGGACAAGGCCTCCCCGGACGCCGAACCCGCGACCCCGCAGGCCGACGAGCCCGCGGCGGACTGACACATACGTAGAAGACCCCAATCGCCCCGTCCGGAAGGGTGAGGCACGCTCGCGGCTCAAATCAGGGTTGCGGGCTATGTATGAGTTGCGTGTGTTCCATCCGGGCGAGGCCCGGGCCCGCGAGGTCGTCCGCCTCGACAAGGCCAGCGACGTGCTGGTGAAGATCCCCGCCATCCTGAGCGAACACGCCGAGTGCGAGCGCGTCGAGGTCTACGCCAGCGGCCTGCGCCTGTTCGCCGTCGACTGCACGGGCCAGCAGCTGCCGAACTGATCCGTCAACGCGGACCGGACAGGAAAACGCCCGCCGCCGGGGGCCGGCGACGGGCGCTGCACACGGGGCGATGGACCGCCCGGTATTCCTGTGGCGAGCCTAGTTCTGCTCGCGCATGGCGTCGGCCTTCTGCTCGGCCTGTTCCTCGATCATCTCCGCCTGGCGCTCGCCGGCGTCCTCGACGGCGTCGGCCTGGGCCTCCATGCCCTGGTCCTCGAGAATGTCGGCGCGGGCGTCCGCGGTCTCCTCGACCTGTTCGGCCTTCGCCTCGGCCTGCTTTTCGGCCTCGCTCTCGCCGCAGGCGGCGAGGCCCAGGGCGGCGACGGCGGCGACGGCGACGACGGTGAACTTGCGCATGGGCGTAATCTCCAGCTGCGCCGTGGGGCGCGACCGCTGCTGAACGGCTACGCTCGGCGCCGGTTCCCGGCCGACTTACGGGAAATCCCCGAGTTGGCGCGCAGGGCGGAACAGCGCACCCTCGCAGGCTGTTTTCCCCAGAAGTGAGCGCTCCGCCATGAAACGTCCCGCCATCCTGCTCGTCGTCGCCGGCCTCGCCGTGATCTTCGGCTTCATGGGCTGGGCCCTGTGGCAGATGGGCGGGCTGGACGAGCTGAGCGGCGGGCGGCCGGCGGTGATGATCATGATCGTCGCCGGCGTCGTGGTCACCGGCGGGCTGACGGCGTTGCTGATGGGCCTGGCCTTCTATTCCGACAAGAAGGGCTTCGACGAAACGGTGCAGTTCCGCGACCCCCGCGGCGAGGATCGGCCCGAGGACTAAAAACCCGGACCGACGGCAGGGGGACTGATCGCCGCAGCGGAAGCGGCCGGGGCGCGGGGGCAGGGGCCCGGGCGGCGCCGCCCGGGGCGTTTGCGGTTCAGCCCAGCTCGTGGGCCCCGGGCGGGTACGCGGGCGAGGGGCTTTCC
>JAEZEZ010000006.1 GCA_023432855.1 Pseudomonadota bacterium | reverse complement strand
TCCTTCAGGAGAGGACGAGGGCCGACCGCGTCAGCGGGCGGAACTCGGGTGAGGCGTCTGCGGCTGTCACAACCGCCTCACCCGCTCCCCTGCTTCGCAGGGCTCGCGTCCTCTCCTGAAGGAGAGGCAGGCTAGCCCGCGGCCGTCGGTTTCTCCTGGAACCCGCGGCTGCCGTCGTCGTCGGCGGCGCAGCGCTCCATGTCCTCGACCCGGGCGCCGGCGGGGCCGGTGCGGCACGCCCCGGCCAGCCGGTCGATCGCCGCCGCCTCGCCGATGGCCAGGATCTCCACCGTTCCGTCCGTCAGGTTGCGCACCCAGCCGTCCAGCCCCAGCCGCTGCGCCTGCCCCACCGTCCACCAGCGATAGCCGACCCCCTGCACCTTGCCGACGATCAACAGGCTCTCGGCGTTGCGGCTCATGGGCGGGGCTCCTTCGGGGGTCAGGTCCACGGAATACACGGACCACACGGAAAAGGGCGCCTTCGGCTGGTCCACGGAAAACACGGAAAGCACGGACGGGTCCCGGGCCGCGCGTCACGCTGGAAGAAGGTGATCGACGCGCCTTCGGCGCGTCAGTCTCTTTCCGTGTGGTCCGTGTTTTCCGTGGACAATCAGATCCAGCCTGGCCCCACGCCTCCACGTTCGTGGACACCCTCTTCCCTGTTCCGGTCCCTGTTCCGTCGACGCAAAAAAGTTTCCGGCGCCTTGAACAGGGAATTCATTGAGCTTTTCCCGTATTAACAGGGAACTCGGAACAGGGAATTCGCCGTCCGGAACAGGGAAATCCCTCGTCCGGAACAGCGAACCCCGACGACCCGCCTCGACACGCCAGGACCCATGCCCGCAGACCGCCTCTCAACCGGCGGCTCCCGCTGTTTCCCGCTGTTATTTCGCTGTTCCGCGGAACAGCGGGGCGCTGGCCTCATGGTCGACCACGGACCATCACGGACCATCACCGACCTGACCGCGTCGGCCCTCTTGGCGCAAAGGCCATCGAAACCCCCAACGAGGCTCGCGTGCCATCGAAGCGAGCCGCAACGCCAGCCTGAGGTCCGTGCTGGTCCGTGATGGTCCGTGGCCCGAATTCCGTGCCTTCCGTGGTTCTCTCGACAGCCCGGCTCCCGCTG
Organism: Pseudomonadota bacterium; assembly: GCA_023432855.1. Taxonomy (GTDB): domain Bacteria; phylum Pseudomonadota; class Alphaproteobacteria; order Caulobacterales; family Caulobacteraceae; genus JAEZEZ01. The sequence goes on along the minus strand of JAEZEZ010000006.1, from coordinate 34,725 downwards.
TTTCCCGCTGTTATTTCGCTGTTCCCCGCTGTTATTCCGCTGTTCCGCGGAACAGCGGAGGCGGGGTCTCTCTCCCTCCAAAATGTCAAAGACCGTCGCCTGCGAGGCCGGCCGCGCCCGAACGCGCGATGCCCCGCCGCCCCGGAATCGCATCCTGGTTCGGGCGAGCGCGCAACCGCCTCTTCGGGGACTGGATCGGCGCCGCAGGTGCGTTCCTGTTCCCGAACGCAGGGGGGTCCGGCACCGACCGCAGGACCCGGCGGCACTTCGAGTTAGGTGCCCAGCTGGACCGTCCGGCCACACCGGAAACGTATGCCTTGCCTCCGGACTCGCGTTATTGTTCAAGAACCTCCACTCGGTATTAGATGATCATGGATCTTCTGGAGGAAATCGACTTCGTGCTGATTCAGGCCCTTCTCCTTGGTTCCTTCGTGGGCCCACAGATTTCTCAAGGAATTAAACAAAGATAGCCATCTAATACGGTCGGCCTTGCTATTGAATCCTTGTCCTATGTCGATCGAAAAATGCTGCTCGAACGTTTCGAAGTGATCTGACGCGTCGTCAGGTTTCCGAGCCCAGTAGCGCTCGATTATCGTCTTGTAGTCGCTGATGAAGAACTGGTCAGTCCAAGGGATATCTTGCCTGCCTAGTCCCTCTTTGTAATTCTTTTCAACCTGTTCCTTGGCTCGAACTTCACACTCGCGTTGAATGGCGCCGATCTCGATGTCCCAATTCTCGCCGAAAAGAGCCTTCAACTGCGCGATGATAAAGTTCTTGAGATGGCGTTCAATCTTAGTGCCGAGCTCGCGGCCCCTATCCTGCACCGCTTTGTCCTGGCGCTCCTTCCAATCCTGGAGTTCAGGGGGGTCGTAAGCTGGGAAACGCTTACTTACGGCCAGTTGAAATGTCCGGAGCCATATGATCTCAGCCCCGCTCCCCAATTTGCCTAGGAGGCGTTCCGATTCATCCTCGTTCATACTGCGGAGCGCATCAATCAAGACCCGCAAGTATTTTTGAACTGCGTCAAAGCGATCTTTATTGGTCGACTTAATTGAGATCCGGCCGCTACCACACTCAAATGCGTGCAAACTGCCGATCAAGCTCACGAACGCAAATGTGCCGCGGTTAGAGATTATATATGTAGAAAGTATTCCCTTGTCTTCCTTTGTCAGTTCCTCGCACAAGTCGTAACAAGCATTCAGAAGGTGCGTTACCCTAGCCCGGGCGGTCGCCATTTCAGCGCCGTGCGCGGTATTACTGACGTCATAGAGTGAGGTGCCCGGGGGGTCCTCGACGAGACGGTTGCCAATTGCTTCGGGTAGCAATCCGGACCGCAAGAGCGCGTCCGCGAACGGCTTTGCTTGCAGTTCGGCCCGATCCTCGCCAAGAGATATACGACCGAACAAAGGCCCTGATTGATCACCTCCCAACTTCCGAATAATTGAGGAGCGGAGAGCCTTCATCCGGGAATCCAGCCTTGGCGCATTCCAATACAAGTCTTCTTCCAAGGTTATCCGTAGGGTCGGGCTAACCGCCTTCTGATTCTGGTTTATGTCCATGAACAGCTCCAGCTGCTCAGAGGGTGTCAATCCAAGAAATGCCACCACCGGAATAGTATTAGTATCTTTGAAAGGGGAGTTAGCGTAACCATAAATTCTATGTTGGCCGTCTATAATGTACGCAATCGCGTAGCTATTAGGGATCTTGAGCACACCCGTCCGTGAAGCGGAGTCTGCAAGCCTCGCATGTGCCTGGAACTCAATCTTAGAGTTCTCGCTGAAGTTTAGGATGGCAGAGTTCGGGAAATATCCCCCCTTGTCGATGAACTTGGTGATCCCAGAAAGCCGACTTGGCACTAAGAGGCGCTGATACGTCGGCATTTCGGCTTCGTTAGCGCGTGTCCTGTGCAGGACAAAACCAAGTTTTAGCAACAGGTGAGGCTCGATAGAAAACATGTAATATGTCTTCGTCCCCATCCGGCCTTCAATCGCGGGAACTTCTATCCGATCTTTGTTTATCGACTGCCCCTTATAAAGCATGCCCAAGAACTGATAGTGAGCAGCTCCGCGGTAGTGCTTTATAAGGCTAGCCACATAATCGAACCCATTATCATTCAGCAGGAAACCGCCTAGCTCGTGTAGACGCTTTGCATCATCATGGTCTCGCGACAGACGGATGTTCCGTGTCGCAAATATGTACTTCACCCGCCGACCTTTTCCGAGCAGCTGATCAAGCGACTTGGTGAATCCGTGGAGGCGTTGGGGAAGAGCCTCGAACTCAGTCTTATACGAAGGGGCCTTTACCGAAGTCGAGCTTGACTTGCACTCTACAAGCAAGACGGTGTCATCGTTGATGGCGACAATGTCGATCTGTTTTCGCTGTTTTGGATCTGGACCGAAGGGAAGCTTTAAGTTGCGGTCGATGTTTAGGTGCCGGTACCCCAAATTGTACAGCTGGCACCAAACATCATCTTCGAATTGCGTGTCATGAGATTTTTGCCGTCTCAGGCGCGTTTTGGTCTTTAGGGGTTGACCGTGCTCCTCCCAGCCGTCCCTAAGCATGGCCTCGACGAGATTGTGATCGACACTCCTTTCGAGGTAGCGAGATACCTTCGATCTATACACTTTTCCAAGATAGCTAAGGTCGGTGCTGAGCGACTTTTCGAGAGTCTGAAGGTCAGCAGAGGTCAAGAAAGCCAACTGAGTTCTCCCCCAAAAACCAGCGTAATGTCAGAATACGTACAGCACTTCGGTCGTTCTAGCCCTGGCGTGAGGCTTTCCAGAGATCACGGAGTGACGCTTGACGACACGCGGTTCGCCAACAGCAGCGTACAAATCCCGTATGCTCTCGTGATCAGCGTTCGTGAGGATTATTTTGGCACCCCGTTCACTGGCCGCCACGGCGCAACGTTTCAAGCGCACCTGATCGTTCCAGCTGAATATATTCTGGTTGTATTTGACAAAGCCGTTGATGTTGTGCGCCGTGGTATACGGCGGATCGAGGAAAACAAGGTCGCCCTTCTGTGCATCAGCCAAGATATCCTCGAAGTCGCACACCATTAGACTGGCTCGCGACAGTAGTGTGCTAGCCAGATAGAAGTCATCATCTGGCATTATGACTTGTGTTTTGGTGCCAATTGGCACGTTAAATTGTCCTATTAGGTTCTCGCGATATAGTCCGTTAAAGCACGTGCGGTTGAGATAAAGGAACTGTGCGGCGCGTGTTTGGGGGGTGCGACGCGTTCTAGTCCTCTCACGATAATAGAAGTCGCGGGAATGCAGCGTCTGAAATTCAAACAATTTTGATTGGACGCCTTGCCAATCATCTCGGATGGCTCTGTAGGTCTCGATTAGTCGAGCGTTAGTGTCCGAGAGGATGGCTGACTTAGGTGCGAGGTGGAAGAAGACTGCCGCCCCACCTAGAAAGGGCTCTATATACCGACCGTCAAATGCGGGCAGTCTGAACGCCGGGTCGTTCAGGAGCCAGCGCTTTCCGCCAGCCCACTTGATGAAAGGTTTCAATCCCGCCTGCCCCGCTTAGACGTGTCGTAAGACAGTAGGTGGTTGGTGCCACCTCCGTCTCGGCTCGCTCCCGGCAGGATTAGAGCGTGGTTCGTGTCGGCCAGCAAGGAATTCGGGGGCAGCCATCCGCGGATTTGGGGCGGGCCCGACGCAGCGATCACCAAGGCTGCCCTACCGCCCCTTCCTGAACCGCTCCTGAGCCTCGCGCCTGGCCTCCGCCCGCACCCGCTTGGGCGCCGCCTTGTCTACCTCTTCCCCCGCACCCGTCAGGGCCTCGTTGGCGAACTCCAGGTCGAGCATCTTCAGGCGCTTGATCTCGTCGCGCAGCCTGGCCGCCTCCTCGAACTCCAGGTTGGACGCGGCTTCGCGCATGCGGGTCTCCAGGTCCTTGAGCGTGGCCTTGAAGTTGTTGCCCAGGAATGGCGTCGCGCCCTCGGCCACGCCGACGTCGACGGTGACCCGGTCGCCGCGTTCGAAGGGTGAATCCAGTATGTCCTTGATGTCGCGCTTCACGCTCTCGGGCGTGATGCCGTTCGCCTCGTTCCAGGCGGCCTGCTTGTCGCGGCGGCGCTGGGTCTCGGCCATGGCGCGTTCCATGGAGCCGGTGACCTTGTCGGCGTAGAGGATGACCTTGCCGTCGACGTTGCGGGCGGCGCGGCCGATGGTCTGGATCAGGGACGTCTCCGAGCGCAGGAAGCCTTCCTTGTCCGCGTCGAGGATGGCGACCAGGCCGCATTCGGGGATGTCCAGACCCTCGCGCAGCAGGTTGATGCCGACCAGCACGTCGAAGGCGCCGAGCCTGAGGTCGCGGATGATCTCGATGCGCTCGAGCGTGTCGACGTCGGAGTGCATGTAGCGCACGCGCACGCCCTGCTCGTGCATGTACTCGGTCAGGTCCTCGGCCATCTTCTTGGTCAGGACGGTGACCAGCGAGCGATAGCCGCGTTTGGCCGTGTCCTTCACCTCGGCGATGACGTCGTCGACCTGGTTGCGGGTCTCGCCGGTGACCGGGCGCACCTCGACCGGCGGGTCGATCAGGCCGGTGGGGCGGATGACCTGTTCGGTGAAGACGCCGCCCGTGCGCTCCATCTCCCACGGGCCGGGCGTGGCGCTGACGTGCACCGTCTGGGGCCGCATGGCGTCCCACTCCTCGAACTTGAGCGGGCGGTTGTCGATGCAGCTGGGCAGGCGGAAGCCGTACTCGGCCAGGGTGAACTTGCGCCGGTAGTCGCCGCGGAACATGCCGCCGATCTGGGGGATGGTGACGTGGCTCTCGTCGGCGAAGAGGATGGCGTCCTCGGGCAGGTATTCGAAGAAGGTGGGCGGCGGCTCGCCCGGCCGGCGGCCGGTGAGGTAGCGGCTGTAGTTCTCGATGCCGGCGCAGGAGCCGGTGGCCTCCATCATCTCCAGGTCGAAGCGGGTGCGCTGTTCGAGGCGCTGGGCTTCGAGGAGCTTTCCGTTCTCGACCATCCAGTCGAGGCGCTCCTTCAGCTCGGCCTTGATGCCGGCGATGGCCTGGTTGAGCGTGGGCCGCGGCGTGACGTAGTGGCTGGCGGCATAGACGGTGACCGCCTCCATCTCGGCGGTCTTCTTGCCGGTGAGGGGGTCGAACTCCTGGATGGACTCGATCTCGTCGCTGAACAGGTTCACGCGCCAGGCGCGGTCCTCGTAGTGGACGGGGAAGATCTCGAACACGTCGCCGCGCTTGCGGAAGGTCCCGCGCTCGAAGGCCTGGTCGTTGCGCTTGTACTGCAGCGCCGTGAGGTCGGCGCGCAGGCGGGCCTCGTCGATGACGTCGCCGACCTTCATGGAGAAGGTCATGGCGGTGTAGGTCTCGACCGAGCCGATGCCGTAGATGCAGCTGACCGAGGCGACCACGATGACGTCGTCGCGCTCCAGGATCGCCCGCGTGGCCGAGTGGCGCATGCGGTCGATCTGCTCGTTAATCGACGAGTCCTTCTCGATGTAGGTGTCGGTGCGGGGGACGTAGGCCTCGGGCTGGTAGTAGTCGTAGTAGCTGACGAAATACTCGACCGCGTTGTCGGGGAAGAACTGGCGGAACTCGCTGTAGAGCTGGGCGGCCAGGGTCTTGTTGGGGGCCAGGATCAGGGCCGGGCGCTGGGTCGCCTCGATGACCTTGGCCATGGTGAAGGTCTTGCCAGAGCCGGTGACGCCGAGCAGCACCTGGTCCACCTCGCGCGCGTTGATGCCCTCGACCAGGTCCCTGATGGCCGTCGGCTGGTCGCCGGCCGGCTCGAACGGGCTGACCAGGCGAAAGCGCTTCTGGTCCTTCGGCTTCTGCGGCCGCGCCGGGCGGTGCGGTGTCCAGGTGACCGGGCTCAGGCTGATGGTCCCGTCGCCGCCGACGTCATGGATGAACTTGGCGGACGCCTCCGAGACGCCGGGAGAAGGGGAACGGGCCATGAACGGAAAGTAGGGTCTGAGCGGGGTGTTTGGAAGCGGGGGCGGGGAGGAAGGGGGAGTCCACGGAAAGCATCCCCCTTCGCCCTCCGGGCTTCGGAGGACAGGCGGAAATCACGGACGGAAGGAAGAGGGGGCCACGAAAGACACGAAACGCCGCCTGAAGGCGGCGACACGAACGCTTTCCGGAGAGGTCGCGCCCGGAAGGACAGGACTGACGCGCCTGCGGCGCGTCGATTATCGTGGCCTGCGTCGCGTCCGGAAAACGTTCGTGCGGGCCCCGCAGGGGCCGTTCGTGTTTTTCGTGGCCTCCTCTTCCAGCGATCCGCCGCGCCGCGGCCGGCAGGCACGCGGCCTTCCGTGCTTTCAGTGCTTTCCGTGGACTATCCCTGGCCCGCGGCGCCGAGGAAGAGGGGATTCCACGGAAAGCACGGAAATCACGGACGGAAGGAAGAGGGGGCCACGAAAAGCACGAAACGCCGCCCGAGGGCGGCGGCACGAACGCTCCGCGGGGAGGTCGCGCCTAGAAGGGCAAGAATGACGCGCCCCTGGCGCGTCGATCATCAAGGCCCCCACCGTGTCCGGAAAACGTTCGTGAGGGCCCCGCAGGGGCCGTTCGTGGTTTTCGTGGCTCATCTTCCTGCGATCCGCCGCGCCGCGGTCGACAGGCACGCGGCCTTCCGTGTGTTCGGCGTTTTCCGTGGACGATCCCTAGTCCCGCTCGCCGCGTGCGACCGCCTCGTCGAGATCCTCCCCGTCCTCCGTCTCATCCTCTTCCTCGGCCGCGCTGGGGTGGGCGAGGAGGTCGGCTTCGGCGTCGTTGACGGAGCGCGCGGGCGGCGGGGTTTCGGGCTCGGCGGGCGGGCGGCCGCGGCGGGTGTAGCCCAGCAGGTCGAGCGCCTCGTCGTTCTCGCGGCCGAAGAAGCTGCGCAGGTGCAGGTCGGTCTGGGGGAAGGGGATCTCGATGCCGGCGCCGTCGAGCGCGTCGGCGATCGCCCAGGTGTAGGCTGCGTGCATGGCGGCCGGGCGCTTTACCGCCTCGCGCGTCGGCCAGATCAGGAGCTCGAACTCCAGCCCCTTGTCGCCGAAGCCCACCAGCCAGACCTGACTCTTGCGCGTCTCCGTCTCGGGCAGGGTGAAGGGGCTGGCGCGGGCGCAGGCCAGCACCGCCTCGCGCACCCTGGTGCGGTCGGCGCCATAGGCGACCGAAAAGGGAATGTGGATGCGCCGGGTGTCGCCCTTCAGCGTCCAGTTGGTGACCCGCTGCTCGATCAGGTGGCTGTTGGGGACCAGGATGTTGACGTTGTCGTTGGTGCGCACGCGGGTGGCGCGCGGCCCGATCTCCTGCACCATGCCACGCAGCCCGCCCTCGAGCTCGACATAGTCGCCGATGCCCAGCATGCGGTCGAAGATCAGGAACAGGCCGGAGACGAACTCCTTCACCACCCCCTGCAGGCCGAGCCCGATGCCGACGCCCAGCGCGCCCAGGAAGACCGCCAGGGTCGAGACGTTGATCCCCGTAGCCGAGACGCCTGCGATGACGCCGATCAGGATCAGGCCGTAGGTGGCGACCTTCTCCAGCACGTAGAGAGCGCGGGCGGAGCGCCCGGCGCGGTCGCGCAGGCGGCGCAGCACCCGGCTGAGGATGAAGGCCGCGGCCCAGGCCACGCCCAGGACCACGGCCCCGGCCACCAGGCCCTCGACCGTGATGTTGGTCTTGCCCAGGCTGAGGATCGCCTGGCCGGCGGACTTGGGCGCGTTCAGCATGCCCGGAGAGAGTCCCTCCGGACGGTCAAGGTTCCCGGACGGGGGGCCGGCCTAGCGGGCGGCGCGGACGTAGGCGGCCTTGGCGTCGATGCAGAAGCTGCGCCAGTAGTTCCACTGGCCGAAGCTGGCGGTGCCGTCCTGGTTCAGGGCCTGGGCGGTGGTGCGGCCGCCGACCTGCACGGCGCTCTCAGCCAGCTTGGTGGCCTCGGCTGCGCTGACGCCGCGGTCGCGCATCAGCTGGCGCACGGCGGTGTTCAGCGCGTCGACGCCGGCGGCCTCGGCGGCTTTGGCGCGGCTGCGTTCGCCCTGGCGGTCGAAGTAGTTGGCCGTGGCCCCGTGGAAGCCGGCGCAGTAGGCCTGCATCTGCCACCAGGGCTTGCCGTCGAAGGTGCTGAGGATCTCCTCGCCCTGGTCCTTGGTGAAGATCAGGTCGGCGGCGGCGGCGGCGGGCGCCGCTCCGGCCGTGGCCACCACGAGCGCCGCGGCGGCGGCCGTGGTCAGGACGCGCATCGTCTTCATGGGGTCATCCTCCCTCGTTGGCGGCAGATTGCGCTCCTCGCGACCCGCGTGCAAGCGCCCGTCGGGCCCGCAACGCCAAGCTTTCGGCCGCCGCGAACACATGGCGGCTTCTTCGACGGCGTTCAGATTAATCGAGTAGCGTCAGACGACGCGTGGCGGGCGATGAGTTGTCATGCAGTCGTCACATTTGCGCCATGAGCATCGCGCCAGATGCGCGAGGCCCGCGCCGGTCTCCGCGCGGCGTTTTGCAGGTGCACATCTTTTCCGCCCGCCGGAATCCGTTGTCTGGACAGGCGTTTTTGTTGCGATGCAGCAAAGACTTGCGAATCAACCACATTGGCGCCACATTGCGATGGCTTAAGAGCCGCGACCGGCGCGGACAACACTGCAGTTCGACCGGGAGACGCTCTCCGTACGGCCTCGAGGGATATCGGCCAGGGGAGTGTTGAGTTTGGGCCCGAGTGGGGGCTCGCCGCAGAGGATTCACAGTCTTGACCACGAACACGCAGGCGCGTGCGCCCCTGCGCGCTCTAGTCAGCGCGGCAGTCATCGGTTCCATGGGCGTTCTGGCTGTGGGCGGCGCCTATATGGGCGGCTCCCTGGCCAACGCCATGACCGTAAAGGCCAAGGCCGAGCGCCTGGCCGGCGCCGAGGACGCCTCGGAACAGTCGCTCATCGCCGCCGCGGGCGGCCTCGACCACAGCGCCCTGGCCATCGCCCGGCGCCATGACCCCTACACCGTCGCCGGCGGCGCCGCGCGCGACCGCCAGTCCACCGGCCTCGCCGGCCGCCTCGAGCGCCGCCAGGCAGCCAGCGATCCCAAGCTGCGCAAGGCCAGCCTGACCATGACGTCCACCGCCGCGGCTCCCGCCTTCCGCATGGCCGGCGCGCTGGATTCCACCCGTGATCTCGATTGCCTGGCCCAGGCCGTCTACTACGAAGCCCGCGGCGAAGGCCTCGCCGGCATGCGCGCCGTCGCCCAGGTGGTGCTGAACCGCGCGCGCCACCCGGCCTTCCCCAAGACCGTCTGCGGCGTCGTCTACCAGGGCGCGGCCAAGCGCGTCGGCTGCCAGTTCAGCTTCACCTGCGACGGCTCGATGCGCCGGCGCAAGGAGCCGGGCGCCTGGCGCCGGGCCCAGGACGTGGCCGCCAAGGCCATGGCCGGCGCGGTGATGGCCGAGGTCGGCACCGCCACCCACTTCCACACCACCGGCGTGTCGCCGCGCTGGCGCCACCAGCTGATGCGCGTGGCCCAGGTCGGCACCCACGTCTTCTACCGCTTCGGCGGGCGCAACGGCTCGACGGAGTCCTTCCGCTACACCCCGCGGCCCTCCACGGGCGTGGACAGCTTCCAGCCGGTGCACGCCAGCATGGTGCCCCTGCCGTCGTCGGACGGCGATGCGCCCTACAAGATCCTGTTCGCCGGTCTCGGCGGCGCCGAAGAGGCCTCCAAGGCCGAAACCGCGCCGGCGGCGGGCCCCGCGCCCGCGGCCAGGCCGGTCGCCGAGCCTGCGCCCGTCAAGCCGGTCCAGCCCGCGGTCCGCGCCGAGCCCAGGCCCGAGAAGCCCAAACCGGCCCCGGCGGCTCCCGCCGAGGCCCCGGCCCAGCCCGCTCCGGCGGCGCCGGCCGCCGAATAAGGCTCGCGCCAACCAAACGATTTAACGGCGGCTCCCTCGCGGGAGCCGCCGTTTTCGTCAGCGGTTGGCGCCGATGTTGGTCGAGCCGTCGCCCTTGGCTTTCTCGGCCGAGCTCTGCTCGTGGTCGCTCTTGCCGAAAGCGTCGTGGGCGTGGTGGCGGTCGCGTTCGCCGCCGCCGCCGGAGACGCGGCTGTAGGGGGTGTTGGTCGGCTCGCCCGGCGCGCGCGGGTCCACCTTCTTCGGCGGCTCCTCGGTGCGGTCCTCGTGGCTGGCGCCCGGGCCGCCCCAGCGTTCGGTGTTGGGATGCTTGTCCGGCATGATCAGCGGTCCTGCTGGTAGCCCTGGTGGTGGGTGTTCTGCCAGGTGTTGGCCTGGCGGCCCTGCTGCTTGAGGTTCACGTCGTCGTCGCCGGGCTGCTTGGACTGCAGGCCGGTGGTGGCGTCGCGGCGGCCGACGTTGTCGCCCTTCAGCTTCGCCTTCATGCTGAAGGTGCGTTCCTCGCCCTGCGGGCCCTTGGCCTGTTCTTCCGGCGGGATGGGGGGCGCCTTGCTCATGGAATTCTCCTCACTGCTCCCTTGAAGAACAGCTCGTCCGGCCCCTTGTTCCTTCCGGACTCGCGATCGCCGCGCCGAACGAAGCGGTGGCGTTTCGAGTGTTGTCGGGCGGGCCGGACTCGCCCGTGAAGAGGATCATGGACGCTTCCGCCAAGCCCGAACCACGCTTACGCGCCCGCTCGTCGCCCCTGAAGGCGCTGCGCCATCCCGTGTTCCGGATGGTCTGGCTGATGAGCCTGGCCAGCAACCTGGGCGGCCTGATCCAGTCGGTGGGCGCATCGTGGATGATGACCTCCATCGCCTCGGCCCAGATGGTGGCCCTGGTGCAGGCTTCGGTCACCCTGCCCATCATGCTGCTGTCCCTGCCGGCCGGGGCCATGGCGGACACCATCGACCGGCGCATCATGATGCTGGCCGCACAAACCTTCATGCTGATCGTCTCGGCGGCGCTGGCGGTGTTCGCCTGGCTCGAGCTGATCACGCCCTGGACGCTGCTGACCTTCACCTTCCTCATCGGCTGCGGCGTGGCCTTCAACGGCCCGGCCTGGCAGGCCTCGGTCGGCGACATGGTCCCGCGCGAGGACCTGGCCGAGGCGGTGACCCTGAACTCCATGGGCTTCAACCTCGCCCGCAGCGTGGGGCCGGCGGTAGGCGGGGCGATCGTCGCGGCCGTGGGCGCGGTGGGCGCCTTCGCGGTCAACGTCTTCAGCTACTTTGGCCTGATCGCCGTGCTCTGGCGCTGGAGGCCCGAGCGGGCGGCCTCCACGCTCGGGCGAGAGCGGCTCGGCGGGGCGATGGCCGCGGGCGTCCGCTACGCCGCCCTGTCGCCGCGGGTCTACACGGTGTTGCTGCGCGCGGCGGTGTTCGGCGTCGGCGCCAGTTCGCTGCAGGCCCTGATGCCGCTGGTGGCTCGCGAGACCATCGGCGGAGGCCCCGTCACCTTCGGCCTGCTGCTGGGATCGTTCGGCGCCGGCGCCGTGGCCGGCGCGCTGGCCAGCACACGCTTGCGCCAGCGCATGTCGGTGGAGACGCTGGTGCGCTGGTCCTGCGCGGGCTTCGCCGCCGCGGCCCTGGTCACGGGCTTCAGCCCGTGGCTGCCGCTCACCGTCGCCGCCCTGGCCCTGGCCGGCGCCGGCTGGGTGCTGGCCCTGTCGAGCTTCAACGTCACCGTCCAGATGTCGGTGCCGCGCTGGGTCGTGGCCCGGGCGCTCGCGCTCTATCAGATGGCGGCCTTCGGCGGCATGGCGGCGGGCGCCTGGACCTGGGGCGCCATCGCCGAGGCCGAAAGCCTGTCGGCGGCGCTCGCCGGGTCGGCCGGGGTGCTGCTGATCTGCGCCGCCATCGGGCTGCGCCTGCCCCTGCCGGCCTCGGGCGACTTGAACCTGCAGCTGCTCCAGCGCTGGCAGGAGCCGCGCACCAAGGTGCCGATCGAGCCCCGCAGCGGCCCGGTGGTGGTCACGATCGAATACAACATCCGCGAAGAGGATGTGCCGGCGTTCCTGGAGGCGATGGCCGAGCGCCGCCGCGTGCGCCGCCGTGACGGGGCGCGCCACTGGACCCTGCTGCGCGACCTGGCCGAGCCCGAGCTGTGGATCGAGCGCTACCACACCCCGACCTGGGTCGATTACGTGCGCCACAACCAGCGCCTGACCCATGACGACCTGGCCGTCGCCGAACGGGTGCGCGCCCTGCACAACGGCGCGGGACCGCCGCGGGTGCGGCGCATGATCGAACGCCAGACCGGCCCCGGCGACCCGCACGCCCCCCGCGAGGTCAGCGAGCCGATGACCTGAGCCGCGGCGAACTTACTTCCGGCCAGCCGGCAAGGATGTCGGCCCCTACAGGTTCGCTGACGCCGAGGCGCCGGGCATGACCACCAAAGCGTCGAAGCCGTGGACCACGCGCGCCACCCGCGGATCGGCCTTGCGGGTCTGGCCGGCCGACAACAGCGGCCTCAGCGGGCGCAGGTCGATGACGGTGAAGCCCTGCGGCAGGGCCTGGGCGGTGAGGAAACCCAGTCCCTCGGCCTCCGCATCCCCGGCGGGCTTCGTCTCGTAGCGCCAGGCCACCGGATTGAACTGCGCCGCCTTCGCGCCCGCGCCCCCGACCACGAAGATGTTGAAGCTCGACCTGCCCTCGAGGGCGGCGGTCTCGGCGATCAGGTTGCCCATGTCGAGCACCTCGGTCATCGAGCGGCCGCGGATCAGGTGGCTTGCGCCGAACTTGAAGAAGGCCCGCGTGTCGCGCGCCTTCGGCCCCAGGCCGCGCCAGTAGCGCGCCCAGTTGGCGCGCATCAACTCGGCGCGGCGCTGGTTGGACTCCCAGCCCTTCTGCTGCACCCACAGTCCGTTGGTTTCCAGCGTGCCCAGCAGGGTGTCGAGGATGACGGCGGACTCGGGGTCGGGGTTCGGCCAGGCCGCCATCAGGTCGCGGACCAGCTGCGGATCGCCGGAGAAGCTGAACAGCTTTCCCGGGTTGCGGCTGGCCTGGTAGTCGGCCCAGGCGGCGGTGGCGGCGGTGGCCAGCGCCGTCATCGGCGCACGCGCGCCTGCGGGCTTGGGCTTCGTCTTCAGCCGCGCGATCAGCCGCCGGTCGCCGCCGACCTCATAGTCCAGTCCCCACAGCGCGTCCTGGCCGCGGGGCAGGGCGCGCCGCGCCCGGGCCAGAAATTCGGCCTCCTGGCGCATGGTGTAGAAGGCGACCATGGTCTGGTGCTGGGCGTAGTAGCGCTCCAGCGCGCCGACGCCGCCGCGGTCCAGGATCTGCCCGATCTCGGCGGCCATGGGCGGGGAGATCTCGATGGCCAGGCGGTTGTAGCCCGCCGGCGCCAGGGTCTCGACCAGCTGCGCCGCCAGCGCCGCGTTCTCGGCCAGGCCGTGCTCCTCGCCCAGCATGAAGAACTTGGCCTTGCGGCCCTCGTCGACCAGCAGGTCCCAGCCCGGACCGGAAAAGGCGTGGCCGTCGAAGGCCAGGGCGTGACGATGGTCCGCCGCCCGCGCCGCAAGCCGTTCCTCCAGCGTGGGGGGAGGCGCTGCGGGCGCCGCCGGAGCGGGGGCCTGGGCGCGGGCGGCTTCGCCGGCGAGGACCGCGAGGCCTCCGCCCGCGAGCATGGATCTGCGGCTGATGCACATGGAAGGCGCTCCCCGTCGTTCGCAGGGTAGAGGCGCGGGCGCGGCCGGACGGATGCGCCCGGGGTCATGAAACTTCGGTAAGGGGGCGCGACCTCGTCATCCTCCGACCTTCGGGACGGGGTGACGGTGCGGTCGGCCCCCGCCTTGCAGCCGCGCCCGGGAGAGCGCCGAACTGGCACAGGCGCGGGATTGACCATGGCCGGAGCGAAGCTGGAGCGCGGGGGACCGCTGGAGTGGCTGCGTTTCGCCGCGGCCGCCTTCATCGTGCTGTACCATTTCGGCGACGACGCCCCGATCCACCTGGACGCCATGTCCAGACTGCTGGGGCAGGGCTGGCTGGCGACCGACTTCTTCCTGATGCTGTCGGGGTATGTGCTGGGCCGCGCCTACGGGCGCAGCCTGGACGAGGGCCGCGTGGGCGCCGGCGCCTTCGTCCGCAGGCGTCTCGTGCGCATCTGGCCGGCCCACCTGATCGTGCTCGTGGGCTTCGCCGCCCTGGTCGCGATCAGCCACGCGGTCGGCATCGAACCCAAGCATCCGGACCGCTATGGGGTCGCGGACTTCTGGCTGCAGGCGGGGCTCGTCCACGCCTGGGGCTTCGGGCACGTGGCCGGCTGGAACGTGCCCTCCTGGAGCCTGTCGGCCCTGGTGGTCTGCTACGCCCTGTTCCCGCTGGCGTGGCGGGCGAGCGGGCGCCTGTCGGCGTTCGCGGCGCTGCTGGCTGCGCCCGTCCTCGTGGGGGGCGCAGCCGTCGCCGCGCGCGGCGTCACCGGCATGGGCCTTTACGACCTGCCCTTCGACCTGGGCGTGGTGCGGGCGGTTCCGCTGTTCCTGGGCGGACTGTTGCTGTCGCGGGCGGCGGTCGAGGTGCGTCTGACGCCGCGGGCCGCGGCGGGGATCGTGGGGATGTCGCTGGCCGCGATCCTGCTGCTGGAATCCCTGCCGCGCACGCCGCAGTCGGATTTCACCTCGATCATCGCCGTGGCGCTCGTGATCGTCGCCGCCGACGCCTGGAAGACCGGGCTGTCGAGGCTCGCCGCGGCGGGGGCCCGTCTGTCCTTCGCCCTGTTCATCACCCACGCCCTGACCGGCGCCGTCTGGTTCGGGCTGGTGCGGATGCTGGAGGCGCGCGTCCCCCTGCCGGTGGAGGTCCACTGGCTGCTGTGGGCCGGCGCCTTCCCTGTGGCGCTGGGCGTCGCCTGGGTCTTCGACCGCCTGGTCGATGCGCCGTTGCAGCGAGCCATCGCGCGCCGGCGCAGGCCGCGGGAGCCAGCCGCGGCCTGAGGCTCAGACGGCGTCCAGCCCGATGTCCAGCGCGGGCGCCGAATGGGTCAGGGCGCCGACCGAGATGGCGTCGACGCCGGTGTCGGCGATGGCGCGGACGGTGTCGAGGTTGACCCCTCCCGAGGCCTCCAGCTTGCAGACGTAGTTGTTCATCGCCACCGCCTCGCGCAGGTCCTCGAGCGAGAAGTTGTCGAGCATGATGACGTCGGGCTCGTAGGCGCGGGCCTCGGCGAACTGGGCCAGGTTGTCGACCTCGATCTCGATAGGCGTGAGCCACCCGGCCTTGGCGCGGGCGCGTTCCAGGGCCGGGCCGATGCCGCCGCAAACGGCGACGTGGTTGTCCTTGATCAGGATGGCGTCGTCGAGGCCGAAGCGGTGGTTGACCCCGCCGCCGCAGCGGACGGCGTGCTTCTCGAGAACCCGCAGGCCCGGCGTGGTCTTGCGCGTGTCGGCGATGCGCACGGCCGTGCCCTCCACCGCCCGCACATAGGCCCGGGTGAGGGTGGCGATGCCCGACAGCCGCTGGGCCAGATTCAGCGCCGTGCGCTCGGCCGCCAGCAGGGCGCGGGCGTCGGCCTCGACCCGGGCCAGCACCGTGCCCGCCTCCGCGTCCTCGCCGTCGTTGACGAGGATCTCGATGTTGGCGGAGGGGTCCATGAGGCGCACGGCGATGCGGATACAGGCCAGACCGGCGATCCGGCCTTCCCGGCGCGCCGAGAACAGGGCGCCCATGCGCGAGCCCTCCGGAATGCAGGCGGCGGCGGTGACGTCGCCGGCGCGGCCGAGGTCTTCGGCCAGGGCGGCCCGGACGATGGGCTCGATCAGAATGTCGGGCGGGCCGGAGATCAGGGGCGCGTGGATCATGGGGCAGGCATCCGGGCAGGCGCCGCGTCGAGCGCGGCCAGGGTGGTGAAGGTGCGGGCCGGCTCGTTGGCCGGCTCGGGGAAATCGGAGCGGTAGTGGGCGCCGCGGCTCTCGCGGCGGGCCAGCGCCGCCGCCACGACGAGGCGCGCGGCGATCAGGGGGGCGGCGCGGCCGTGGGCCTGTTCCTGTGCGTCGATCAGGTCGAGCAGGGCGCCGAGGCCTTCGGCCGCGCGGACGACGCCCGCGTGGCGGGTCATCGCCGCGCGCAGCTCGGCCAGGGGCTCGGGCGGCAGGTCGGGGACGGGCGGTGCGCTGGCGAAGCCGGTGGCCGGGTCCTGGGCGGCGGCTGCGGCGGCGCCGGTTTCGGCCCCGAAGGCGGCGGCTTCCAGCAGGGAGTTCGAGGCCAGGCGGTTAGCGCCGTGAACGCCGGACGCCGCGCACTCGCCGACGGCGTGCAGGCCTTCGAGCGAGGTGCGCCCGTCGGTCTCCGCCGCCACCCCGCCCATGTGGTAGTGCGCTGCCGGCGCCACCGGGATCGGCTGGCGGCGCGGGTCGAGGCCCGCCGCTTCGCAGGCCGCCCACACGGCGGGGAAGGCCTCGGGAAAGTGCTCGCCCACGGCGGTGCGGGCGTCGAGGAAGGCTCCCTCGCCGGACGCGATCCGGGCGTGGACGGCGCGGGCGACGACGTCGCGCGGCGCCAGGTCGCCCAGCTGATGGATGTCGGCCATGAACGGCCGGCCCTGACCGTCGACCAGCAGGGCGCCCTCGCCCCGCAGCGCCTCGGTGGCCAGGGGCGCGGGATCGACCCCGACGTTGATGGCGGTGGGGTGGAACTGCACGAATTCCGGATCCGCGATCACGGCGCCGGCCAGGGCGGCGATGGCCAGGCCCTCGCCGCGCAGGGACGGCGGATTGGTGGTCACCGCGTAGAGGCCGCCCAGCCCGCCCGTGGCCAGCACCGTGGCCGGGGCGGCGATCTCGACCAGCCGGCCTTCCGTTTCAACCAGGGCGCCGCGGACCCGCCCGTCCGCGTCCTGCAGCAGCCGGCGCAGCCGCGCCCGTTCCCACAGCTCGATGTGCGGAGCCCGGCGCGCGGCGTCGGAGATGGCCGCCATGATGGCGGCGCCGGCCTGGTCGCCGCCGACCCGCGCGACCCGGGGGAAGGAGTGCGCGGCCTCCAGGCTGCGGACGAGCCGCCCCTGGGCGTCGCGGTCGAAGGGCACGCCCAGTTGCTCCAGCCGCTCGATGGTCCTGCGCCCGACGGCGGTGAGGTGCTCGGCGACATCCGGCTCGACCAGGCCGGCGCCCGCGGCGATGGTGTCGCGCGCGTGGCGGGCGGCGTCCTCGGCGTCCAGGCCCACGGCCAGTCCGCCCTGTGCCCAGGCGGAGGAGGCCGCCTGGGCGAGCGGGGCGGGGGTGATCACCAGCGTCCGGCGGGGCGCGGCCGCCAGCGCCGCGGACAGGCCCGCCAGCCCGGCGCCCAGCACCAGCACGCCGTCGTGGCGAAGCCTGTCGACGCTCATGGGCGCGCCGCCAGGGCGTCGTTCAGGGCGTCGGCGTAGACGTGGTCGAAGGCGCAGAAGACGACGGCCTCCAGCAGGCCCGGCCGCGCCTTCACGAAGGCGCTCACGGTCCCGACGGCGATGTCGGCGGCGAGCGGCTTGGGAAAGCCGTAGGCGCCGGTGGAGATGCCCGGGAAGGCGAGGCTCTTCAGCTCCGCCTCCACCGCCAGCTCGAGGCAGCGGTCGTAGCAGGCGGCCAGCAGGTCCGGCTCGCCGTCGGTCCCGCCGCGCCAGACGGGGCCGACCGTGTGGATGACGTGGCGCGCCGACAGGCCGAAGCCCGGCGTGATCTTCGCCTCGCCGGTGCGGCAGCCGCCCAGCGTGCGGCAGTGCTCCACCAGTTCGGGTCCGGCGGCGCGGTGGATGGCGCCGTCGACGCCGCCGCCGCCCAGAAGGCTCCGGTTGGCGGCGTTGACGATGGCGTCCACCTCGAGGCGCGTGATGTCCTCGACGACGACGGAGAGCCGGGCCACGGCCTCAGCCCTGCCGCGAACCGAGGCCCGCCGTGGTCAGGCCGCGCTCCATCAGGGGGACGTCCAGCCCCATGACGGCGAAGGCCAGGGCGCCAAGGCACAGCAGCAGCGCGCCTACGTACATGGCCAGCCCGCCGCCGGCCTGGCCCCAGTTCAGCGGCGCCGAGGCGGGACGCCAGGCTCCCCGCTTGAGGTAGCCGAGGACCGCGATCGCGACGAAGACGGCCATGATGTAGTAGCCGAATATCGCGCCCAGGATCACGGCGCCGACGCCGGCGACCAGCAGGCCCGCCTTCTCCAGCATGGGGTGCACCCGCGCCAGCACCGGGCCGAGCGCCT
Organism: Pseudomonadota bacterium; assembly: GCA_023432855.1. Lineage (GTDB taxonomy): Bacteria > Pseudomonadota > Alphaproteobacteria > Caulobacterales > Caulobacteraceae > JAEZEZ01. Next base: position 16,653 of record JAEZEZ010000006.1, on the reverse strand, counting down.
TGGAGCCGTCGAGCGGCGGGATTGGCGCCAGGTTCACGAGGTTGATGAAGGCCACGAAGGCGGCGCCCTTGAGCCAGATGTCGTCCCCGGTGGCGAAGCCTGCCGCGAAGAACGGAATGGCGGCCAGCAGGCCGAACACCGGCCCGGCCAGAGACACGACGATGCCCTTGTACTCGGTGGGCTCGGGCCGCTGGGGCACGGCGGCGCCGCCGAAGAAGGGGACGATGACGATCTTCGCGGGGCCCATGCCGGCGCGGTTCATGGCCAGCACGTGGCCGTACTCGTGCACGAAGACGCCGACCACGCCGGCGAGCGCCACGACCCAGCCCATGAAATACCACAGCACCGCGCCTAGCAGGGCGGTCGAGGCGATGGCCCACGGCAGGCTCTGGCCCTTGTATTCGGGGCCGTGGCCCGAGGAGGCGGTCGCTGCGGATGAGGTGGCGGCGGCGCGGCGCGCGGCGCGGGCCTCGCCCCAGGGGCCGGGTGATGCGGTCATTTCCGGCCTTTCGCCACCAGGGGACGCCCCGGGTTCAACAGCAACATGAGCAGCAACGCCTCCCGCGACAGCCTTCCGGGCCGGAGCCTGATCTCCACCGGAGGGATGTAGCGGATCATCAGATCAATTCCACGTCCACATGGTGCCGGGCCCGGACCAGGTCGTAGCGGGCCGGCGTCGCGGGCGGCGGCAGGTCGATCATGCGCTGCACCGCGGCGCGGGCGCGCTCGGCGACCAGGGGGTCGACCGTGACCTCGTGCTTCATGTCCCGCAGGCACTCGTAGATGTTCTGCAGGCTGATACGCTTCATGTGCGGGCACAGATTGCAGGGCCGGATGAATTCGGTCTCCGGGCTCTCGACGGCGACGTTGTCGGCCATGGAGCACTCGGTGACCATGACCACGCGGCGCGGCTTACGCCTGGCGACATAGTCGGCCATGGCGGCGGTCGAGCCGGCGAAATGGCTCTCCTCCAGCACGTCGGTGGGGCACTCCGGGTGGGCCAGGATGTCGGCGTCCGGATAGGCTTCCTTCAGTTCGCGGATGTCGGCGCCGGTGAAGCGCTCGTGCACCTCGCAGCGGCCCTTCCAGGCGATGATGCCGACGGTGGTCTGGCGCGCCACGTTCTTCGCCAGGAACTCGTCGGGGATCAGGATGACGCGGTCGACGCCCCATTCGCGGGCGACGTGCTCGACCACCTGCACCGCGTTGGCGCTGGTGCAGCAGACGTCGGTCTCGGCCTTCACGTCGGCGGTGGTGTTCACATAGGTGACCACCGGCAGGCCGGGGTAGCGCTGCTTGATCAGACGCACGTCGTCGCCGGTGATCGAGGAGGCCAGCGAGCAACCCGCGCGCAGGTCAGGGATCAGGATGGTCTTCTCGGGCGCCAGGATCTTGGAGGTCTCGGCCATGAAGTGGACGCCGGCCTGGACGATCACCGCCGCGTCGGACTTGGCCGCCTCGCGGGCGAGGCCGAGGCTGTCGCCGACATAGTCGCCGACGCCGTGGAAGATCTCGGGCGTCATGTAATTGTGCGCCAGGATCACCGCGTTGCGCGCCTTCTTCAGACGATTGATCTCGGCGATCAGCGGCGCGTGGAAACGCCACTCGATCGGCGTCACCTTGTCCTTGACCTTGGCCCAGATGGCGGCGGTCTCGGTTTCGACCGCGGGCGTGAAGGCGAAGGCGGATCCGTCGGCCATCTGTGTCCTCCCCCACCATTATGCTCAAATTGAGCAAAAGGGCGGTCCAAAAAAGCGCCGATCCGAGAGGGGAGCGGCGACCTTATGCTTTTCGTGAGCATAAGTGCGGACCAAAGATAGCGACTATCGGCGGCGGTTCAAGCCTTTACCGGCGAGGGCTTGCGGCCCCGGGCGGGCGGCTTTGCGGGGGCCGGGACGGCGGCGCTGAGCAGCCGGACCAGCTCCTCCTGCGAATAGGGCTTGCGCAGGAAGGGCCACGGCGCGTCCACCAGGGTCCGGTCGACCGCCTCGCCGGCGTAGCCCGAGGTCAGCACCACGCGCAGGCCGGGGTGCATCTCCACGGCCCGGCGGGCGAGTTCCACCCCGTCCATGCCGCCGGGCATGACCACGTCCGTCAGCAGCAGGTCATAGCCGTCGCCGGAGCGCAGCTTCACCAGCGCCCGCGCCCCGCTGGCCACCTGGGTCACCTCGTGGCCGAGGTGGCGCAGCATGGTCTCGGCGATGGCCGCGACCTCCCGGTCGTCCTCGACCAGCAGCACCTTCAGGGGGCCGTCGCGGTTCTCGGCGGGCGACGTCTCGGTGGGCTCGGGCCGGGGCAGGGCCTCGGCGGTGGCCGGCAGGTAGATGGCGATCGTGGTGCCTTCGCCGACGACGCTGTCGAGGCTGACGCCGCCGCCGGACTGCTGGGCGAAGCCATAGACCTGGCTCAGGCCCAGGCCGGTGCCCTTGCCCTGGGGCTTGGTGGTGAAGAAGGGCTCGAACACCCGGGCGACCACCTCGGGGCTCATCCCCGCGCCCGTGTCGTGGATGCTGATGCGCACGTGGTGGCCGGCGGGCACGTCGGACACTTCGCCCTCGGCCAGGTCGCAGCGTTCGGTGCGCACGTCGATGCGGCCCCCCTCCGGCGTGGCGTCGCGGGCGTTGACCACGAGGTTGAACAGGGCGGCCTCGAACTGGGCCGGATCGACGCGCACCACCGCTTCGCCCTCGCAGAGCTCGCAGGCGAAATCGACGTTCTCGCCCACGGCGCGGCGGATCAGGGGCTCGCTCTCGCGGATCAGGGCGTTGACGTCCGACAGCGCCGGGCGCAGCGCCTGGCGCCGTGAGAAGGCCAGCAGCTGGTGGGTCAGCTGTTCGCCGCGGCGGGCCGCCGCCATCGCCGCCTCGGCCATGCGCGCGCGCTTTGCGGCGTCGTCGGGGTGCTTGAGGATCATGTCCAGCGCGCCGACGACCACGGTCAGCAGGTTGTTGAAGTCGTGCGCCACCCCGCCGGTCAGCCGGCCGAGGGCCTCGAGCTTCTGCGAGCGGATCAGCGCCGCCTCGGCCTGCTCCTTTTCCGCCAGGGCCTGGGCGACCCGTTCCGCGAGCAATTCGTTGATGTGCTCGAGATCGGCCTGGACCTGGCGTTCCTCGGTCACGTCGTAGGCGGCGCCGACGAAGCCCAGCAGCTCGCCTTCCTGGCCGAAGCGCGGCCGCGAATAGGAGCGCAGCCAGCGCCAGGCGCCGTCCGCCCGCTTGTAGCGCGCCTCCAGCGAGAAGGGCTTGAGCGAACCCTCGCCCGCCATCTGCTCCTTCAGGATCCGCGTCCAGTCGTCCGGGTGCAGGAACTCGCGCCAGTCGCGGTCCAGCGCCTCCTCGTAGCTGGCGCCCATGAACTCGACATAGGTCTGGTTGACGAAGGCGCGCTTGCGGTCGGCGTTGGTCACCCACACCAGGATCGGCGCGGAGTTGGCGATGGAGCGGAAGCGCTCCTCGCTCTCGCGCACCTCGGCCAGGGCGCGGGCGCGCTCGATCTCCGTCCAGGTGCGCGACGCGGCCTCTTCGACCAGGGCGGCGTCCTCGTCGCTCCAGTCCCTGGGGGCGGTGTCGTGCAGGAAGAAGACCGCCCGCACGCGGCCGGCCCGGACCACCGGCACGCTGAGCCGGGCGCGCACGCCCTGACCCTTGAAGGCGTCCGCCGACTCCGCGGTGCGCGGGTCCTTGCCGGTGTCGGCGATCCGCACCGTGCGGCCGCGCTGCAGCTCGGCCATCAGCCGGGCGCCGTAGCTCTCGAGGGTGTAGACGCCCGAGATTGGCTCCAGTTCGCCGTTCGTCCAGCTGTCCCGGACGCTCATGGTGCCGGTGGCGTCGTCCAGTTCGCCGTATCCGACGCGCGCGACCTGCAGGTGGGCGCCCAGCGCGCGCTCGGCGAAGGCGGCGATGGCGCGCGGGTCGTCGCTCTCGCGCAGCCCGTCGCCGAACTGCAGCTGGAACCGCTGCCGCCGCTCCTGGGCCAGGAGCGCATCCTGGGCCTCGACCGCATCGGTCACGTCGAAGGCGATGCCGACGTAGCCCTGGAACTGGCCTTCGCTGTCGAAGCGGGGCCGGGTGCCGCCCCGCAGCCACCGCCACTGCTTGTGGCGGTCGAGCAGCCGGGCCTGGAAACTGAACCCTTCGCCCCGGTCTCGCGCGGCGTCCCGGTCGCGCAGCAGGCCGGGCAGGTCGTCGGGATGGACGCGTTCCTTCCAGGCCTGGCGCATGGGGCCGCGGCCACGGCCGAAGAACTCCTTCGTCGCCTGGTTGACGAAGACGATGTCTCCATTGGGCCCGCTGACCCAGATCGGGGCCGGCGCCGCGTCGGCCATGGCGCGGAAGCGCGCCTCGCTCTCGCGCAGGGCGGCCTCCGCCATGCGCGGGTCGGTGATGTCGACATTGACCCCGATCATGCCGACGAACTGGCCGGCGCCGTCGAAGCGTGGCTGGGCCTGGGTCTGCAGCACCCTCCACTCCCCGTCCGCCCGGCGATAGCGCGCCTCGACCGTGAAGGGTTCGTGCGCCGCCATGGCCCGCTGGAAGATTTCGAACAGGCCGGCCGCGTCGTCCGGGTGAAGGCTGTCCGACCACTGGAAGGTGTCCAGGTAATCCTCGCCGAGCCCCCAGAACTCCCGCTGGGCCCGGTTCAGGAATACGCAGGCGCCGTTCTCGTCGCCCATCCACAGGTTCACCGGCGCCCGGTCGGCGATCAGCCGGAAGCGGGCCTCGCTCTCCTGCAACGCCGTGCGGGCCTCGCGGTCGTCGGTCGTGTCGAAGGCGATGCCGACATAGCCCATGAAGACGCCGTCCTTGCCCAGGCGGGGACGGCAGCGCGCGGTCAGCCAGCGATAGTCGCCGGACGCCACCCGGAAGCGCGCTTCGAATTCATAGGGCTCCCGCGCGCCGCGCTTCTCGCGGTAGATGGCCAGCGTCGCCTCGCGGTCGTCCGGGTGCAGGCGCTCCATCCAGGCGTCGCCGAGCAGCTCCTCTTCCCGGCCGCCGAAGAACTCGCAGAAGGCCGCGTTGACGAACTCGACTCCGCCCTCGGCGCGGGTCACCCAGACCGGCGACGGCGCGGAGTCGGCCATGGTGCGGAAGCGCGCCTCGCTCTCGCGCAGGGCCACTTCGGCGGTGATCTCGCGGTTGACCCCGTGAACCCGGAGCGGCCGCCCCGATGCATCGAGTTCGACGTTGCCCTGGCTGGCGAACCATCGGACCTGGCCATCGTCGCCGATGACCCGGTACTCCGAACGGTACGGTTGCCGTTCCTCGAGCACCCGGCGGCGCGATTCCATCACCGACGCGAGGTCGTCCGGGTGGACCTTCCTGGCCAGTTCGGTGAAGGGAAAGGTGTCCTGCGCGAGTATCCGCCAGTTGCGCAGGTAGCCCTGCGAGAGCCGGAGGGTGTCGCTGGCGATGTCCCACTCCCACGCGCCCAGCCGGCCCGCCTCGTGGGCCAGTCCCAGGCTCTGCTGGCCGTCCCGGAGCTGATCGACCGCGGCCGCTTCGGACGCCAGGGTCCGGCGCAGGGCCGCGCTTACCTCGGCCACGAACAGGCCGATGCCGGTGAACAGGCCGATCCCGATCAGGGCAGGCCCCAGGGGCACGGGCCGGCCCGGCAGGTTGGCCAGCAGCACGGTGACCGCTACGCCGCCCACCAGGGTGGCGTATCCACTGAAGCGGCCGCCCCACAGGCTGGCGACGACCACCGCGGGGATGAACAGGGTGGCGCCCGAGAGGTTGCCCAGCAGGGGGGTCACGGCCAGGCGCAGGAGAGCGCCGACGGTGACGCAGATCAGGGCGATGACGAGCGGACGCACCCAGCCGTCGGCCCTCGCCAGGGCCAGTCGCCTCAGTTGGTGCTCGAACCCCATGCGCCCAGATTACCCCCGCCGGCGAACGGTAGCGCGAACGCCCCCACCGCACCAAGCTGCGCCTTAACGCGGGGAACGCGATCTGGTTCAGGCGGTTGTGTTGCACACGGCCCCGGGCGGCCTACCTTTGGTATTCGGCAACAAGGAGACGGGCATGGCGGTCGAGATCAAGACGGGCTTCACGCCGGAGCAGCGCGGGGAACTGGCTGCGGGCCTGACCAAGCTGCTGGCCGACACCTATGCGCTCTATCTGAAGACCCACGGCTACCACTGGAACGTGCGCGGGGCGAACTTCTCGACCCTGCACACCCTGTTCATGGAGCAGTACACCGAGATGTGGCAGGCGCTGGATGAGCTGGCCGAGCGCATCCGGGCGCTTGGCGAGTTCGCGCCCCAGGGTTACGCCGCCTTCGCCAACCTGACCTCGATCCGCGATGGCGATCCGGAGAAGTCGGCAGACAAGATGGTCGAGGAGCTGATGCGCGACCACGAGACGCTCATCGCCACCGCCCGCGCGGTGTTCAGGGAGGCGGAGGAGGACGATCCCGTCACCGCGGACATCATCACCGAGCGGCTGACCATCCACGAGAAGCACGCCTGGATGCTGCGCGCCACGCTCGGCGGGAGGTAGGGGCCTCGGGCAAGCGGGGCCGGGCGTGATATGTGCTCCCCCATGATCGAGGTCACGCCCGCCATCGAGATCGACGAGGACGAGCTCGTGCTCAAGGCCGTGCGCGCCTCCGGGCCGGGCGGCCAGCACGTCAACAAGACCTCCACGGCGGTGGAGCTGCGCTTCGACGCGCTCGGCTCGCCCAACCTGCCAGAGGCCATGAAGGGGCGGATCCGCGGGATCGCGGGCCGGCGGATGACGCTCGACGGCGTCATCGTCATCCAGGCCGAGCAGTTCCGCTCCCAGGAGCGCAACCGCGAGGACGCGCTGGAGCGCCTGCTGGAGATCCTGCGCAAGGCCGCCGAACCGCCGCCCCCGCCGCGCAAGAAGACCAAACCGACGCGCGCGTCGAAGGAGCGGCGGCTGACTGCCAAGAAGACGCGGGGGTCGGTGAAAGCCCTGCGCGGCAAGCCCGTGCCGACGGAGTAGGGAAGACACCTGCTACGTCATCCCACGGCGCCGCGCAGCGGCGTCCGGGGGACCCAAGCTGCCAGCGACTATTCCGCCGGCTGGCGGACTCTCTGAGGGACGCTTGGGTCCCCCGGACCGGCCTGCGGCCGGCCGTGGGATGACGTGGAGAACCGGCCCGACCCATGGAACCGCAGCGTCCCGTCCCCGGTTTCCGCTCGCTCAGCGGTGTGTCCAGCGGCGGGCGCCGGAGCATTCGCGGGACGGTAAGGGCGCAACGACTGAACGATTTGTAACGGCGAAGGGCCATGAACTCGCCCGAAAACGCTGGTATACGCCTTGGATACGAGACGGGGCTCCCCATCTGGCGAGACCGACTGGGCCAATAGCTGGCAGGATCCATGAAGCTGAGGACGGCACTTGCAGGGAAGCATCGCCTCGCCGCGACCATCGCGGCGACGGGCGTGGCCCTTGGCGTGCTCGCCGTCGGCCTGTCCGCCTCGGCCGGTCCGTGGGGCTTCGCCTCGAAGAGCGTCCGCAACGTCATCGAGGTGACCCGCGGCGACCTCTCCGAAGCCTCGCTGCAACGCCTCGCCGCCCGCATGGACCCCGCCGCCGCCGCCCTGGCCGCGCGCCACGACCCGCAGGCCCGGCCCGAGCCCTGGGGCCTGACCCCCGGCTGGGAAACCCTGGACCTGCGGCGCAAGCCGACGCTCGAGTTCCAGGCGGTCGACGCCGCCGAGGCCCAGAAGCTGAACGCCGCCGTGCCGACCCTGGGCGGCCTGCTGCGCCCGGCCCAGCCCTTCGTGCTGCCGACGGCGGCCCCTGAATACAAGCGCGCCCTGCGCTGCCTGACCCAGGCCATCTATTACGAAGCCGCGCTCGAGCCGACCGACGGCCAGCAGGCGGTCGCCCAGGTGGTCCTGAACCGCGTGCGCGACCCGAATTACCCCAACAGCGTCTGCGGCGTGGTCTTCCAGGGCGCCGAGCGCGTCACCGGCTGCCAGTTCAGTTTCACCTGCGACGGCTCGCTGGCCCGCGCGCCGGCCCGCTGGGCCTGGGACCGCGCCGACAAGGTGGCCCGCGCCGCCCTGGCCGGCCACGTCGCCGTCCAGGTGGGCACCGCCACGCACTACCACGCCGACTACGTGCTGCCGTACTGGAGCCCGACGCTCGGCAAGATCACCAAGATCGGCGCCCACATCTTCTATCGCTGGCGCGGTTCGGCCGGCGAGCCCGGGGCCTTCAATCAGCGCTACGCGGGCCGCGAGCCCGCCATCAACGAGGCGCTCTACGCCCGCCCGCGCGTGGTCACCGGCCAGGCCGCCCTCATCCAGGCCAGCGCCACCACGGTGACGACCGAGGACGGCGGCCAGCGCGTCGTCGCCACCCTCGGCGGCCGCCGCGCGCCCACCAGGGACGACATCGCCAGCATCAACCAGCGCCTGCGCGAGTTCGAGGAGGCCCAGGGCCTGACCCGCATGGCGCCTCGCCGGCTGGTGGGCGTGGCCGAGCTCGAGGTGATCGAGATCGGCAAGCCGGTCGCCGCGCCCAAGCCCTCCGCCGCACCGCCGGCGCGCGCGGCCGCCCCGGCGGCGGCGCCGGCTGAAGCGGCCCCAGAGCCCACCGCGACCGAGTAGGCTGCCTCTCCTTCAGGAGAGGACGCGAGCGACTCGCGCAGCGAGACGGAGCGGGTGAGGCCTTTCCGCAGCCACGACGTCGTGCGCCGGCCGACGCCTCACCCGGGTCTGCTTCGCATCCCCGTCCTCTCCTGAAGGAGAGGCAGGCTCGCCTTGCGACCGCCTGACGCACCGCTTAACTGCATCCCATGCAAAGACGCGCCCTCGGCCGCAGCGGCCTGGAAATCGCGCCGCTGGTGTTCGGCGGCAATGTGTTCGGCTGGACGGCGGACAGGGAGACCTCGTTCGCCCTGCTGGACGCCTTCATGGACGCCGGCTTCAACGCCATCGACACCGCCGAGGCCTATTCGTCCTGGGTCCCGGGACACAAGGGCGGGGAGTCCGAGACCATCATCGGCGAATGGCTGGCCCGGCGCGGCCGGCGCGACGACGTGATCATCGCCACCAAGGTCGGCTGGCACGGCGGCGACGAGACGGGGCTGCTGACGGCTTCCAACATCGCCCGCGCGGTCGAGGACAGCCTGAAGCGGCTGCAGACCGACTACATCGACCTCTACCAGTCCCACGCCGACGACGCGGGCACGCCCCAGGCGGAGACCCTGGGCGCCTACGCCCGGCTGATCGAGCAGGGCAAGGTGCGCGCCATCGGCGCCTCCAACTTCTCCGCCGCCCGGCTGGAAGAGGCCCTGCGGACCAGCGAGCGCCTGGGCCTGCCCCGCTACGAAAGCATCCAGCCGCCCTACAACCTCTATGAGCGCCGCACCTTCGAGGCGGACCTGGAGGCGGTGGTCACGCGCGAGCAGGTCGGCGTCATCAGCTACTTCGGCCTCGCCGCCGGCTTCCTGACCGGCAAGTACCGGTCCCAGGACGACCTGGCCAAGAGCCCGCGCGGGCGCGGCGTGGCCAGGTACCTCGACACCCGCGGCCTGCGCATCCTCGGCTGCCTCGACGAGGTGGCGGCCCGCCTCGAGGCCACGCCGGCGCAGGTAGCGCTGGCCTGGATCATGGCTCGGCCGAGCATCACCGCCCCCATCGCCAGCGCCACCAGCACCGCCCAGTTCGCCGAGATCGCCCGTGCGGCCGAGCTCAGGCTGGACGACGAGACCATGCACAAGCTGGACGAGGCGAGCAGCTAGGCTCTTTTCCTCTCTCTCGTCATCGAGAGAGAGGGCCCCGCGCATCGGAGCGCGAAGCGCGCAGATCCTTGCGCGGGAGAGTGAGCAGGAAACGCGATCCCTCCGAAACGCGTGCCGCCGTCCTGCTCATCCTCCACGGCAGGCCTGCGCTGCGCTCCGGCGCCGTGGGACCTCCTTCTCGATGACGAGAAGGAACGCGTGACAGCCCGGCCGTTCCCGTGAAATCCTTCCGCGTTCGCGGAGGTCTCTCATGCGCCTGCCCCTCGCCGCCGTTCTCACGCTCATCGCCGCGCCGGCCATGGCCAATCCGTTCTCGGAGCTGATGGCCGCCAGCGACGGACGGCTCTGTTATCGCGGCGTCTATGATCCGGCCGCCCATCCGGGCCGGCAGACGCGCGAGGTCCTGCTGTCCTTCAACACCGAAGATCTGTGGGGCGGGCAATCGCAGGTGATGCGCCTGGCCTTCCGGCGCGAGGGCGGGGCCTGGTACGTGTGGGGCGGCTGCGGCTGGGCCGACAAGGACATCAACCGCGGGGTCGGCGGGCGCATCCTGCAGCCGGAATACACGCTCGAGCACGGCATCTCGTGCCACGCTTCGGCGGGTCTCGACGAGGAGGGCGGCGACTTCCCGATCGAGTACCGGGACGACGACCATCTGGTCGTCTATCCGGGAGAGGGGCTGGCGGCGCGATCGGGCTTCGCGGACGACCTGCGCTCGGCCTATGCCGAGTTCAGCGAGGCCGACCTGGTGCTGCCGGTGGAGCGGGTGGACCTCGCGCAGTGCGCCGAGCTGGTGAAGGGGCTGGGCGAGCCGATCGGCTATCCGCCGGAGTAGGCGGACCGGACCGTCACCACTGGCCGATCTTCTCGGCCTCGGCGTGGCTAATGGGATCGTTGGCGCGGGCGTGGTCTTCCTCGGCCAGCAGGCGAACGGCTTCCAGCGCCGCCATGCACCCCATGCCGGCCGCGGTGACCGCCTGGCGATAGACGTCGTCGGTGACGTCGCCGGCGGCCCACACGCCCTTGATGGCGGTCGAGGTCGTGCCGGGCTTCACCTTCAGGTAGCCGCCGTCGTTCATCTCCAGCTTGCCCTTGAACAGCTCCGAAGACGGCGCGTGGCCGATGGCGATGAAAACGCCGTCGCAGGCCAGTTCGCGGGTTTCGCCGGTCTTGACGTTCTTCAGGCGGACGCCGGTGACGGTGAGGGGGTCCTCCGTGCCCAGCACCTCGTCGATGGCGCTGTCCCAGACCACCTCGATCTTCGGCTCGGCGAACAGGCGCTCCTGCAGGATTTTCTCGGCGCGAAACTCGTCGCGGCGGTGCACGACCGTGACCTTCGACGCGAACTTGGTGAGGAACAGGGCCTCCTCCACCGCCGTGTTCCCGCCGCCGACGACCACGACCTCCTTGCCGCGGTAGAAGAAGCCGTCGCAGGTGGCGCAGGCGGAGACGCCGAAGCCCTGGAAGCGCTGCTCGCTCGGCAGCCCCAGCCACTTGGCCTGGGCGCCGGTGGAGATGATCACCGTCTCGGCCAGGAACTCCCGGCCGCTGTCGCATTTCAGCAGGAACGGCCGCTTCGACAGGTCGACGTCGACGACGATGTCCTCGACCGTCTCGGCGCCCATGTGCTCGGCCTGGGCGCGCATCTGGTCCATCAGCCACGGGCCCTGGATGGCCTCGGCGAAGCCCGGATAGTTCTCGACGTCGGTGGTGATGGTCAGCTGCCCGCCCGGCTGCAGGCCCGCGATCACCACGGGCTCCAGCATGGCGCGCGCGGCGTAGAGGGCGGCGGTCCAGCCGGCGGGGCCGGAACCGATGATGGCGACGCGCACGCGGCGCGGGGAGGCGGGGCTGGAAGCGGCGGGATTCGACATGGGCCCCAATCTAGGGATGATTCCGCCCGTCCGCATCGGCGGATCTATCGGAGGGTGTCGAGATGACGCGTCCTTTGGTTCTGGCTCTGGTGATGGCGGCCATCATGGGCGCCGTGGGCTTCGTCCAGTACGGCCTCGTGCCGGGCCTTGCGGGGGCGGTCGCGGCCTTCGTGGTGGTGTGGGGCGTGGGGACGCTGCTGATGCGGCGCAAGGCGCCGCCTGCCTGAGGCTTAAGTGAGGCCTAGGCGCCGCGCGGGAGTTCCTCAGGCGGCTCGGCAAGAAATCGCCAGAACCTGCCCATGATCGGGCGGGGCTGGTCGAGCACCACCTGCATCAGGACGATGGAGGATTCGCAACGCTCTGCAGGCGAGAACGGGCTGGTCGCATCGCCCATGGCTCCCAGCACGTCCAGCCGTCCCCCCGACCGCTCGTAGGCCTTCAGGATGCGGTCGAGGTCCTCCTGGGTCAGGACGCCATGTCTGGCCGGCCGCTGGCGCGCCGCCAGCATGGCCTTCATCTGCCGCAGGGCAAAGCTCTTCATGGCGTCCGACGCCGGGGCGGGCAGGGAGGCGGCCGACTCCAGGCTGAGCCCCCCGATCTCTCCCAGCTCGGCGCAAGCGACAAGGTTGTACTGCCGCAGCACCTTCAGCGTCTCGAGCTGGGCGCCGAGGGTCATCACCACCTCATCCAGCGGAGCATTGCCCAGTTCGGGCCGGTGTTTCAGTGACAGCTCGCGGGCGAAATTGTAGCCGAGCTCCGCGGCCTGCCGCCCGTGCAGGCGACCTGCACGGGTTTCACGCAGCATCGTCGCCTCCAGCTCCGCCACCTCGTCAGGGAAGCTCTGGCGCAGGAGCCGGAAGTACTCGGGGGCTTCACCGTCCATGCCCTGGCGGATCTGGGCCAGCAGTTCCGCGTCGGTATACTGGGCGGCCTCGGCCCTGGCGGCGTCAATCTGGTCCTGGGTCTGGGCCGCAGCCGGACCGACGGCCAGCAGGGCGGCGCAGACCGCCGCCGAAAGCGCGTGCAACTTCATCGGACTAGGCCCTCCCCACGGCCACGCTAGCAGCGGACGGCGGCGCCGCCTAGCGCGCGTGGAACCGCCGCAGGATTTCCGCCGCGGCGCGATCGGTTTCGCGCAGCGGCTCGTAGCGCCAACTCTCCAGCCGCCCGTCGAAGGGCCGGGCCGCGCCCAGACCCTGCAGTTCCGCGTGCAGGCGGTCGAACTTGTCGCCCCCGCCGTCCACCTCGAGGATGTGCACCGGCTTGCCGGTCGAGGCCGCCTCGGTCGCCATGTTGGCGCTGTCGGCGGTGACCAGGATGTGGTCCGCCGCGGCCAGGAAGGCGAAGTAGGGGTTGGGCCCTTCGCCGGTCCAGATGATCCCCGGCAGATGTTTCAGCCCGTCCGTCAGGATCTCCCGAGCGCGTTCGGGCGTCCGCCGCGAGGTGGTCATCAGCAGCGATCCGCCGGCGCGCTCCACCGCCTCGGCGATCCCGGCCGCCAGGCGCGCGGCCCGCTCGGGCGAGATGTCGTGGCTCTTCGACCTGCCGCCGACCAGCACCGCCACGCGCGGGCGGGGCAGGGGGTCGATGCGGGGCGCGAAGGCGGCCAGCTCGTGCGCCAGCCGCTCCGCCGTCACCCGGTGGGGCGAGCCGGTGATCTCGATGACATTGTCGCCGGGGGTGACCGCATCATGCCGGGGCGGGACCACGGCGTCGAAAAGGCGCGCGGGCCATCGCGGGTCCTGGACCTGGACCACGAAGGTCCGCCCGCCGGACCAGGATCGCATCTTCAGGGAGAAGGGCAGGGTGGCGCGGCCGGCCGCGATCCACACGTCCGGCCAGGGCGGGGCGATGGCGTCGCTGTCGGCGGTGAGGAACCGTCCCGGCGCCAGCTTCAGCGCCGTGGGCAGCCGGTCGTAGCCGGGCCGGAAGCGGACGTGCCTGCGCGCCACCTCGGCCGGCGTCAGGCGCGCGAGCGCTTCCGCCAGGCCGAGCGCCTGGTTCTCGATGCCGATGCGGCCGTCCGAGACGGCCCAGATGGTCAGGGAACGGGTGTTCGCCCCGCTCAGAGCCACTCGACCTTGAGGATCTCGTAGGCCTTCACGCCGCCGGGGGTGTTCACCTCGACCACGTCGCCCACTTCCTTGCCGATCATGGCGCGCGCCAGCGGCGAGGTGACGGAGATCTTGCCGTCCTTCACGTCCGCCTCGTGCTCGCCGACGATCTGGTAGCGGGACTCCTCCTCGGTGTCCTCGTCGACCACCGAGACGGTGGCTCCGAACTTCACCTGCGAGCCCGAGAGCTTGGAGACGTCGATGACCTGGGCGCGGCTGATCTTGTCCTCGATCTCCGCGATGCGGCCCTCGATCCAGCCCTGACGCTCCTTGGCCGCGTGGTACTCGGCGTTCTCCGAAAGGTCGCCGTGCGAGCGCGCCTCGCTGATCGCCGCGATCACGCTCGGGCGCTCAACCGACTTCAAACGCTTCAGTTCTTCGTCGAGGACCCGGTAGCCCTCGCCGGTCATCGGCACTTTTTCCATGTCGCGATAAGGTCGCCAGTTCGCCCAAGACAAGAAGGGAATAAGACGCAAAAGCCGACCGCGGGCGGTGGCGGTCGGCGGGGTAGAGACTAGGACGTGAAAACGCGGTTTTCAAGTCCGGGGGCCGCGCCTGCGCCGCACGGGTGCGTCAGCCTCGTCCTTCGACAGGCTCAGGATGAGGCTGATTGAAGCGTCGCGAACCTCCTAGTAGCCCTCATCCTGAGCCTGTCGAAGGACGAGGGCGGACCCTCACCCGTAGCTCTGCAGCGGCCGCACATCCAGCGGGGCGCTGCGCACCGCGGCGATGGCGCGGGCGGCGGCGAGCGCGCCCGAGGCGGTGGTGTAGTAGGGGATCTTCATCATCAGGGCCGTGCGCCGGATGGAGAAGCTGTCCAGCAGCGACTGCTTGCCTTCGGTGGTGTTGAAGACCAGCTGCACCTCGCCGTTCTTCATGGCGTCGACGATGTGCGGGCGGCCCTCCAGCACCTTCTTCACCAGGCCGACCTCCAGTCCCTGACCCGCCAGGAAGGCGTGGGTCCCGCCGGTGGCGATGACCGTGAAGCCCTGGTCCAGCAGGATCTTCACCGGCTCGACGATGAACGCCTTGTCCGCGTCCTTCACCGAGACGAAGACGCAGCCAGCGGTCGGCACCGCGGCGCCGCCGCCGATCTGGCTCTTGGCGAAGGCGCGGGCGAAGGCGGCCTCGAGCGTTTCGCCCTCGCGCACCCAGTCCAGGCCCATGACCTCGCCGGTCGACCGCATCTCCGGGCCCAGCACCGTGTCGACGCCGGGGAAGCGGGCGAAGGGGAACACCGCTTCCTTCACCGCCACGTGGCCGTAGGGCTTCTGCGCCAGGCCGAAGTCCTTCAGCGCCACGCCGGCCATGACCTTGGCGGCGATGCCGGCGACCGGCTCGCCGATGGTCTTGGCCACGAAGGGCACGGTGCGGCTGGCCCGGGGGTTCACCTCGAGCACGTAGATGCGCGGGTTCTCCGAGTGCGGCTCCTCGATCGCGAACTGCACGTTCATCAGGCCGCGCACCTTCAGCGCCCGGGCCATCAGCTCGGTCTGGCGCTCCAGCTCCCTGATGGTTTCGGGCCGCAGCGAGAACGGCGGCAGCGAGCAGGCGCTGTCGCCCGAGTGCACCCCGGCCTCCTCGATGTGCTCCATGATGCCGGCCACGAACACGTTCTCGCCGTCGCAGATGGCGTCGGCGTCCACCTCGGTGGCGCGGTTCAGGTACTGGTCGATGAGGACGGGCGAGTCCCCGGACACGCGCACCGCCTCACGGATATAGCGGGCCAGCTGCTCCTCGTCGTGGACGATCTCCATGCCCCGTCCGCCCAGCACGTAGGACGGCCGGATGACCACCGGGAAGCCCACCTGGCGGGCGCCCTCGAAGGCCTCTTCCGCCGATCGCGCGATGGCGTTGACCGGCTGCTTCAGCCCGATCTCGTTGAGCAGTTGCTGGAAGCGCTCGCGGTCCTCGGCCAGGTCGATGGCGTCGACGCTGGTGCCCAGGATCGGCACGCCGTCTTCCTCCAGCGCCTTCGCCAGCTTCAGCGGGGTCTGGCCGCCGAACTGGACGACCACGCCGAGCAGCTCCCCGTTGGACCGTTCGACGTCGATCAGCTCGAGCACGTCCTCGGCCGTCAGCGGCTCGAAGTAGAGGCGGTCGGAGGTGTCGTAGTCGGTCGACACGGTCTCCGGGTTGCAGTTGAGCATGACGGTCTCGTAGCCGGCATCGGCGAGGGCGAAGCTGGCGTGCACGCAGCAGTAGTCGAACTCGATGCCCTGCCCGATGCGGTTGGGCCCGGATCCGAGGATCAGCACCTTGCGTCGCCCGCTGGCGGTGACCTCGTCCTCGTCCTCGTAGGTCGAGTAGTGGTACGGCGTCGCGGCCTCGAACTCGGCCCCGCAGGTGTCGACGGTCTTGAACGTGGGACGTACGCCGGCGACGAGGCGGGCGGCGCGCACCGAGGCCGGGTCGGTACCCCACAGCCACGCGAGCTGGGCATCGCTGAAGCCGAGCTGCTTGGCCCGCTTCCAGTCGCGCCGGCCCATCCCGGCGAGTCCGGTGCCGGCCAGGTGGTCGCGCTCCTCCACGATGAGCAGCATCTGGTCGAGGAACCACGGGTCGACCTTCGTGCGCTCGGCGAGGGCGTCGACGGTGATGCCCCGGCGGAGCGCGGCCTCGAGCTGGAACGGACGATCCGGCGTGCCGGTGGCGGCGCGGCTGATCAGCGTCTCGTCGTCGAGCACGTCGAGCTCGGCCTCGCCGGCATCGCAGTTCAGCCCGGCGCGCCCGTGCTCGAGGCTGCGCAACGCCTTCTGCAGCGACTCGGGGAACGTGCGGCCGATGGCCATCGCCTCGCCCACGGACTGCATCGACGTGCCGAGCACCCCGGGGCTGCCGGGGAACTTCTCGAACGCCCAGCGCGGCACCTTGGTGACCACGTAGTCGATCGTGGGCTCGAAGCTGGCCGGGGTCTTGCGGGTGATGTCGTTGGGGATCTCGTC
>JAEZEZ010000125.1 GCA_023432855.1 Pseudomonadota bacterium | reverse complement strand
TGTCTCTTTCGTCCGTACAGATTCTTCATGATCTGCTGGGAGATCGTGCTGCCGCCTCCACCACTTCGATCGCCACCGATCAGGGTGCGGAAGAACACACGCAGATAACTGCGGCCATCAACACCTTCATGAACGAAGAAGCGTTCATCTTCGGTGCTCACCAGTGCGTTGATCAGATGTCGCGGCAGGTCCTTGTAACGCACGTTCGTGCGATCTTGGGCGAACAATTTTCCGATCGGAACATCATTCAGGCCGAGCACGAGCGTGGCCTGTTCATGCTGGATGGATCGGAGTTCGTCCTCGCTTGGAAGGTTTCCGAAAAAACCACTTCTTACAGCTTGGAGTAATCCGAGGAAAGCGATGAAAACGATCGCGGCGCCGATCAACAGTATTTTGAAAAGAACGCTGCCGCCGGAGCTTTTCGCCGCTTTCTTCTTCTGCCGTTTACGTGTCGCCACAACTTATCAAGGTGATCTTCTTCGATCGTAAGGCCGGATCGTATCGATCGGACCGGCCTTACACATCATTGTTCCTCCTCTTCGTAATTGTCCTTGAAGAGCAGATCGGTCTCGTAAGGATAGCGTGCCGTATGGATCTCCTTCACGCGATCGTACAGGAGCTTCCGCAATCCATCGATGTTCTGTTTTTGCGCAGCGCTGATGAAGATGCATTCATCGCCGCTCATACGCGACATCCACTGTTCCTTCAATTCCTCGAGGGTGTATTGATCTTCGGTCTTTGGCGCGAGATCATCGGGATCATGTGGAGCAGGTTTGTACGCATCGATCTTATTGAACACAACGATCACCGGCTTGTCGCCCGCGCCGATCTCGTTCAACGTGCTCTTCACCGTGTTGTACTGCTCTTCGAAGTTGTGATGGCTGATATCGACAACATGAAGCAACAGATCGGATTCGCGCGTTTCATCCAATGTGCTCTTGAAACTTTCGATCAGTTGCGTTGGCAGTTTGCGGATGAATCCAACGGTATCCGTGACAAGGAACGGAAGATTGCCAAGAACGATCTTTCGCACCGTGGTATCAAGCGTTGCGAACAGCTTGTTCTCGGCGAACACTTCGCTCTTGCTGAGGATGTTCATGAGCGTGCTCTTGCCCACGTTGGTGTAGCCCACCAGCGCCACGCGCACCAGTTTTCCGCGATTGCCGCGCTGGGTGGCCATCTGCCGATCGATGGATCGGAGCTGCTCCTTCAGCAGCGCGATCCGATCCCGCACGAGTCGCCTATCGGTCTCGATCTCCTTTTCACCCGCACCACCGCGCGTTCCGGTTCCACCACGCTGTCTTTCAAGGTGTATCCACAGTTTGGTGAGCCGTGGCAGCATGTATTCGTATTGCGCGAGCTCCACCTGCGTTTTCGCATGCGCGGTGCGTGCACGGCGGGCGAAGATATCCAGGATCAACCGCGGCCGATCGAGCACCGGTTTCCCGAGTTCCTTCTCGAGGTTGCGTTGTTGCGCGGGGGAAAGTTCATCATCGAAGATCACCGAATCCGCGTTGTTCTCTTCGATCCATTGCTTCACTTCTGCGAGCTTTCCACTGCCCACATAGGTGCGCCCATCGGGCTTGTGCAACTTCTGTGTGAAGCGCTTCAGTGTAACAATGTCCGCAGTGGTCGCAAGGAATTCGAGTTCATCCAGGTATTCCTTCACCTGCCCGGTATCCTGCCGGTCTGTGATCAGCCCGATCAATACCGCTGTTTCCGCCTTTACGCGCTCCTGTTCTATCATTCGCTCTTCCCCAAGTTAAGGACATGATCGGCCACGGCTTCGATCTCGTCCTTTGAAAGCAGCGTGCTGAAGGGCATCATGTTCCCACGGCCTTGGGCGATCACGGTGATCACCTCCTCTTTCGTCAAAGTTGAAGCTGTGAGGTCCTTCGCGCCGCCGATCCCCAATTTGCCGTCCTCGCCGTGGCAGAGCGTGCAGTTGGCATCATAGATCATTTCCCCGCGGGTTGGAGTTGTACCCGCAGCCTGCTCAGTAGCACGATCGCCCATGCTTCCACAGGCTATGAGCGCGAGCGCCACGGCGATCGATGTGCGGATCGGTCCATCCATCAGATCCATCCTCTTCCATGCCCGATCTCCAGGAAAGGCCATGGGATCGCAGCCAGGATCAACAACATTGCGATAACGAAGAAAACGGCAATGTGCAATTGCTTCCGGTATTCATCGGTCGCCTTCTTCGAAAGCACCCTGCCGATAGTGATCGATGCGATCGCGATCACCATCATGCCGATGTGTTCCATCTTCCAGAACCGGCCGATCGCTGTTGAATGGTCGAGTGCATACGAACCGCGTATGAAGTACAGGATCAGTCCCAGCACAAGTTGAATGTGAGCTGCGATGACCGTCCAAACCGTGATGGTACGGTGGATCACCAGGATGGGTGCCTTGGTGATCAAGCCACGCAGGCTTACTGCGATCGATGCCAGCAACAGCAGGATCAGCGCGTACCGGAGCACGCTGTGGAGCATCAGGAAGAATGTACCATCCATGGGCGGTAACGGTCCTTTGTTGTGGACCGAGGCGCAAAAATAGGTGCATGCGGCCCGATCGGAACGCACGGCCATGGGGTTAAGGATCATGATCAACATCGTACTGTCCTTATCCCGAGGCCCGGTGCGGCGGTGGCACTGGGCATGCGGTTACTTTCGCGATCGCAAATGCGCGATCCATTACTGCTGCTGGGCTTCTTATCGATCCCTGCTGTTCTTGCACAGAGCGTTCCGCTTCCCCGCCATGTGGAGGATGTTGCGCCAAAACTGATCGCCTTCACCAATGCGGTGGTCCATGTGGACCCGGGCACGGTGATCGCCAAAGGCGTTCTGGTCGTGAAGGACGGGAAAGTGATCTCCGCCAGTGCCGATGGAAAGGTCCCGCAGGGAGCGTTTGTCCGTGACCTGAAAGGTGCCCATATCTGGCCTTCCCTGATCGAGCCTTATTGCGATCTGGGACTTCCGGCCAGTTCCAGCGATGAGCGGAAGTCGGAATGGAAAGGTGCGCGGCATTGGAATGGTGCATTGCGTGCCGATACGCGGGCCCATGTGCTCGTAAGGAACGATGAAAAGAGGTCGGAAGAACTGCGCAAGGCCGGCTTCGGTACTGTCTTCACGCATCGCATGGACGGTATTGCGAGGGGAACATCGGCGGCATTGCTATTGGATGATGGCGACATGCGCCGATCGGTGATCCAGCCGGACCTGGCGGCACATTTCAGTTTCAGGAAGGGTAGTTCACCCGATGATCATCCCAATTCGCTCATGGGTTCCATCGCGCTGCTTCGACAGACATTCCTTGATGCGAAGTGGGTCGCAGGGCTGGCCCGGCCGGAACAGACCGATGCCGTGTTGATGGAGATAAGCACACAGTTGAAGGGTAGGATCGTAGTGGAGGCGGCCGACCGGAACGACGTGCTGCGGTGGGGAAAGATCCTCGATGAGTTCCAATTACCGGCACTGGTCAAAGGTGCGGGCGATGAATATGCACGTATCGATCAGGTAAGGAAGCTGGCGCTTCCGATGTTGATACCGATCGCCCTGCCCGAGTCTTACGACGTTCAGGATCCGTTCGATGCACAGGAGGTTTCCTTCGCCCGCCTGAAGCATTGGGAGTATGCACCGTTCAACCCGGCGTTGCTGGACAGTGCCGGCATCCCCTTCGCTTTCACCACCCATGGCCGTAGCGACCTGAAGCACTTCTGGCGCGACATGCGCCGGATCGTTGTCTGCGGGTTGGACACTGCGCGCGCGATCGCAGCGTTCACGACCGATCCAGCGCGGTTCTTCGGTATCGACGACAGGGTGGGCGCGCTGCGACCTGGAATGATCGCGAACTTCCTCGTCACCACCGGGCACCTTCTTGATGAGAATAACCGGATCACCGAGAACTGGGTGAACGGCGAACGCTTCATCCTTTCCACCGATGACCAGATACGGATGGTGGGCACCTATGATCTGAACCTCGCCGGATCGAGCATGCAGTTGGACGTGATCGAAAAAGGTCCTGGGGTGGAGGCTTTCGTTCGCAAGCATGGCGATCCCGATAGCCTTCGGGTGAAGACCTCGCTTACCCGCGAAGGAACGATCGTGAGTCTCGCCTTTGCCACCCGGGAGGACCCTTCGGCGATCACGCGCCTTACAGGCAGCATTCACCGCGATGGTGGGCTATGGGAAGGCCAGGGACAGCGTGCCGGCGGTGCGTGGTTCGCCTGGAGTGCGATCCGTAAGGCGGCCAAGCCAGGTTCGAACAACAAGACAACTTCTGCCCCGGCTGCACAAGTTCCAATTCGCGGGCCCATCCACCACCCACTTACGGGGCTTGGATGGACCGATCCCCCGCAACGAACCACGGTGCTTTTCCGTAACGCGACGGTATGGACCAACGGAGCGAAGGGCATCTTGCGCAATACGGATGTCCTGATCCACGAGGGAAAGATCCATGCGATCGGTGAAAGGCTCGATGCAGCGGCGATCTTTCCCGGTAGGCATAAGCCAACGGTGTTCGAAGTGGATGCTTCGGGCAGGCATCTTACCTGCGGCATAGTGGACGAGCATTCGCACATCGCGATCTCGCGCGGAGTGAACGAATCAGGCCATGCGATCACCTCTGAAGTACGCATCGGCGATGTGATCGACCCGGATGATGTGAACATCTATCGTGCGCTGGCCGGCGGTGTCACAACTGCGCAATTGCTCCATGGATCGGCCAATCCCATAGGCGGGCAGAGCGCTCTTATAAAGTTGCGTTGGGGCATGCCGGCGGACAGCCTGCTGATACGGGATGCCCCGATGCATATCAAGTTCGCACTTGGCGAGAACGTGATGCAGAGCAATTCCAGCCAGAGCAACCGGTTCCCACGATCGCGAATGGGTGTTGAACAGATGTACTATGATGCCTTCCATCGCGCCAGGGAATACTCCTTGGAGCATGAAGCATGGAACGCCCTGCGGCATCGCGAAAAGGAACAGACCTCACCGCCACGGAGGGACTTGCGGCTCGAGGCGCTCGTGGAAATACTTGATGGTATTCGCCATATCACCTGCCATAGTTATGTGCAGAGCGAGATCGAGATGTTCATGAATGTCGCGGACAGCATGGGCTTCAAGGTGAATACGTTCACGCATGTCCTGGAAGGCTATAAGGTCGCAGGAATGATGGAGAAGCATGGCGTTTCGGCAAGCACGTTCAGCGATTGGTGGGCGTACAAGTTCGAAGTGGCCGATGCGATACCCTACAACGCTGCGCTCCTGCGAATGAACGGAGTGCGAACAGGCATAAACAGCGACGATGCTGAAATGTGCAGGCGATTGAACCAGGAAGCTGCGAAGACCATGAAATATGGCGGAGTTTCGGCCGAGGAGGCCTGGAAAATGGTGACGCTCGTTCCGGCGCGAATGCTGAAGCTCGATCACCGGATCGGATCCATCGAGATAGGAAAGGATGCCGATGTTGTCCTGTGGACGACCGATCCGTTGACGATCGATGCCAGGGTGGAGCGTACCTATGTGGAGGGCACCTGTTATTTCAACGCCGAGGCCGATCGCGCTGCGCGTATCTCGATCGCACAGGAGCGCGACAGGCTTATCCGAGCGATGCTCGCAGCCAACGCCGAAGGCGGATCGCCACAGCGGCCGGAACGCGATGCCGACCAGCTCTGGCATTGCGATGACATCGGTGAAGGCGAACACTTTCACACCACCGGATGGGACCGCTGAGATATTCGATCACCCTGTTCGTCTTTCTGCTGCATCAACTTGTGCTCGGCCAGCAGCCATATCCCGCCGCACCACAGCAACGATCGGTTTTGATGACCGGTGGTACCGTGCATGTGGGTGATGGAAAAGTGATCGATGAAGGAGCGGTCGGCTTTCGAAATGGACTGGTCGATTTCGTGGGATATGCCTATGGCGTACGCACTGCATATGACACGACCATTGATGTGAGGGGCCAGCATATCTACCCCGGCTTCATCGGCCTCAACAGCGATCTGGGGCTTGTGGAGATCGAATCATCGAAGGCGTTGCGCGATCACCGCGATGTGGGTGGGATGGAGCCCGAACTTCGGGCGATCACTGCATTCCGAACGGATTCACGTGTGATCCCCACTGTGCGATCGAACGGCGTGCTCATGTCGCAGATAAGTCCCAAAGGACTTGTGATCAGCGGAACAAGTTCGGTCGTTCAACTCGATGCGTGGGACCGGGAGGACGCGGCCATAAGAACGGATGATGGCGTTCATCTTCATTGGCCGGCCGCGTACGAGCGAAAAGGCTGGTGGGCGGATCGTGGGGAGACCGACCAGCAGAAGAAGGATGAGCGCGCCGAAAAGATCCGGGCGATAAGGGAGTTCTTCGATCGGGCGAAGGCCTATGCGCAATTGAAGGAAGCAAGGCCGCAAGATCTTCGTATGGAAGCCATGCGCGGGATCTTCGATGGAAGCCAGCGGCTTTTCGTGAACGCCGATGCAGCGTTGGAGATCACCGAGATCGTACATTTCGCCAAGGCACAAGGCGTGCAAAAGCTGGCCATAGTAGGTGGTTATGATGCCTGGCGTGTGGCCGATCTGTTGCGGGACAACAAGGTCGATGTCGTTCTTCGCCGCCTCCATTCGCTGCCCATGCGGCCGGATGACGATGTCGATCTTCCATACAGGCTTGCAGCTCTGCTTAAGGAACGCAACGTGCGGTTCGCATTGAGCTACAACGGTGAGCATGAAGCTTCCGGTCTGCGTAACCTGCCTTTCGTAGCTGGAACGGCCGCTGCCTACGGTCTTTCTGCCGAGGATGCATTGAGGGCGATCACGCTCGATGCAGCAGCTATCCTGGGCATTGCCGATCGATGCGGAAGTCTGGAAGTAGGAAAGGACGCCACGCTGATCGTATCCAGTGGCAATGCGTTGGACATGCGAACGAACGATGTGAGGCACGCATACATCCAGGGCCGGAGGATCGTATTGAACGATCACCAGAAGGAGCTTTACCGCATGTACCAGCGGCGGTGGGAGGAGCAACGCTGAAGGGTACGGCCGATCGGCCGATCTTTGTTCCATGCCAGACACGCCATCCCGCACGGAATTAGCAGCGCTCGGTGAATTCGGTCTGATCCACAGGATCGCATCGCGCGTACGGTTATCGCAGAAGTCCTCGATAATGGGGATAGGTGATGATGCGGCCGTGATCGATCCGGCTGCCAATGGAATGGGAATGGTGCAATTGGTAACTACGGACATGCTCGTGGAAGGTGTTCATTTCGACCTGAGCTATGTGCCATTGAAACATCTTGGATACAAGGCGATCGCAGTGAACGCCAGCGATATCTATGCAATGAACGGGCGGCCGGAACAGGTCACGGTCTCGATCGCATTGAGCAACCGCTTCCCTGTGGAGGCGGTGGATGAACTTTATGATGGCATGTTACTGGCCTGTCGCAACTACGGTATCGATCTGGTGGGCGGCGACACCTGCAGCAGTACAAGTGGTTCGGTCATCAGTATAACTGCGATCGGTGCAGGTAAGCGCGATGAGATCGTATACCGCAGCGGAGCGAAGGAGAATGACCTGCTGGTGGTGAGCGGCGATTTGGGCGGTGCGTTCATGGGCCTTCAGGTCCTGGAGCGTGAGAAGCTCGTTTTCAAAGAGACCGGCGCCCAGCCCGATCTGGAAGGACATGATTATATCATTGAAAGGCAATTGAAGCCCGAACCTCGGAAGGATGTGATCGACCTGTTGAGGAAGCTGGAGGTGAAGCCAACGAGCATGATCGATGTGAGCGATGGGCTGGCAAGCGAAGCACTTCATATTGCCCGCAGCTCCAAGCTCGGTGTTAGGATCTACGATGAAAAGATCCCGATCGATCCCAGTACATACAGCACCGCCCGCGATTTCAACCTGGACCCGAGCACATGCGCGTTGAACGGCGGTGAGGATCACGAGCTCCTTTTCACGATCGCGATCGCCGATCATGAGAAGATCAAGGGGAATCCGAATTTCTCGGTGATCGGCCACATGACCGATGCATCACTTGGTTACAGACTGATCGACCGGCAGGGCGGCGAGCAACTGGGCGTTCAGGCTGTTGGCTTCGGCCGACAGGGCCTGGCAGCTCATCTGCCGGTCGCCGGGGCGCAGCACCTGGTAGACGTTCGGATCGATCTGCGGTTCATCCGCCGCCGCCACAGCCTGTTCGACCGCAGGCTCGGCCGGGGCAGGGACCGCCTGCGTCACGGATTCGGTTTCGGCGACCGTCTCCGCCGCGGCCGGCTCGGCGACCTCCACGGGGTTGGTGGGCTCGGCCGATTGCGGGGCCGCCGCGCCGACTTCCGGAGCAACGGCGACGGGCTCGTCTTGGGCCAGGGCGGCCCCGGTCATCAGCGCCAGGACGGCGGTGGTGCAGATCAGGATCTTCATGGCTTTCTCCTTGAAATCCGGTGAACCTCAGGGCGCCCGCGCCTTGCGGACTTCCTCGACAATGGCGGCGTTCATGCCCTGGAAGGCGGCGCGCACGAGGGCGGCGTAGCGGTCGGGATGGACCTCCACCGCGTAGGCCTTGCTC
The DNA here is from genome assembly GCA_023432855.1 of Pseudomonadota bacterium. Lineage (GTDB taxonomy): Bacteria > Pseudomonadota > Alphaproteobacteria > Caulobacterales > Caulobacteraceae > JAEZEZ01. The sequence goes on along the minus strand of JAEZEZ010000125.1, from coordinate 15,983 downwards.
TGGCGATAGACCGAGCCCAGCCCCGCGAGGGCGAAGGCGTTGTGCAGGGCGACGCTGTCGGAGCGATCGTCGGCCTCGTACATCAGGCCGAACGGCTCCTCGCTGCCGTGGTGGGCCGCCAGGACCGCTGTGCCCGGCATTCCCCCGCCGAGCCCTCGACGCTTGCCGTAGAGGAAGTGCGCTCCCGACCCCGCCTGGATGCTGAACCAGACCTTCGCGCCGACGTGGGCCGAGCCCGAAAAGGTCCGGTTGCCGGTCGATTCCAGCTGCTGGTAATCGATGGCGAGGACCGGATTGATCACCACCGCGTCCAGCTCGGCGCTGAGGTCGTTCAGCACCATGGACGCCTTGGCGCCGGCCATGGGGTTGGCGCTCATTGGCCCGCCGTTGAACAGCGGCGCGTCGGCGGCCCCGTAAAGCGACATCTTGTTCACGCCCGGACCGCGGCGCCCGAGGGCCTGCAGCCGCGCATAGTCCTGGGCGGCGCGGACCTCGGACTGAGGCACGACGTCGTAGCCGGCCGCGGCGAGGCGTTCGATCAGGTCACGGTTGGCTTCATCGACCAGCTTCTCCGCCAGGTCATCGGGGACGCCGACCAGGGCCGTAACCAGTTTGGCGCGACGGCCGGCCATTTCGGAGCCGGCGCCGCCTCCAAAGGCGGTGGCCTGGCCCGCACGGACCAGGGCGAGGGTGTAGCTCGGCACCGCGATCCGCGGCCGGCCGGCAAGGAACTTGCCGTTCCAGCCCTTCAGCCTGACTGCGATCGGCGCAACGGTGGTGGGCATTAGCGAGAGCGAGGCCATGCTCTGCACGCCATGGGCGTCGGCGCCGGCGTAGCTGCGGCCCACCGAACCGGAGACCGACGTCGACCCCGTGCGGGAGGAGGGCTGGTCCTGCCCGCCATAGAGCGCACCCATCGGGTCGGTCTGCGCCTGGACTCCGCTCGCCGCGAGTACGGCGATGCTCGCCGTCGTCATGACCCAAAGTTTCATCACCCCGCCTCCGGACAAGGCTGGGGCATTCGCCCGCACGAGGGTGCGGCGCGCCGAACGCCCGGCCTGTCAGAAATCCTTGAAACCCCACGCGCTCTGAAGCGCTGTCCGACTCTAGCGGGCGGGGTCGGCCCATCAACTTAAGAAGGCCGTCAGGTTTGGCCGTGTCAGGTCAGTCCTGCAATTGCAGGGGGTAGATGAGCGCTCCGGCCTGTTCGTCGATCGTGACGGCGGAGCCGTCGCGCCAGGCGGCGGGGTCGGCGAGGGAGCGCAGGTCGCGCGGCGCGTCGCGTCCCGCCCTGACCGCGACAAGAACGAGGCGCTCGGTTCCGCTCGGCAAGCGCTCGCCCTTCTCGCCCTGCGTCAGGAGACGAACGGCGAAATAGCGCGTCTCTCCGGGCTCCATGCGCACGGAATCCGCGGGCGCGAGACCCAGGGCGGCGATCGCGCCCGCCGCATCGACGTAGAGCGGCGAGACATCGATTGCGTAGGGGCCCGCGTTCTCGATCCGCCCGTAGAGCACGTCGCAGTGGCGCAGGAGCGGAGGCGCCGAGAGCGAGAGGGGGGAGGCTCCCGGCGGGACGCCATCGCGCGCGGGAGGATTTGGTCCACAACCCTGCCGCCATAGCCCTGCCTCCACAAACAGATGCTCCGCCGCAGCCTGACCCGTCAGAGGCGCAAGCGCGCGTAACAGCCGCGCCCCGCGAGCCTCCGGGGCCGCCGTCGACATCAGGCGCGCCTCGAGCCGCCCGGGCGGAGGCGGACGATCGAAGCGCAGGATCGCTGTGGCCAGCCCGGCGCGTTCGATGATTGCCGTGCCGACCGGCCGCCCCTCCACGAACAGTTCGACCGCCCTGTCAGCGTCGAATCCTTCGCCCGCGCCCGCCTGAACGATAAGCACCGCGCCCCGCCGCTGCACCGGGAAGCGCCGGTCGGCGGGGGCCAGCCCCATGGGCGCGCCCGCCAGCGCGCCCTCGAACACGGGCTGGGGCGCAACGCCCGTCTCGGCCGCCGCCCCGGAAATTGCGGCCGCCAGGTCGCGGAAGCTGCGATGCCGGCCCTGCGCCAGGGCGCGCGTCAGGGCGAAGGTGAAGACCGAGGCCGGCGCAGCGTGCTCAGCCCCTGGCGGCAGCCGCCGCTCCACCGCGAGGGCGCCCGGGGCCGCGGCGTAGAAGGCGGTGAAGGCGCCGCCGCCGGAAGACGGCGCCAGTGGCGCGGAGTCCCTTACGGTGCTGCGCAGGGGACGGCCGAGCATGGGAAGGCCCAGCTCCGCCATGCCCGCCGACTTCACGCGCGCGTCCTCCGCCAGGCCCGAGCGCATGGCGCCGGCCGCGTGGCAGGCGTCGACCACGAACCACACGTGGGCGCCGCGCGCGCGGATGGCGTTCAGCGCCGTCTCGATCTCGAAGTCGGCCAGCGACCCGGGAAGCGTCTCCGCGCGGTCGTCCCAGGCGGTCGCGTCGGCCGCCAGGAAGACTTCCTCCAGCCCGTCGGGCTCGCGATCGGGATAGCGTGCGGGCGCCTGGGCGCCGTGGCCCGAGAAGTAGACCATGACCTGGTCGCCCGGCTGTGCGTCGCGGGCCAGCTGGTCAAGGGCGGCGAGGATCGCCGCGCGGGTTGGCCGCGCACCGCGCCGCTCCGTCATTACCTCTATCGACGCTTTCGGGAGACCGGCGCCGGTCAGCGCCGCCTCCAACCGCCGCACGTCCCCGTCCGGCGCGCGCAACTGCAGGAATTCCGGCAGGCCGTCGTAGTCGCCTACGCCGATGAGGAGCGCCCGCGCCCGGGGTTCGGGCGGCGCGCTGGCGCCGAGGCAGGCGGCCGCCGCCAGCGCGAGCAGCGCCGCTCTCATCCCGCGCAGCTCAGTTCGTGGCCAGGGCATACCGGTTCGCGACGCGGCCGCGATTGAGCACCTCCACCGCGTAGCCGCCCCTCCTTTCAGGCGTCCAGGCGCAGAGTTTCACGTCTCCGGGCGAGCTGTCCGAGCAGGCGGTCTGGCCGTTCGGGCCCTTCACGCTGAGGGAGAGGTCCGTGTCGCCGTCCCCTTCCAGGAAGACTACGGCCGGCCGGCCGGCCTCGAAACTCTCCCCGAACCGGTGCGACAGACCTGCGCCGAGGCGCGCTGTCGACACCTTCGGACCACCCTGACGTCCCTTGAAGGTTATGGCGCGAACGTCTTCGACGAACGAGGCCAGCCGGGGGTCTGAACCGCCCAGCGCCATGGCTTCGTCGAGCCAGGCGTCCGACGCGTCCCAGGCGTTGTCCGGACTGTCGGCGCCTTCGCGGGCGACGAACTGAAGCGGCGTCTCGCGCCGCAGACGGGCGGCCGTCGCCAGCGCCCATGGGTCGCGCCGATCCCGTCCGGCGCGCGCCAGTTCCGCGGACAGCCGGAGAATCTGAAAGGCTTCGGGCCCTGCGGCCGGTTCGGCCCTGCCGGCGGAAACGCCGGTCAGCAGGAGGGCGGCCGAGGCGAGCGCAACGCCCGCGGTCCTGAGGCGCATCTTTGTCATGACGGCATACTGCGCCGAAAATGGCGACGGTTGCATCTTACGGTTATTGTCAGCGGCGCCCCGGGTGCGAAGAGGGCTCAATCTCGCGTTGACGGCCCTTGGGGGGAACACATGCGCGTACTGCTGCTGGAAGACGACGACGACGCCGCGGAGCGTGTGGTCGAGGCGGTGACGGGCGCGGGTCTGGCGGTCGAGCGGTTCGTCCGGGGCGACGACGCGTTGCGGGCCGCGGCGGCCGAGCCTTACGACCTGCTGATCCTCGACCGGATGGTGGAGGGCCTGGATGGCCTGAGCACCCTGCGGCGGCTGCGCGGGATGGACGTGAAGACCCCGGCGCTCTTCCTTTCCAACCTCGGTCAGACGCGCAGCCGGGTCGAAGGCCTCGACGCCGGGGGCGACGACTACCTGGCCAAGCCGTTCGAGGCCGAGGAACTGCTTGCGCGGGTCAACGCCCTGCTGCGCCGCACCCGGCGCGAGCCGCATCCGGACGTCATCGTGCTCGGCGCGCTGGAAGTCCGCATCAAGGCGCGCACCGTGCACTGGCGGGACCAGCACGTGGACCTCTCGCCGAAGGAGTTCGAGATTCTCCGCTTCCTGGCCGAGAACCACGACCAGATCGTCTCCCGGCAGATGATCTGGAACGCCTGCTGGCCCGAATATCGCATCCCGCCCCAGATCAACGTGATCGACGTGAACCTGTCGCGGTTGCGCTCGAAACTGGAGGCGGCGGCCGGCAAGCCGCTGGTGGAGACGGTCAGAAAGCAGGGCTTTGTCATTCGATCAGACCTCTCCTGAAGTCGCCCGTTCGCGGGGCGCCTCGGCCTTCCTGCGTCTCGCAGCGGTCTATGCCGGCGCCTTCGCCGCCGCCGCCGTCCTGTTCGTGGCCGGCGCCGTGCACCTGGTGAACGCCAAGAACCTTGAGCGCAGCCGCGACCTCATCCTGGCGGACCGCGAGGCGGTGCTCGACAAGATCTCGGGCGGCGGCCCCGAACTTCGCTTCGAGAAGGCGCGGGCCATTGTGCTGGCGCGCTCCGCCCGCCCGAACGATCCGCGCGCCTACCGGCTCGAGCGCGGCGGCGAAATCTTCGGCGGCGACATTCCCCCGTCGGCGAGACTGACGCCGCACGGCGACGGCTGGCTCAGCCTGCGCGGCCTGGAGAACGGCAGCTCGCGGGGGCTGGCCCTGAAGGTCGATCTCGGCGGCGGGGCGAGCCTGCTGATCGGGCGCAACTTCGAAGACCAGCTGCAGGGCGAGCTGATCCGCACCGCGGCCCTGGCCCTGGCGCTGGCCGCAGTGGCCGCACTGATGGTCGGCCCGTGGGCCAGCGGCCGCATCCTGCGACGCGTGCGCGGGGTCAACGAGGCCTGCGACCGCGTGCGCACCGGGGACCTGTCGGCGCGCGCGCCGGGCGCCGGCGCCGACGACGAGTTCGGCGCCCTGGCCCGGCACGTGAACGCCATGCTCGAGCGTATCGACAACCTCGTGGTCGGCCTGCGGGACGTCTCCAACCGCATCGCCCACGATCTGCGCACGCCCATGGCGCGCCTGCGCTCGGACCTCGAGGCCGCCAGCCGGGCGACCACCCTCGAGGAGGCGCGCCGCCTGACGGGCGCGGCCGCGGCGGAAACCGACGAGATCCTCGAAACCTTCAGCGCCCTGCTGGACATCGCCGAGGTCGAAGCGGGCGCCGACGCCGGCCTGGAGGGATTGGCGCTGGACGAGGCTGCGGCCGACGCCGTCGACCTCTATCAGGCCGTCGCCGACGACCGGGGCGTGGAGCTCGTGTTCGAGCGCGCGCCGGCCCCGATGCTGGGCGAGCGATCGCTGGTCATCCGGCTGCTGGCCAACCTGGTCGACAACGCCATCAAGTTCTCGCCGCCCGGCGGCCGGGTGACGGTCCGGGTAGGCGAGGCCGGGGGCTGGTCCGAACTGGTCGTCGAGGACCAGGGGCCCGGCGTGCCGGAAGCGGAGCGGGAAGCGGTTTTCCGACGCTTCACCCGGGGAACGGGCGCCGCCGCGACGCCGGGCCATGGTCTCGGCCTGGCGCTGGTGGCGGCGGTGGCCAAGCGGCACGGGGCGAAGGTGGCCCTGGAGGACGCAGGCCCCGGCCTGCGGGTGCGCGTCCGCTTTCCGGCCTTCGCGCCGCGGCCCGGTCTCTAGTTCTCCGCCTCCAGGCGCTGCCGATGCGCCCAGGCGGCGCTTACGGCGATCTCGAAGACCTCGCGGTCCTGTGCGCTGAGGTTGGGCGCCCCACCGCGGCCGATAACGCGGGCATTGGCCAGGGCCAACTGCTGCAGGGCCGAGGCGCCTTCCCGCGCGAGCGCGTAGGCCTCCGCCGTGTCTCCGCCTGAGCGGATCAGGGCCTGGGCCAGCCAGGCCCGGGCGCCCGTCAGGCTCGGGTGGTAGGCCGGCCTCTCCGTGCGGGCCACCTCGATGGCGCGGCGGTAGAGGCTCGCGGCCTCGGTCCAGTCGCCCCGCTGCTCGGCGACCTCGGCGGCCAGGATGAGCGGCCCGTCGAGCCTCGGGTTGGTGGTGGACAGCGCCTTCTCGAACAGGGCCAGCGCCTCCCGCGCCCACCGGTCCGCTTCCGCCGCCTCGCCCCGGTCCAGGGCGATGCGAGCCAGCACCAGACGCGCCGAGGCCGCCTGCTCGCTTTCCGGGCCCCGGCCGCGCTCAAGCAGTTCGAGCGCACGGCGGGCCGGCTCCACCGCCTCGTCCGGCCGGCCGAGCTGGGCGAGGGTCACGGCGTACATGCGATAGGCCTCGGCGGCCCGCCAGCTGTCGTCGCCCGCTCCGGCGTAGGCCTCGAAGGCGCGGCGGTAGATGGGCAGGGCCTCCTCCGGGCGGCCGGTGGCGGAATAGAAGTTGGCCAGCGAAACCAGGGCATGGGTGGCGTAGGGGTTCACGCCGGCCGACAGCTTGTGCGCCACCTCGATGGCCCGCTGGTAGTAGGCCTCGGCCGCGCCGTGGTCGCCGAGATTGAGGTTCGTCTGACCCAGCAGGATCAACGGCCCCACGGAATGCGGGGAGTCCGGGCCCATCAGCGTCTCGTAAAGCGCCAGGGTCTTTTCCGCGACGGGACGAGCGTCCGCGTGCCGCCCCCAGGTGATGTAACCGTCGGCCAGGATGGTGTAGGCCGACAGCAGCTGCACGCCCTTGTCGGGACGGGTGGCGAGCACCTCGATCGCCGACAGCATCTGTGATTCCGCCTGCTCCCAGGAGCCGACGCGGAACAGGGTCATGGCGTGCGAAGACCGGGCTTCGGCCGCGTCGGCAAGGTCTTCCTCCGTCCTGGCCCGCGCGGTCAGGCCCTCCGCCGCCCGCGCCAGCAGAGGCTCCGCCTCGTGGTCGCGGCCCTGGATGAACAGCCACACCCCGTAGTCGTTGATCGAGTACAGGGTCATGGGATGATCCGGACCCAGGATCTCCTCGCGGATGTCCCAGGCCCGCTTCAGCACCGGCCCGGCCGCCTCGATCTGGCCGATGCCCACCATCGCGCCGCCCAGGGTTCCCGACGCCTCCGCATAGAGCAGGCGGTCGCCACGGCGTACGGCCTCGGCCGCCACCTGTTCCATCAGCGCGGCCGCGCCGTCGTAATCGCCCTTCTGCGCCATCTGCTCGGCGGGGCGCACGGCGTCGCTGTAGGGCCGTGCTTCAGCCGCCCCGGCCAGCAGGGCGGCGAACGTGGCAGCGGTGATCAGCAGGCGTTTCATCCCGGCCCTCCCCTGGCGCCCGCAGGTTGGGCCGAAACCGCGCCCGACGGCAAGCGGCGACAGCAGCCTTTCACCGATTGAAAGTTGCGCCGCCCCGAGGGGGCTATAAGCTTCGCCTCTGTTCTGGGGAGGGCGCCATGCGGCCGCTACTGACCGCCGTGGTCCTGTGGGTGACGGCCTCCGTCGCCTTCGCGGCGGAAACGCCCGACAGCCTCGCCGCCCGCGCCTTCGAGGACGCCCAGATGGCGACCTCCTCGCGCACGGCGGTGTCACTGTCCCAAGCCGCGGCGCGGCTGGGGGCAGGGGACCCGGACCTGGCCGAACTGGTGCGCCGTCGCCAGGAGGTCGACAGTCGATTCCGCGCCGTGGACGCCGAACGCGCCCGCGCCCTGGGACAGCCCGGCGAGGCCGCGCGCCGCCGCGCCGTCGAGCTGCAGGCGATCTCAGGGGAGGCCGCCGCCGAGGCGGCCCGGCTGGACCAGGAGATCGCCGCCCGCTTTCCCGCCTACGCCGACCTGACCAGTCCCGCGCCCCTGCCGCTGAGCGAGACCCGGGCGCTGCTTGCCCGTGACGAGGCCCTGGTGCTGATCGTGCCCGCGGCGGACGGAACCTACATCTGGGCCGTCCGGGCCGACCGGTCGGTCTGGGCGCGCGGCGAGATGGACGCGGACGCAGTCGCCGCCACCGTCGCCACCCTGCGCGCCGCGCTCGACCCCGGGGCCGGCGTGCGCGCGGCGGTCGACGCCTCAGGCATGGACCGGCCCGTGGAGCGCGGCCTCCCGCCCTTCCCGCGGGCAGCGGCCCATGCCCTCTATCGCAGCGTCTGGGCGCCGGTCGAACCGGTGCTGAAGGGCGCGCGTACGGTCTATGTGGTGCAGGCGGGGTCCTTGTCGGCCCTGCCCCTTTCCGTGCTGCCGACAAGGCCGCCCCGCGGCGATGACGCAGACCCCAGGGCGTTGCGCGCGACGCCTTGGCTCTTCACGCGCCATGCCCTGGCCACCCTGCCGGCGGTCTCGAGCCTTCGCGCCGTGCGTCGGGCCCCCGACCGCAGCGGCGCCGCGAGCGCCTTCGCCGGCTTCGGCGACCCCGCGCTCGAGGGCGATCCGGCGGGCGAGGGTCCGCGTAGCGTCGAGGCCTACTGGCGATCAGGCGCTCCCGACCTTGCGGCGATCAAGAGCCTGCCGCGGCTCCCCGGATCGGCCGCCGAACTGAAGGCCCTGGCCCGCGCGCTGCGGGCGCCGGAGGCCAGCGTTGTCACGGGAGCGGCGGCGACCGAAGCCGCCGTCCGCTCGGCGGACCTCTCGGCCACCCGCGTGGTCGCCTTCGCCACTCATGGCCTGCTGGCCGGCGAGATCGGCGGCGTCGAAGAGCCGGCCCTGGTGCTGACGCCGGTCGGCGCGGACGGCGCCGACGACGGCCTGCTCACAGCCTCGGAGGCCGCAGGCCTCCATCTCGCCGCCGACTGGGTGGTCCTGTCGGCGTGCAACACGGCGGCCGGGGATGGAAAGGGCGGACTGTCGGCGGGGGGCGAAGGGCTGTCCGGCCTCGCGCGCGCCTTCTTCCACGCCGGCGCCCGGGCACTGCTGGTGAGCCACTGGAGGGTGCGCGACGACCTGGCGGCGCAGCTGACCACGGCCACCATCGAGGCTCACGCTCGCAACCCCCGCCTGGGGCGCGCCGGCGCCCTGCAGGCGGCGATGAAGGACATGCTGCGGCGCGGAGATCCGGCCATGGTCCACCCCTCGGCCTGGGCGCCTTTCGTGGTGGCCGGGGAGGGGCGCTGATCCCGCCCTTGAGACCCGGCGCCGCCCCTTGAGCCGGCCGCCTCCATGTTTCATGGATGGGCGATCGCACGGGGGGCCACGATGAAGCACGAGCAAGAAGCCGACCTGCCGGTCCTGCGCAAGGTGGTCGGCGCCTCAATGGCCGGCACGGTGGTCGAGTGGTACGAGTTCTTCCTCTACGGCACCGCGGCCACCCTCGTTTTCGGCCAGCTGTTCTTCCCCGACACCGGCAATGAGCTGGACGGCATCATCGCCGCCTTCGCCACCTATGCGGTGGGCTTCATCGCCCGGCCCCTGGGCGGCGTGGTGTTCGGCCACATCGGCGACAGGCTAGGCCGCAAGTCGTTGCTGCAGTTCTCGCTGCTGCTCATCGGCGCCTCGACCTTCCTCATGGGCTGCCTGCCCAGCTTCAACACCATCGGCTACTGGGCGCCGGCGCTGCTCGTGCTGCTGCGCTTCATCCAGGGTTTCGCCCTGGGCGGCGAGTGGGGCGGGGCGGTGCTCCTGGTCACCGAGCATAGTCCCAACCGTAGCCGCGCCTTCTGGGGCAGCTTCCCCCAGGCCGCGGTGCCCATCGGCAACCTGCTGGCGACCGTGGTGCTGCTGGCGCTGTCGGCCATGCTGCCCGAGGAGTCGTTCCTCGCCTGGGGCTGGCGCGTCGGCTTCTGGCTGTCGGTGATCATCATCGCCATCGGCTACTACATCCGCACCCAGGTGTCGGACTCGCCGATCTTCCAGGCCGCGCGCGAGGAGACCGAGAAACGGGCCGAAGCGGGCTACGGGCTCGTGGAGGTGTTCCGCCGCCACCCGCGGGGGGTCTTCACCGCCATGGCGCTGAGGTTCGGCGAGAACATCCTCTACTACATGGTGGTGACCTTCTCGATCACCCACCTGCACCACCGAGAGGTCGATACGACCCGCATCCTGGCCCTCCTGTTCCTCGCCCACATCCTGCACGTCGTCGTCATCCCGGTGGTGGGAAAGGCGGCGGACGTAATCGGCCGAAAGCCGGTCTATATGGCGGGCGCCGCGCTGACCCTGGTCTGGCCGTTCTTCGCCTTCCCCATGTTCGACACAGGCCAGACGGCGATGATCCTGGGGGCGATCATGCTGGGGCTGGTCGTGCACGGCATGATGTACGCTGCCCAGCCGGCGATCATGACGGAGATGTTCCCGACCCGCGTGCGCTACTCGGGCGTGTCGCTGGGTTACCAGGTGACGGCCATCGTCGCCGGCTCCTGGGCCCCGCTCATCGGCACGGCGCTGCTGCGCCAGTACGACAGCTGGGTCCCCATCGCCTGGTACATCCTGGGCGCAGGCCTGATCAGTCTGGTCGCCGCCGTGGTCATGCGCGAGAGCAAGGGCGCTTCGCTGGCCGCGATCGATCGCCGCGACCTGGAGCGGCTGGAAGCGGCCCGAAGCGTCTAGAAGCCGAGCAGGGTGGTCAGCCGGGCCGCGTCGGTTTCGATCACGCCGCCGCTGACCTCCCGCTGGCCCTCGCGGTCCGAGGCGGCCACGCGCCGCGCCTTGCGGTTCCAGCGGAAGTCGGTGAACACGGCCTCCAGATCCCGCGTTTCCGGCAGGATGTAGACCATCCCCTTCTCGGCGAAGGCGGGCCGCACGACCTCCTCGTAGAAGGCCACGGGCACGTTGATGCAGCCGTAGGTGATGCGGTTGTCCAGCGGCGTTTCCGTCGCCAGGCGTTCCTTGCGTCGCTGTTTCTGGGCGCCCCTGATCACCGGATGCATGGACAGGCCGCTGTCGTAGTCGATCCACAGGACCTCGGGCGATTCCCCCGTGGCCGGTCCCAGGAAGGACTCGAACCGCCCGGCCGCCGTCGTCCGTTGATCCGCCGGAATGCTCGCAAGCTGGAGATCGCCGATCCCGGGGGCGGTTTCGTCACCGAAGGCCGAGCCGAGCAGCACGGGCGCTGAACCGATCAGCTTGCCCTTTCCACTGTAGACGAAGACCTGGGCGCGGACCTTGTCCACCACCGCGAAGGGTCGGTCGCCGTGGTCCTCCGAAGCCTTCACCCAGCGCACGAAGCGGTCGACCACCTCCGATGCAGGCTCGGCGTCGTCGAAGCTCAGTTCCGGCGCCGCTGCAGCGGGGTTCGCGAACGCCGCCGCCGACAGGATGCCGATCGCGAGGGCGCATCCGAGCCCATGCGTTGCAGTCGCCATTACCGAACTCCGTCAGGCTCAGCCGCGGGGCGCGCGCGCGGGGCGCTGCTCCAGGGTGATCACGCGGCTTTCCAGGCTGTCGATGCGCTGGTTCGCCCGGTTGGCCTCGGCGCCCGCCGCGTCGGCGCGGCGCAGGGCCTCGTCCGCCTTGGCGTCGACCGAACTCACGCGGGCGTCGACCAGGGCGACCTGCTCGTCGACATAGGCCTTGGTGGCGCAGCCACTCAGCCCAAGGCCGCCAACGGCCAGACCTGCAGCGATCATGATGCCGGCCTTGCGATTGTTCCTGGGGGTCATGTCCCGTCCTCCTGATAAGCTGGGGTGCGTCATTGCGGAGGTTCAAGTTTCGAGACGCGGCGCAGGTTCCCGGCGCGATGAATTTCAACCGCCGCGGGCAGGGCATATCGGAGGTTGCAGAGGCGGTCGCCGAGTGTCGCGGGCCGCCCTGGGGGCGCGGGCGATGAAGCCGGATTGAGGGGCCCGCCCGAGCGCATCGCGCTCACATCCCGGACCCAGGATGGCGGTGAGAGAGGGATTCGAACCCTCGATAGGCTTTCACCTATACACGCGTTCCAGGCGTGCGCCTTCAACCACTCGGCCACCTCACCCCACGGCGCGCGGAACCGCTCAGGCTCCGTCCGCGAGACGGGCGGAAATATAGCACCCGGCGCGGGCGGGCAAGGCGGCTTTGCGCCACGCGTTGCACAGTTCGGGAATGAGTTCCCGGCGGGGGCTCCGCGGAGGCGCACTTGCCAGGTGCATCGCACGGCGTCAGACCCCATCTAGCGCTCAGCCCACTCCACGGAGCCCGTCATGTTCAGCAAGCCCACCGCCATTCCTTCCGCCGACGAAGCCCTGCCCGGCCGTCCGGCGCCGCTGCCCACCGACGAGGTGCACTACGTCAACGGCCGGCCGCTGAAGGGTCCGCACCCCGAGGGCTTCGAGACGGCCTATTTCGGGATGGGCTGCTTCTGGGGCGTGGAGCGGGTGTTCTGGAAGCTGCCGGGGGTCTGGGTGACCGCCGTCGGCTACCAGGGCGGCCATACGCCCAATCCCACCTACGAGGAGGTCTGTTCCGGCCGCACCGGTCACACCGAGGCGGTCGAAGTGGTCTTCAATCCGAAGGAAATCTCCTACTCCGAGCTCCTGAAGGCGTTCTGGGAGAACCACGACCCGACCCAGGGCATGCGCCAGGGCAACGACATCGGCACCCAGTACCGTTCGGCGATCTACTGGACGAGCGAGCCGCAGCGCGCCGACGCGGAGGCGTCGAAGGCCGCCTACGAAGCGGCCCTGAGGGCGAAGGGGCTCGGCCCCATCACCACGGAGATCGCCCCGGCGCCGCCGTTCTATTTCGCCGAGGACTATCACCAGGGCTACCTGGCCAAGAACCCGCAGGGCTACTGCGGCATCGGCGGCACGGGCGTGACCTGTCCGATCGGCGTGGGCGTCGATGCGTGAAGGCCGAGGCCTTCCACCGGGCGGCGCTGGCGCTGCCCGGCGCCACCTTCGATATCAAGTGGGGCGCGGACCGGGTGTATTCGGTCGGCGACAGGATGTTCGCCGTCGCCGGCCACGAGGGGCAGGACGAGCCCCTCTACGCATTCAAGGCGTCCGACGCCTCCTTCGAGCAGCTGTGCGAGGAAGGCGTCGCAGAGCCGGCTCCGTACATGGCGCGGGCGAAATGGGTGCGGCTGAAGTCCGCCGACGTCCTGCCTGACGAGCAGCTCCTCAGGTACCTCGCGGTCGCGCATGAGCTGACGGCCCTCAAGCTGACTAAGAGGAAGCGGGCCGAACTGGGGATCGGTCAGGTTCCAGGCGCCTGAACGGGGAGCATTTCAGAGCCCGCAGAGCCGTCCAACTGGTCGCCACTTCCAAAGGGGAGTCGGCGCGGGTCCGCCTCCGAATCAGTTGCGCCCGGCCCCCGAACCAGTGTGCGATTCGCGCTCGCGTCCGCGGTTTCGGGCGCGGGGTCTTTGACAACCGAATCCACGCTCACGCTGCTCCTGTTCCGGACCCTGTTTTTCGCTGCTCCGGTTCCCTGTTTTTCCCTGTTCCGAATTCCCTGTTAATTTCCGAAAAGGCCAGGAAATTCAGCGGGGCAGCCGCCAGAAATTTTCAACTGCACCCGGGAACAGGGAATAACAGGGAAGCGGGGGCCGCCGCCCTCCAATCCTGCGCTATGGGAACGGCACGCGTCCGGGGCGCTGCTCGAGCGTCCGCCGGCCGGTCTCCGCTGTTATGCGGAACAGCGGAATAACAGCGGGGAACAGCGGATTAACAGCGGGAAGCGGCCCCGCGCGGACCCTGCGCGGCGCCGCGTCGCGCCGCTCAAGCGGCCTTCCCCCTTGCGCGCGCCGCCGTGTCGGCCGCATCCTGCTCCCAGGCGGTTCCCTCGCTTCGGCGAGGGCTGAGAGGGAACGCGGTGCGGGACAGGATCCCAACTCCGCGGCTGTGCCCGCAACTGTAGGCGGCGAGGCCTCTGTCCATTCCTCCCCGGCATGCCGGGGGAGGACGCCACTGGAGCGATCCGGGAAGGCGAGGACGGCAGGTCGAGGACCCGCAAGCCAGGAGACCTGCCGCCGCAGTCGCTCGTCCTTCGGTCCGGGAGCAGGCCGCAGGCGCGCGAAGGCGCACGTCCAGTCGGACGCAGCCTTCCGTCGAGGTGACCGCCGGACGGCGCGCCGGCGATGTCCCTGTCCAACCGCCTCGCGGCGCCGCGCGGGTTCCCATCCGGAGACCTGCGCATGCGCGCCCGACACCTGTTCGTATTCTGCCTCGCCTTCGCGACCCCGGCCTTTGCCGAAGACGCCGCCGTGGACCTCGAGGAGGCGGTCGTCACCGTCACGCGCCTGCCGTCCAGCCCGGCCGACGCGCCCGGCCTCAGGCTGATCACCGCGGACGAGATCGAGGCGATGCAGGCGACGTTCGCCGCCGACGTGCTGGTCACCGTCCCGGGCGTTTCCCTCTACCGCGAAGGCGCCTTCGGCGGCGTCGCGTCGCTTCGCCTGCGCGGGGCCTCCACCGACAAGACGCTCGTACTGCTTGACGGCGTGCCCCTGAACGACCCGGCCTCGCCGGCCGGCGCATACGACTTCTCCAGCCTGGACCTGTCCGAGATCGACAGGATCGAAGTGCTTTCGGGCCCGCAGAGCTCGTTGTGGGGCTCAAACGCGATCGGCGGGGTCATCGCGCTGACGACCCGGGAAGCCGACGGCCTGACCGCCGCCGTGGAGGCGGGGTCGTACGGGACGGTCTACGGCCGCGCGGCGGTGGGGCGGTCGACGGCCGACCACGCGGTTTCGGCCTTCGTCTCGGCCTTTCGCACGGACGGTGTGTCCAAGGCCGACGAGGCCGACGGCAATCCGGAGGCCGACGGCTTCGAAAGCCTGACCTTCGGCGCCGCCGGCCGCGTCCGCCTCGCCGCGGCGGTCGAGCTCGACGGCCGCGTCCGCTTCAATCAGAGCGACGTCGACCTCGACGGCTTCCCCGCGCCCGCCTTCGTGCTGGCCGACACCGACGACCGCTCCGAAAGCCGCAGCTGGTCAGGGTTCGCGCGCGCCCGCATAGACGGCCCGGCCGGCGTCCGCCACTCGCTGAGCCTGAGTTTCTACGACCTCGAGCGAGAGAGCTTCGGCGGCTTCCCCGGCGTGTTCACGGCCGAGCGCCAGGTGTGGCGCTGGACCGCAGAGCGGGACCGTGCCGAAGACCGCCTCGGCCTCGTCGGCGGGGTGGAGCACGAGGCGGTCCGGGGCGACGCCAGTTTCGCCGACGCCCGGTTCGAAACCACCTCGGCCTTCGCCGTCGCCCGCCTGCGCCCGGTGGAAGGGCTGACGGCCACCCTCGGGGTCCGCCACGACGCGCCCGATGACTTCGACGGCGAAACGACGTTCCGGGCGACGCTCGCGGCCGAACTGGGCGGCGGGTTCCGGGCGACGGCGTCCTGGGGCGAGGGGTTCAAGACCCCCACCATCAGCCAGATACTCTGCGACTTCTGCTTCGCCCCGCCGGTCCCTCTGAGCCCGGAAACGGCGGCGGGCTGGGACGCAACCCTCGGCTGGCGCGCGCCTGACGGACGGGTGCAGGTTTCGGTGACTGTCTTCGGCCTCGAGGTCGAGGACCAGATCGCCTACGTGGCCGGGACCTACGTCAACATCGACCGCACGACGGCCGACGGGGTCGAGGCCGACGTGAGGGCCGAACTGGGCGGGGGGTTCAGCCTCAAGGCGGGCTATGCCTGGACCGACGCCGTCGACCGCTCGACGGGCCTGCGCCTGCTGCGTGCGCCCGAGCATGCAGGGTCGGCGACCCTGTTCTGGGCGCGGGGACCTTTCGACGCGGCGCTGACGGTCCGGGGCGAGAGTGACCAGCGCGATGTGATCGGGTTCGGCAGCGGCGTGCGCGACGGCTTCGTGGTCGCCAACCTGGCAATGGGCTGGGCGGTCAATGCGAAGGTGCGGCTGACGGCCCGGATCGAGAATCTGGCCGACGAGCGGTACCAGGAGGCCGCCGGCTACGGGGAGCCCGGCCTCAGCGGCTACTTCGGCGTCAGGCTGCGGTACTGACCGGCGCGTAGGCGTTGGGATCCCCGGCCCAGCGCCGGGGGTCAAGCGCCACCGGATGGTCGAGGGCCAGCGAGGCCCAGTCGAGGTCCGGCGCGGGGGCGGCCGAGGCCGCCAGGACCGCGCGCAGCTCGGCCGCGGAGGTCACGCCGACGATGACCGTGGAGGCTTCCTCGCGCGTCTGGGCGAAGGCGAGCGCCGCCTGCAGGGGGTCGGCGCCGGCCTCGGCGAGGGCGCG